>DAHVTI010000267.1 GCA_027324255.1 Bryobacterales bacterium | reverse complement strand
TCATACTCGACCCCGGCACCGTCCGGCTGGACCGCTCGATCATCGCCAAACCAGCCGCCGTGTTGTCTGCGCGACTCATAGAGCAGGCTGCAGTTTCTTTGGAACACTTCCCCGGCGACGGTGGTCGCCGTGACGGCGTTGGGCCAGCCGAGTAGAACGGGAGGTGGCTGTCGAGCAGGCGCTGCCGTTGCGCGGCAGCCGCGACTTCGCTTCCGTTGAGCGGCCGGGAAGCATAGTTGACGCCAGACGGCGAGGAGCCCTCGACGACGACCGGCGGGGGAGCATCGTGATCCATACGCCCTGAGGGATCAGGGCCGGGTTGGGAAGGAGACGGGGAGCCCCAGCGGGCTCCCCCGTTGCCTTTTCTGGGGGAGGGGCGGCGAGCGGGGTAAGAGACTGAGGCGAAAGGGGGATCGGAGAAATCTGGATGTTTGTAACACGATTTGTGTTGAAACTGGAACCGAACTGTCACAGAATTGAAACAGAACGGAGACAGGCGGTTGAAGCTCTTCATTCTCATGACGATAGCGGCAGCGGCGATGGCGGCGGAGCCGGTTCGTGTGGGGATGGCGGTGCGCTACCCGGTAGAGATGGGGGAGGCGACGCGGGTGGCGTTTGAGCAGGAGACGACGGCGGCGATGGCGGAAGCGGGGGTGGAACTGGTGTGGGGGGCGCGGGCGGGAGAGGCGTACGACCGGGTGGTGGTGGTGCGGTTCAAGGACGGGTGCGCGGACCAGGGGCGGGGCCGGGCGCTGGGACTGACGCACATCAGCGACGGGCGGGTGCTGCCGTTCGTGGAGATGGAGTGCGGACGGGTGAGGCAGGTGATCGGGGAAGACGGTGAGATGCTGGGGCGGGGGTTGGGAAGAGTAGCAGCGCACGAGATCCACCACGTTCTGACGTCGAGCGGGTTGCACGACGCGGAGGGGCTGACGAAGGCGGTGTTTACGCGGCGGGACCTGTGGTCGCGGGAGATGCGCTTCTCGACAGCGGCGTTGGAACGGATGAGGGCGAGCCTACAGCAGGGTGGCGGCGGCGAGCAGCGCGCCAGCGCCGAGGAATGAGCCGAAGGGGAGCTCGTAGGAAGCGGGGTCGTGGCGGCGGATCCTGATCCAGGCGAGGCCGAGGACGGAGCCGAGCAGGGATCCGAACATGAGGCCGAGGAGAGCGGTTTCGAGGCCTAGGAACGCGCCGAGGAAGGCCACCATTTTGACATCGCCGAAGCCGAGCCCTTCCCTGCCCCGGAAGCGGGCGTAGGCGAGGCCCATCAGCCAGAGGCCGCCGGAGAGGAAGAGGGCGGCGCCGAGGGAGTTCAAGAAAGAGAGGGCGGCGGGGGGGACGGGCGGCAGGAAGAGTTGGGCGACCCAGGGGATGATGCCGGAGGGCAGCAGGACGATGGGGGAGAAGACGACGCCGAGGGCGGCGCCCCAGCGGGTGAACTCGTCGGGGAGGATGCGGGTTTCGGCGTCGGAGAAGATGAGCTCGACGGTGACGGCGGCGAAGACGCACCACTTGAGGGCGGGCCAGCCGGGGCCGAGGCGGAAGAAGGCCCAGAAGAAGAGCAGGGCGGTGAGGAGCTCGACGAGGGGGTAGCGGATGGAGATGGGGAGGCGGCAGTGGCGGCAGCGGCCGCCGAGGAGCAGGAAGCTGAGCAGGGGGACGTTATCGTACCAGGCGATGAGGGAGCCGCAGCGAGGGCACTGGGAGCGGGGGGCGACGATGGAGTAGTCGTCGGCGAGGCGGCTGACGCAGACATTGAGGAAGCTGCCGATGATGAGGCCGAACGCGCCGGCGTAGATGGCGATGAGCAATTGCTCCGTCATGCAAGAACCCTCCGATAGGCGGCCAAGGTGGCATCGGCCACCTGCTCGATTGTAAACCGCTCTTCGACGAGGCGGCGAGCGTTGGCGGCGAGGCGGGCGGCGAGGGAGGAGTCGGCGAGCAGGCGGGAGACGGCGTGGGCGATGGCGGGGGGATGGTTTTCGACGAGGAGGCCGGTTTGCTCGTGGCGGACGATTTCGGGCAGGCCGCCGACATTGGATGCGACGACGGGGACGCCGTGGGCCATGGCGAGGAGGACGGCGGAGCCGAGGCCTTCGCTTTCGGTGATATAGACGAACAAGCGGGCGTGGAGGAGGCCGGCGGCGAGATTGTCGGAAAAACAGATATCGAGGCCGGTGCGGCGGAGGAGGGGGACGCCTTTGCGGGGATCGGGGGAGTCGATGGCGAGGAGGGGGCCGTCGAGGGTGCTCAATGAAGCGGGCAGGGGGGTGCAGTCGGGGACGACACTGATGCGGGATTCGGGGACGCCAGCGGCGAGGAGCTGGGCGCGGACGGCGTGGCTGACGGCGAGGAAGAGAGCGGCGCGGCGGTACTTCCAGCGCGAGATGGGGCCGGTTTTGATGGGAAACGCCACGCGGCGGGCGACGACGAAGGGAACCTGGGACCAGAGGGCGGCGAGGGAGTGGGAGCGGGCGTCGTGACAGTGGACGAGGTCGAAGTTGGGGGAGTTGGCGCGGAGGGAGCGCCAGGAGAGGGGGGCGACGTCGAAGCCGAGGAGGCGGGCGTGCTCCGTGAGGGGGGAGTGGCGGGGGGCGAGGAGCTGCGGGGGGAGGCCGCGGGACTGGAGAGCGCGGAGGAGGTGGAGGACCTGGTGCTGGCCGCCGCGGAGGGTTTTGCCGGCATCGAGGTGGAGGATGCGCATGGGGTCAGCGTCCGGAGCTCATGAAGCGGGCCTTGGCGTATTTGAGGAACGTGTAGAGGGCGGCCATGTGGGCGATGGCGAGGCCTTCGAGGCCGTCGAGGAAACCGCGCTGGAGGATGTAGGTTTTGAAGAACGTCCAGGGGGGATCGAACAGGAGATGAGAGAAGCGGACGGATTTCTTGCGGGCGGCGATTTCCTCGGCGGCGAGGGTGGTGTAGCGGTCCATCGTCTTGAGGTGCTCGCTGAGGCTGCCGCAGGTGTAGTGAAGGAGGTTGCCGTGGAGCTGGCCGATGCGGCCGGTGGAGATGACGGATTCGTGGACGTAGTCGCCGACCCAGCGGGCGCGGGTGCGGTTGAAGAGGCGGATTTTGCGGTCGGGATACCAGCCGGAGTAAAGGATCCAGCGGCCGAGGTACTGGGCGAGGCGGGGGACGGTGAAGGCGTCGCAATCGGCGCCGTTTTTCTTGAGCTGCCAGATTTCGGCTTCGAGGTCTTCGCTGAGGGCCTCGTCGGCGTCGATGGAGAGGATCCAGTCGTAGGCGGCCTGGTCGGAGGCGTAGTTTTTCTGGCCGGCGTAGCCGCGCCAGTTGGCTTCGAGGACGCGGGCGCCGAATTTCTGGGCGAGCTCGACGGTACGGTCCGTGGAGCCGGAATCGACGATGAGGATTTCGTCGCAGCAGCGGAGGCTTTCGATGGCCCGCGGAAGATTGCGCTCCTCGTTGCAGGTGATGATGGTGGCGCTGATCTTCATTCCACGGGCTCAGGGCAGCAGGCCCTGATCGCTATTGTACTGAACGGGTGCGGCGATGAAGCTGAGAGCAAAGACGATGAGGGTGAGGGCGAAGATGCGCCAGCGGCCGGAGCCGAGGGCGGAGTCGCCGAAGACGACGAAGTGGCGGCGGCCGAGGAAGAAGAAGACGGCGGACCAGACCCACCAGGGCCAGTAGACGAAGCCGAGGAAGAAGAGGACGGCGACGGTGACGGTGGAGACGAGGCGGTGGCGTTCGCCGAAGCAGGCGTAGACGATGTGGCCGCCGTCGAGCTGGCCGACGGGGAGGAGGTTGAGGGAGGTGGCGAAGAGGCCGACCCAGGCGCCGCGGGCGATGGGGTGGAGGTAGATGTCGGAGGGCGTGACGCCGGGGAAGAGCCACGCTTCGACGGCGCGCAGGAGCAGCGGGGTGCCGAGCTGGATTTCGCCCTGGAAGCCGATGCCGGGGACGACCTTGGAGAGGGCGAGGCCGAGGCCGAGGACGGGGATGGCGAAGAGGAAGCCGGCGAGCGGGCCGGCGACGCCGACGTCGAAGAGCTCGCGGCGGCTCTTGACGGCGGAGCGGAAGCGGATGAAGGCGCCGAAGGTGCCGATGAACGTGGGCGCGGGGAGGAAGAAGGGGAGGCTGGCGTCGATGGAGTGGAAGCGGCAGGCGAACCAGTGGCCGAACTCGTGGGCGGTGAGGATGAGGAGGAGGGAGAGGGAGTAGGGCAGGCCGGTGAGGAGGAGGGCGGGGTCGCGGAAAGCGGCGAGGAAAGAAGCGAGGTCGCTTTCGAGGTCGAAGGCGGGGAGGTTGTGCTCGAAGTTAAAGGCGAGGCGGGCGCCGAGGGCGGAGGTGGTGAGAAGGGTCAGGACGAAGAGGAGGACATGGAGCCAGAGGCGGCGGCGCCAGGAGGAAGGCGCAAGGAGATTTCGCGGCGGAAGCCAGGCGGAGGCGTCGCCGGAGGAGTCGCCGAAGGGGCCGGAGTCCACCTGGAGGGAGCCGCCTTACTCGAGCGACTGGAGCTCTTTGCCGGGCTTGAAGCGGACGGCCTTGCCGGGAGGGATGGCCACTTCGGCGCCGGTGCGGGGATTGCGGCCGATGCCGGTTTTCCGCGGGCGAACGTTGAAGATGCCGAAGCCGCGGAGCTCGATGCGCTCACCCTGAGCGAGGGCGCGCTTCATGGATTCGAAGACGGTTTCGACGGCCATTTCGGCCTTTGTTTTCGTGATGCCGGTGCGGTTGACGACTTCGTTGACGATATCGAGTTTGATCAAGTGCGCCTCCTCGAAAAAAGAGCGGCGAGGACGGAGTGCCGCCTATATCGCCTCCGCATCGCAAAGCCTATGATAAGATTAGGGTTTCAAGCTTGTCAAGCGATCATGCCAAGAGTTCTTCATATCTGGGGCTGCATCTGAACCCGGCGGAATTCCGGAAGGCGTGCGGCGCGTTCGCCACGGGTGTGGCCGTGGCGGCGGTGATGGGCCGCGACGGGAAGCCGCACGGGCTGACGGTGAACTCGTTCACGTCGGTATCACTGGAGCCGCCGCTGGTGCTGGTGTGCATCGGGCACAAGGCGGCGACGCACGGGCCGTTTTCGAGCGCATCCGCCTTTACCGTCAATATTTTAAGTGAGGAGCAGAGGGATCTGTCGGCGCGCTTTGCCTCATCGCACCCGAACCGGTTCGAGGGCGTGGACTGGTATGAGGGGGAGTTGGGAGCGCCGGTGCTGAACGGCGCGCTGGCGGTGCTGGAGTGCGAGATGAGGGAGAGGATGGAGGCGGGGGATCACACGATCTTTTTGGGACTGGTGCGGCGCGCCGGGGTCAGGGATGGCGCGCCGCTAGTCTATTTTTCAGGCAAATACAGGGAACTGAAGTAGCGCTCAGCCGGCGAGCGAGCGGGCTTTGGCGAGGGCGGCGTCGTAATCGGGGTGCTGGGCGACTTCGGGCACGTACTCGACGTACTGCACGGTGTTGTTCCCATCGAGGACGAAGATGGCGCGGGATTCGACGCGCCAGTCCTCAATGAGGGTGCCGTAGTTTTCGCCGAAGCTGGCGAACCTGTGGTCGCTGATCATCTTGACGTGATCGGCGCCGAAGCTGGTGCACCAGCGGTTCTGGGCGAAGGGCAGGTCGACGCTGATGGTGTAGAAGGCGACGCTGGGGAGTTTGGCGGCCTCGTCGTTGAAGCGCTTGGTCTGCATGTCGCAGACGGGGGTATCGAGGGACGGCACGACGCTGAAGACGCGGACGCCGCTGCCGGTGGAGGCGAGGTTGACGGGCTGCAGGCCCTTGTCGACGGCCTGGAAGTCGGGGGCGGCGTCGCCGACCTTGAGCTCGGGGCCGGCGAGGGCAAGGGGCATGCCTTTGAAGGTGGTGGTACGTGACATAGTTCCTCCTAAGTCAGATGAGCGGATGTTCATGCTTAGTTTAACAATTCGCGGAGTTGCTCCACGGCGGAGACCGTGGGCAGGCAGACGAAGTCTTCGCAGAGGGCGGCGGAGGGGGCGCCGTCGCGCTGGTTCCAGGTGATGAAAGTGAAGGGGCGGAAGCGGCGGCGGAACTCGTCGAGCAGGGGCTGGGCGGGGCCGGAGAGTTGGAGTTCGGATTGAGGGGCGAGGGAGTGCATGAGGGCGCAGAGCAGGCGGGGGATGGTGACGGGCTGCTGGTTGATGCGCGAGGAGAAGGCGGCGAAGGTGCGTTCGGCGAGATCGCGGAAGGAGGCGCGGCCGGTGGCGGCGGCGAGGCGGAGGAGGGCCTCGGCGGCGAGGGAGTTGCCGGAGGGCTCGGCGCCGTCGTAGTCCTCCTTCATGCGGAGGACGAGGTCGGAGTGGGATTCGGGGGAGGAGAAGAAGGCGCCGTGCTCACGGTCCTCGAAGAGGCCGGCCATGCGGGTGGCGGTGGCGGCGGCGGTTTCGAGGTAGCGGGGGTGGAAGCGGGTTTCGTAGAGATCGAGGGCGGCGAGGGTGAAGG
>DAHVTI010000264.1 GCA_027324255.1 Bryobacterales bacterium | reverse complement strand
AGGTAGATGACGAGGACGCGGCCGTCGGAGAAAAACTCCTCGCCGTGGGCGGTTTTGGCCTTGGTGACGGTGTCGGGCGGGGTGACGTAGGCGGTCTTGACCACCTGGCCGGACTGCTTGAGCGTCTCGGCGATGAAGTCGCGCTCCTTGTCGGTGTCGGGGTCGATCTTGTGGGTGACGCCGCCGGTGCGCTGGTCCTTGTCGAAGCCGATGTCGTGGGTGCCGGCGCCGGCCCACAGGGTCAGGCCGCCGGCGTCGAAGGGAGCTTTCCAGATGCGAAAGTGGTGGCGGGCCATGACGGTCTGGACAGGGTCGGACATGGCGAAGCCGTAGTCCTGGGCGCGTCCGAAGACCATGAGTTCGCTCATGGGCATGGTGAGGTAGGCCTGCCGGGAGAAGGTGCCGAGGGCTCCGCGCAGGATGGTGTCCTTGACGGAGCGGTCCACCACCACCCAGCCGACGGAGCGGAGGGCGGCGCGGACTTGCTCTTCGGTGCCGAGGATGAGGAAGTTGACGCGGTCGCCAGGGTTGTTGTCCTTGTCGACGACGCGGCGGGGGATCTGGGCGAACTCCTTGGCGGTGATCTCGGGCAGGGTGCCTTCGAACGAGGCCTGGGCGGTGCCGGCGCGCTCGACGATGTCGATGGTGACCTGGAAGGAACCGGTGGGCGCGGCGCCGGACTGGTTGACGCCGAGGAAGAGCCGGCCGGCGACGAGCATGCGGCTTTCGCGGCGTTCGCCGATGAGAAAGGGGCGGGAGGCGTCGGCGTCGCCGATGCGGCCGATGAGGGCGCCGCGGCCGACGTCGTTGAGGGGCAGGGCGCGGATCAGATCGCGCCAGCCGCGGGCCAGGCCTTCGGGCGAGGCGGCCTGCTGGGCATCGGAGTACTGCAGCGAGCCTTTGGCTTCAAAGCGCAGCAGGTCGCCGGCCTGGACGTCGAGCCCGGTGTCCACCCACGTCTGGGCGCCGGTAATCTCCAGTTGTTTCGATTGCGCGCCGAGAACAAGCGGCGCACAGAGGAGAGCGAAAGCCTGGATTCGCATGAAGAAGCCTCTTCCAACAGGGTAGGCCATTCTATGCGGTTGGATGAGCGGAAGGGGTGGTAAGTTCCGTGGGCAGGGAGACCTTATAGGTCTGGAATTCGCGGCGCAGGCGGGCGCGGTCCGGATGGCGGGGGGTGTGGGTGATTGTCCGGCCCGGGGAGGCGCCGCGAATGATGAGGATGTCGGTGGCCAGGCCGTAGGCCTCGGCGGCGGGGCCGCCCAGTTCGTGGCCCTCCTCGACGGCCTGGATTTCGCTCCAGGGCAGGAGGCTCACCTGCTTGCCGAACATGTTCAACTGGCGCAGGCCCTGAGGGTTGGAGGTGATGTCGCCCGGCCACGAGCGCAGCTCGAACCAAGTGAGCGCCAGCAGGAGCAGGGCGTCAAAGACGCGCACGTGCCAGGGCGATTCGATGAAGACGGAGAGGGCGGCGCAGACCAGGTTTACGAAGAGGGCGCTGACGATCAGGACCCGCGGCGCGATGTTGCCCGGGAAGCGAAGCGTGTCCGGAGCGCGCGGATCGCGAAACGAGGCCATGGCCCTATTGTGTCACTGCCGGTGCGGCGCCGGATGATTTACTGACCGTCCGGGCCGAGCACGTTGTGGAAACGCGCCATCCAGTAAGGTAGGGAGTAGTCCAGGCCGGAGTTTTCGATGTTCGGGTAGACGCCGCCCTGCAGTTGGAAGGGGCTGCGCTGCCAGAGGAAGTCGGCGGGGACGCGGTCTTCGACGGGGATGACCTGGCAGGTGCGGTCTATGCGGCCGTCGCAGGGCGGGTAGCGGCCGCTGAGATCGACGTAGGTGTTTTCGCGCGGCCGGAGGAGGTAGGCGCCGAGGGCGGCGCGGGTGCGCTCGTCGCGGGCGTCGTCGTGGCCGTTGATGGCCGTGTCGATGAGGTCGAAGAAGGGATTGAGGTGGTCGTCGGTGGTCTTGCGGAGGATGTCGAAGCCGTTGGTGTAGCCGTGGCGGATCCACCAGTTGTCGCCGCTGGTGAGCAGATTGTAGAAGGCGAGGTGGTCGAGGCAGAACTTGTAGTAGGAATCGTGGGGCTCCTGCACCTCTACGGCGATGGGCACGGGCACGGAGTAGGCGGTGAGGTTGGCCAGCGTCTTGTAGGCGCCTTCGAAACGGTCCGGGTTGCAGCGGCGGCCGAGTTTGAGCAGGGCGAGTTGATGGTCGACGCGGCCGAGGAAGGAGGTGGCGATTTCACCTTCGGGCATGCGCACCAGCCAGCCATCGTCTCTGAGGCGGTTGAGCATGCGCGTGGCGAGCATCGAGACCCAACCCTGGACCTCGGTTTCGGGAATGAGGTTCCAGGCGGCGGTCAGGCCGAAGAAGACGCCGAGGTACTGGTCGCGCGAAGTGTTGCCGACCCACATGTAGGGGATGCCGTCGACGGCTCCGGCGCGGATGGAGTTGGCGTACTCCTCGCTGGAGATCCAGTCCAGGTAGGGCGAGTCGACAGGCACGGCGCAGCGGGCCAGGACGTCGGTGCCGGTGACGTCCACCAGCTTGCGGATGCCGTTGAGGGCCTCCATGACATTGGCCCGGGCCTCGGGGTCGTGGGTGACGGCGTAGCGGTAGGCCTGGGAGCCGAGAAAGAGGCCGGTGAAGATGGCGGAGTCGCCGCAGCGCGTATAACCCTCGACGACATCGGAGCCGGGCTCGGCCAGCCACGGGTCGATCAACGTGGAGTAAGGCATGTGGCGGGCGCGGATGTTGGCGTCGAAGGCCAGGGCTTCGCGTTCGCCGGCGGGCAGCGACACCGCGGCTAATACGGAGAACAGGAGAATGCGGACCCAATTTTTACCCACACTTTATCCGACGATTTGAAGCGGGGGGAAGTTCCAGGATTCGGAGGCCCGTCAAAGGCGGAGGCGGTCCGCGCGGCGGCCGATTTCGCGGCCCGCTTCGTCGAGGACGTGCCGCGGAAGGGTTTCCTGAACCTGCTGGAACAACTCGTTTTCCTCGCGCCGGATGTGGCGGGCGAGCAGTTCGCAGAAGCGTTCGAGCAGAGCCGCCGAGGGTCTGGAGCGCAACTCCGCCACCAGGGCTCCGATCATGCGATGGTCCGCCAGTAGTTCCTCGATTGGGGCCAGCGCCCCGCAGACGGGAAACAGCACCTGTTCCTCGATGTCGAAGTGGTTGGCGAGTTCCAGTTCGTAGCGCTCGACGATGCGGCGCGACAGGGCCTCGATGTTGGCCCGCGTCTCCCCGGCCGAAAGGGACCGTCGCGTGAGGACGCACAGCGCGAGCGCGTTGTGGTGCTGGTGCGAAAGAGGAATCAGACTCGGGTCGCGCTGCATGATTCAGCCGCCTCCACTATAGCGCCGGCCCGCGCCGCCGGCTATTCCGGTGGGCCTGGGCCGCGAGCCCGAATCGGCTGAGGGAATCCACGGAGATCTTCGCCCTTCGTTTGGGTTTAGGATATAAGAACCTGAATTGGGGTGAAGTATGAGATTCCTGTCTGTTTTTCTGCTGGCGGCGTCGGCGATGGCGCAGAGCGTCACCTTCGAGGGGCCGGGGTACACGGTCCACGGGGAGTGGGCGGCGCAGGCCAATGTCGCGCCGGACTGGTGGGCGCCCGGAGACACAGTGACCATCCGGGGCATGCTGCGGCTGGCGCAGGCCCACTTGAATTCGCTGCGGGCGGCCAGGATCGTCCCCACGGGGGTTGTCGTCCTGGCGACGGCGGAGCGGACCTTCGACGCCGAGGGCCGCATGCGCTATGCGTCCGGCGAACGGATGAGCACGCTAACAGCCCGAAGACGAAGGGCAACGAGGCGGTCGAGACCATCCTCACGACGCTGGCGCCACCGGCCCACGATACGGCCACCG
>DAHVTI010000234.1 GCA_027324255.1 Bryobacterales bacterium | reverse complement strand
GCGCTCCATCGCGCCTCCTTTCAGATTCCCGGATCTGAACGTATCCTACATCCGTTCGCGCACGCCGGAGGCCTGGATTCGCACTGCGCCCGGGCCCGCCGTCACATTCCGTTTCCTCCCGGGTATCCTTTCCTTTTTCGCTCCTGCACGTACTGCCTCGTCCGCTCGAAGATCCGCATCTCACCCGTCACACGCGGATCGCGCGTCCGCCGCTGGTAGTCCTCGAGCCGGCCGCGCAGCTTCTGGAGTATCGCCGCTTGCTGCGCCGACCCCGCCAGGTTCTTCAACTGCCACGGGTCTCCGCGGCAGTCGTACAGTTCTTCGCGCGGCCGCTCCTTCCCGTTTTCGCCCGGCAACTCCACCGGCCGCTTCCCGTAATTCACGACGTACTGGTAGCGCTCATCGCGGATCATCCGGCCGGCGAAGCTCACTGGATCGAACTCGCCGTGCCATTCCAGGCCGGCCGCCGTCCACCCGCGCGACGCATCCACCCGGCCCCCCTTGCCCGAGACCAGCACATCGAGGAAGCTCTGCCCGCTCATCGACGCTGGCGCCGGCAGCCCCGCCGCGTCCAGCATCGTCGGCGCGAAGTCGACGAAGTTCACGAAGTCCTCCACCACGCGGCCCGACTTCACGCCCGACGGCCACATTACCGCCATCGGCTCGCGTACGCCCCAGTCGTACACGTTGGTCTTGGACCGCGGGATCGCCGTGCCGTTGTCGGAAGTGACCACCACCAGCGTGTCCGCCAGCTCGCCGCGGCGCTCCAGCACCTTCAGGATCCGTCCCAGGTCCTCGTCGGCGTGGCGCAATTCGTACGTGAAGTTCTCCCGCTCGCGCCGCGTCTTCGGCGTGCCGGCCAGAAACCCGGGCACCTTCACGCTCTCCGGCGCGATGCCGTACCTCGCCAGCTTCCGGTAGTTGTCCTCCCCGTACGGCCCGTGCGGCTCCGTCGGGCCCGCCCAGAACCAGAACGGCTTGCCCTGCGGCCGCTGCTCCAGGAAATCCTCGAAATTCGCCGCATAGTCGATAGGGCTGACTCCCGGTTCCCGCTCGGACCGCTTGATCCGGTTGTAGGCGTTGCCAGCCGGATTGCGCTTGCGGCCCGACGGCGGAAGCACGCCCGGACCCCAGCCCTTGCCGGTGAAGCCGGCATGGTAGCCGCCCGCTTCCATCAGGTCCGGCAGCACCGGAAACTTCGCCGGCAGCCACGCCTGGATGAAGGCGCCCTGTTCCAGTTCCCAGAAGTTCCGCCCCGTCAGCAGCGATGCCCGCGACGGCGCGCACGACGGCGCCGAAGTGTAGGCGTGCGTGAACAGCACCCCCTCTTTCGCCACGCGGTCGAAGTGCGGCGTCGGCGCCTTCGACCACCCGTATATGCTCCGCTCCAGCCAGCTCTCGTCGTCGGTGAGGAAGAGCAGGACGTTCGGCCGCCGCGCCGCGGCTCGCGCCGTTCGCGCCGCCAGCAGGCTGCCGGTGAATGTTCTCCGGCTGATGCCGGCCTTGTTCGTTGTCCCGTTCATCGTGCCCATTCCGTTCCTTCTGAAATCCCCCTCAGCATAGTCCGCTCCTCCCGCCGGGCGCGAGAGGCCGATGCCTCTGGCGGATTCCAAAATTCTGTACTACCATCTCAACAATCGCCGCGCTGGGACTGGAGACCTGTCACAAACCATGGAACGAGCCCGCGAATCGAATGCCGTCTTTGTCGACGCCTGGGATGCCCTGAACTCCGGCAGCGCCGGGTTCGAGAGCTGCCGCGGAGGCCTTGTCGAAGTCTCCTGGGGCGGCGTCCCCGTGGTCTTCTTCAACCTCGCCGTCACCGCCCGGACGCCGTCCTCGGCCGGGGAGTTCGAAGTGGCGGCGCTGGATACCAGCGCCTGGACCGCCGCGCGGACACTCCCGTGGCTCTTCGCCGTCTGCCACGAGACCATGGGTGAGTTGATGCCTGAAGCCGGCCGCACCCTGGAGCGCCTCGGCCTGGCGCCCATGATGGCGCTCACCGGCATGGCCGCGGAGGAAGTGTCGCCGCCGCATCGGGAACCGCCCGCCGGCCGGTGCCGGACCGAGTCGGATGCCCAGGCCCCGGACCTCATGCTCCGCCTGAACGAGGCGGCCTACCAGATGCCGCTCGGCGAGTCCGGTTCTCTCGCCATGGAGCGCCCCGGCTGGTGGGCGCCGCCGCGCCGCATGGCCACGGTACTCGAAGCGGAAGGACGGCCCGCCGGCTGCGCCGCCGTCGTGGATGTCGGCGGCCTGCGCTACGTCGCCCTCGTCGCCACCCATCCCGACCTGCGCCGCCGCGGCTACGCCGATGCGGCCATGCGCGATGTCCTCGCCCGTTCGCTCGCCGCGGGCCTCGGCCCGCGCACTTACCTCCACGCCACCGAGGCCGGCCGCCCGGTCTACGAGCGCATGGGCTACACCGCCACCGCGGAATACACGGTCTACGGAAAACACGAATAGGTGCCCCAGGAAGGAACGAACATGAAAGCTCTCTGCATGAATCGCCATCGCCCCACGGCACAGCTCCTCGGCCTGCTGTGCCTCCTTTCGCTCTTCGGCTGCGGCCCCGGGACCAGTGCGCCCGCTCCGGACGCCCGCGCTGGCGCTGAAGCGGCCATCCGCCAGGCGGATGAAGCTTGGGTCAAGGCCGCCGGGACCCTTCAGCCCGACGCCTGGATGGCCTTTTACTCCAACGACGCCGTCGTGCTGCCCCCGAACGAAAAGCTGGCCGCTAACCGCGACGGCATCCGCAAATCCGTCGCCGGCCTCCTCGGCCTGCCCGGCCTCAAAATCTCCTGGCGGCCCGCCAAAATCGAAGTCGCCGCCTCCGGCGATCTCGGCTACCTCTACGGTGCCTACCAACTGAGCATGGACGGCCCCAAGGGTAAGCCTGTCACAGACCAGGGCAAGATTCTCGAGATCTGGAAGAAACAGGCCGACGGAAGCTGGAAGTGCATCGTCGATACCTGGAACTCCGACCTGCCCGCCGCCCCTCCGCCGGCCAACTGAGCGGCGCTAGGGAAGGTTCTTCCCCAGCAGCGGGTCCTTCTCCTGGCGCATCCATCGCTCGAGTTCCCTCTTGAGCCGCGCCACCTCCGCCTGCCGGGCGCTGTCCCCGATCAGGTTCGCCGTCTCCAGCGGATCCTTGCGCCGGTCCAGCAGCATGGAGTGGTCCTTGTCGTGCACCACCAGCTTCAGACCCTCCGGCGAGATCACCGTGCGCGCGTTTGGCCCGCCGCCCGCCGCGTTCCACTGCGAAAACACGAAAGGCTCCGGATGCGCGCCTCCGGCCATCAGCGGCGCCAGTGAATCGCCGGACACCGGCGCCGCCGGCTTCCGCCCCATCAGTTCCAGCACTGTCGGCACGATGTCGATGGAGCTCGTGTTGCGCTCCACGCGCCCCGGTCGCTGCTTCCGGTAGGGCGCCCGGATCAGCAGCGGCACCCGCAGCGCTTCTTCGTACATCACCGTCTTGCCCACCAGTCCGTGCGCGCCCATCATCTCGCCGTGGTCCGAGGTGTAGACGATCAGCGTGTTCTCCGCCTGCCCCGACGCCTCCAGCGCCCAGAGAATCCGCCCCAGCGCCTGGTCCACCTGCGTGCACAGGCCCGCGTAGTTGCGGTTCAGGCGCTGCCAGCCCGCGCGCGTCTTTAGGTCCAGCCCCTCGAAACCTTTCTCGTAGTAGCCCTTTCGCTTCCTCCGGTAGTCCTCCGGCTCCGGCTGCATCGTGTCCCCGGGGTAGTTGGCCGGCACCGGCGCCTCCGCCTCCGAGTGGAGGTCGTTGTACGGCCCGAAGAACGGCATGTGCGGCTCCAGGAAGTTGACGCTCAGCAGCCACGGCTGGCTGCCCGAGCCCAGGATGAACCGCGACGCCTCCGCCGCCAGAAACGCCGGCTTGCAATGCTCCACCGGCCTCCGCACCGCCCAATCGCGCGAAAAGCGCTTCCCGTTAGGCGGCGCGTAGCCCAGCCCCATCAGCCACTTGTGATACGAGCTGACGGCGTTTGCGTCCCGCCCCTCGCTGTACCAGCGCGCGTAGCCGTCCTCCATGCTCACCCACTCCTCGAAGCCGTGCTGCGCGAACACCTCGTCCCCCAGGTGCCACTTGCCCATATACGCGGTCCGGTAGCCGTGGCGGCCCATCAGCTCCGGCAGCGCGGGTGTCTCCTTGCGCAGCGCGATGTTGTTGTTCAGGCACCCCGACTGGTGCGGCCACAGCCCCGTCATGATGCTGCACCGGCTCGGCGTGCACACCGGCTGCGTCACGTAGTTCCGCTCGAACACCACGCTCTCCCGCGCCAGGCGGTTCAACACCGGCATCCGGAACCGCTCGTTCCCGTAAGCCGCGAAGGTGTCCGCCCGCTGCTCGTCCGTCCACAGGAACAGCAGGTTCGGCTGATCCGCCGCGCGCCGCTGCGCGCGCAGCACGGCCGGGGCTCCCGCCGCGGCAAGGAACTGGCGTCGGTTCATAGGCCGAGTGTACTCCCGCGCCCTGGCGCTCGGCTTACTTCGCCTTCTTCCGCGTCCACTTGAAGACCGCGGACTGCTCTTTGCCCTCTCCGAAGCTCGTCCACTCCTGCGTGAAGTGGCCGGCGTCCACGAACGTCACCGTCAGGTGGCGGATATGGCCTTCCCCCGGCTTCCTCAGGTTCGTCACGTCGACGAAACGGAAGCGGATCGAATTGCCCGCGGGGATCGGCGCCGCCGCCCGCATCCGCGGCTGGTTGCCCATGCTGCAGTAATGCGTCGCCATCAGCGCCTCGCCGTCGCGGTGGTACACCGTCACCATGTCCGGCTCCGGCGCCGGCATCTTCATCGACTCCAGCAGGGTGTGGCCGCCGGAGACCACCGTGTAGGTCAGCGTCGTCGTCCGGCCCCCTTCGGTGCCCTCCCACTCGCCGGCCAGCGTCAGCAGTCTCTTCCACGCCGCGTCGCTCGCCGGAGCGTCCGCGGCGGCGAGCGTCGTCAGGCACAGAATCGCCGTGAACACAGTACGCGTCAACATCCCTGCATCATACCCCCGTTCGGCCCACCCCCTCCCGCCGCCCTCCGAAAAGAAATACAGTGTTCGTGTCCCCGTCTCTCGCCATCGGCGGAGACCACAGGCCAGAAAGGATCTTTCCGAAATGAAAATGACCGCCCGCTACCCCGTGCTCGCCCTGGTTCTCGCCTGCGGACTCGGCGTCCTGCTCGGCTCCCGCATCAACGAGCGCGCCCCGCAGGTGGCGCAGGCCCGCACCACCGCCGCGCCGCCCGCCGACGGCAAGCTGCGCATCATCATCTTCGGCGCTCACCCCGACGACGCCGAATACCGCGGCGCCGGCGTCGCCATGAAGTGGGCCCGCGCCGGCCATCACGTCAAGCTCGTCTCCACCACCAACGGCGACATCGGCCACTGGCAGCAGGCCGGCGGCCCGCTCGCCCTGCGCCGCAAGCAGGAGGTGCTCGAAGTCGCCCGCCGCCTCGGCGTCACCAACGAGGTCCTCGACATCCACGACGGCGAAATCATGCCCACCCTCGAGAACCGCCGCACCGTCACCCGCCTCATTCGCGAGTGGAACGCCGACATCGTCATCACCAACCGCCCCAACGACTACCATCCCGACCACCGCTACACCTCCATCCTCGTGCAGGATGCCGCCTACATGGTCACCGTCCCCTTCTTCTGCCCCGACGTCCCGCCGCTGAAGAAGAACCCCGTCTTCCTTTACACCTCCGACCGCTTCCAGCGCCCCGCCCCCTTCCGCGCCGACCTCGCCGTCGGCATCGACGACGTCATCGAGCCCACCCTCGACGCCCTCCTCGTCATGGTCTCCCAGATCCACGAAGGCGGCGCCAACGGCTTCGCCGGCCTCTATCCCGGAGACCCCGCCGGCCGCGCCAAACGCGACGCCGAAGTGCGCAAGAGCCTCGCCGGCCGCTACGCCGGCGCCGCCAACTCCTACCGCGACGCCCTCGTGAAGTTCTACGGCACCGAGCGCGCCAAACAAGTCCGCTACGCCCAGGCCTTCGAGATCTGCGAGTACGGCCGCCGGCCCTCCGCCGAAGAGCTCAAAACCCTGTTCCCCTTCTGAAGCCACGGCGGAGAGCCCGCCGCGGCTCTCCGCCCCTCATATCCAATCCAGCCTCTCCGCCGTCAATTCGCTCCGCACGTTCCCCGTGTTCACCGTCCCGGCCGGCTCCAGCAGCATCACCTGTACCTCCCGCTCCGCCACCGGCCGGTGCTCCACCCCGCGCGGCACAATCAGGAACTCCCCTTTCTTCAACTCCACCTTCCGCTCCCGGAACTCCATCACGAACTCCCCCTCGATCACCAGGAACATCTCGTCCTCGTCCACGTGATGGTGCCACTCGAACGCACCCGCGAACTTCACCAGTTTCACCTGCTGCCCGTTGAGCTCCCCCGCAATCCGCGGCCGCCAGTGGTCGCTGAACAGCGCGAACTTCTCCCGCAGGTTCACCTTCTCCATATCCGCGGTCTGGCAGATCCCCGCCAGTTCCGCCGCGCCCGCATCAGCCGTCCGGCAGTGAATTCACCCATCTCAAAGCGCCCGCGCACGCACCCCCTCGCGCCGCTCCTGCAGTCCGGTGGCCGGGTATCGGGTTGCGGAGCGCCTACGACTCCCGCCGCCTCAGCAGCGCCACGCCGGCCAGCGAAAAGCCAGTCGGCGCGATCGTAGCTGGTTCCGGTAACGGTGCCCCCGCTGGAGATCCCCGGATCTCGCCGCCGGGAAACACCGATGGGTGGCTATTGAGGTAGGCTTGACCCGCGAGCAGACAGGAGAATAGCGCCGCTTCGGCGCCCACTGTTGTTCCGCCATTGTTCGTGACAAAAGTCGCGTTGAACGTGGAGTCCAGTGTGGTGTCGTACGTGTTCGAGAAACTTCCGGCGGTCACGCCCAATGGGAAGCCAGTGAAGTCAGGTGTCATGGTCGCCACGCTGGAGTTGGTCGGAGGCGCTGTGCAGCAATGGATATGAGCCGCCGTCGTTCCAGCCACGAGATCCGAGAAAGAGACACTCACGGTGAGTGTGTGCGCTACCGTGTCCATGGTTTCGCTCTGGAATGTGACACCCATGCCGATCTGCACATCATCGGCACCATCGTTTTCTACGGCAGGAAGGGTTGGGCCGGTCGCCAGCGATTGGCGCCGACTGGCGGCGCAGCATAGGGAATCCGCTTGAAGCTGGCGACATCCCCTTCGGATACGCCGCGCACGTTGCCCGAGGCGGTACGGACGGTCGGGGCGTCGGGCGTTGACGCCTGCGCTGCCCCGCTTGTTCCTGCTGCCTGTGCACTTGCGGAAGCAAGGAGGAGGGCTGGGAAAAGCCAGAGTGCAAAGAACGGACCGTCCGTTCGTGATTTCTCATCCAAACGCAGTTCGCTTCATTTCTTCCCAAAAACTTCCCTGGCGACGCCGATGGCAGTTACCGCGCTTGGCCAGCCCGCGTAGAACGCCAGGTGAGTGATGGTCTCGATCAGTTCCTCCTGTGTCGCTCCGTTCTCGCGCGCGATGCGAAGGTGGGAGCGGAGCTGGTCTGGACGGTTCAAGGCAATCAGCGCGGCCACGGTCACCAGGCTTCGATCACGCTTCGGAAGTTGCGGACGCTCCCAGACATCGGCATACAGCACGTTGTCCGTCAGTTCGGCCAGCTTGGGAGCGAAGTCGCCGGTCGCTCGTTGAGACGGCCGAGGCTGCGCGCCGGCGCCGGTACTCGTTGCCTGCCCCCTGAGAAGCGCACCGTACTGCGCGTCGCTCACCTTTTCCATCCATTCAACCACCTTGCCGTCGAGCTGCTCTGCAATGGCAATGTGCGTCATTGAACTATCCGGTGCGGCCCCGTGCCAATGTTTCTGACCGGGCGGAATCCAGACCACGTCTCCCGGCCGGATTTCGTCAACCGGGTCGCCCCAGCGCTGCACCCGTCCGATGCCTGCCGTGACGATCAGAGTCTGTCCCAAGGGATGCGTGTGCCACGCCGTTCTGCCGCCGGGCCCAAACGTGACCCGGGCGCCGGACATCCGCGCCGGCGCGGTCGCCTGGAAGGGAGTATCGACCCGCACAGAACCCGTGAAGTTGTCGGCCGGCCCCTCCCGGGGAGGTTGTGAACCACTCCGCGTGATTCGGATCGTTTCTTGATTGCCGGGTGTTTGGCTCCGCGCGGTTGACCCCAGCATGCAAAGCGAAATCGCAATGGCCGGAAAGAATCTCATCGTGGTCCCCTTCTGCCTATCGTCTTCAGCGATTCGAGTACTGCAGGATCTGCTCAGGAAGCCGGGCGCCGGTCACCGGGATTCCTGCAAACGACGTCTCAATCTCGCGGAGGTCGTCTGCGGTAAGTTCCACTGCCACTGCTCCGAGGTTCTCCTCCAGACGAGGCAGCTTCGTTGTGCCGGGAATGGGCACAATCCACGGCTTCTGCGCGAGCAACCATGCGAGTGCCACCTGAGCAGGCGTCGCATTCTTGCGTTCCGCCATCTGCTTCAGAAGGTGAACGAGCGCCAGGTTCGCCTCCCGCGCCTCAGGCGTGAAACGGGGAAACGAGCGGCGGAAGTCTGAGCGGTCAAACGTCGTGCTTTGGTCGATCTTCCCTGTGAGGAAACCCTGCCCCAGAGGACTCCACGGAACAAAGCCGATCCCGAGTTCCTCGCACGCCGGCAGCACCTCCGCCTCCGGGTCCCGCGTCCAGATCGAATACTCGCTCTGAATCGCAGTTATGCGATGGACTGCATGCGCGCGGCGGATCGTCTGAGCGCCAGCCTCGGAAAGCCCATAATGCCAGACCTTTCCTTCCGCGATGAGGTCTTTCAGGGTACCGGCCACATCCTCAATCGGCACCTCCGGGTCGACCCGGTGCTGGTAGAGCAAATCAATGTGATCCGTTTTGAGCCGCTTGAGCATACCTTCCGCCGCCGCCTTGATGTGCTCAGGACGGCTGTTCAGGCCCGGGCGGCGCTCGCCCGTCTGCGGGTCGATGTTCCACCCGAACTTTGTCGCGATGACCACCTGGTCCCGGATCGGAGCCAAGGCCTCACCCACGAGTTCCTCATTCTTGAATGGCCCATACGCTTCCGCCGTGTCGAAACACGTCACGCCGCGCTCGGCGGCTGCGCGAATGATCCTGATCCCTTCCTGCCGGTCCGTTGCCGGCCCATACCCGTAGCTTAGGCCCATGCAGCCGTATCCGATGGCGGATACTTCGAGCTTTCCGAGTCTGCGTCTCTCCATCACTTCCCCGTTCCCGGCCTCCCGATCGCAGTCTCCCAGAACCGAATGGCTTCGAAAACCCACCCCTCGGCACTCGTGCCCTTACCGAGCCCAAAACCGTGACCGAGAGCCCTGTACTTGTGGTACTCGACGGTTGCACCGGACTTGCGCAGGGTTTCGACTCTGCTCTCCATGCTGGCCGGAGGAGCGATTCGATCCTGCTCACCCACTATGACGAAGGTGGGAGGCTCGGGCGAAGAGTAGTCCGAATGCGCCGTGTATGCCATCACAATGGCAGACGGCTTTGGAATCTCGCCGCCTCCATACCTCGCCGCGCCGTGCGAACCGATGGCGGCCGCCATCCTCGCTCCCGCCGAACTGCCCCACAGCGAGTAGCCTCTGGTGCTGACGCCAAGCGCGGTTGCATTCTGAAAGACATAGGAGAGAGCCGCGGCCAGATCTTCGGTGGCCGGCGTGCCACCATGCCCGACCCGGTACTTCAGCACGAAGGCGTTGTATCCCTTCCCGCTGATCGCCTCCGCATACGGAAAGCCCTCGTGGACCGAGCCAACATAGGAGAAGCCGCCGCCGGGGCAGATGATGGCGAACGGTGCGCCAGGCCTTCCGCGGAAGAAGAACAGCCCTGTCTGCTTCCGCGCGGGCTCCTGCCGCGCCTGTGCGTCGGAGTAGAAGCTGTAGAACACGGTCTTGCCGCTCGACGTGTCATCGATGATGCGATTCAGGGCGTTCGTGACCGTCTCCGGATCTACGTGGCTGTGATACGGGAGGAGCGAAGCGATGCGAGCCAGCGGCAGGTCCTGGTCGTAGGCGCGATCGTCCCACGGAAGGATCAGCCGGCCGAATCCGGCGAACGAAGGGTGGTTGAGCAGATCTTTGATGGTGCTTTGAGGCGTCAGGTGACTGGCCCGGCCTGCCGGTTCCGGGTGTGCGCCGGGGACGTTTACGAGCAGCGGGAAAAGCAAAGCGGTCAGCCTTGTGGTCATCGCTTATCCGGCGCAGTTACTGGCCAAGCAGTCTGGTGAACGAGAGCGAGCCTAACTTCCAGGCGCCGCCTTGCTGAACGTAGACCTCCGTGACCACGAAGGGATTGGTGACCTCGTTGCCGCCAACCACGGCCAGCAGGCGAATTCTGTTCAACACGATTGCCGTCGTGCCAATGAACCGCACCGACACATCTTGGATATCGGCCTGCTTGTAGTGGATCCTTCCGGTATTGATGACATCCAGCTCCTGGCTCCTCGACATGGTTCCGCCCATGTGGACAAAGACAGCCACTGGATGGAACAGGGCTTCCAGGGAGTCCATCTTGCGCTCTGACATCCAGCGCCATTTTTCCTTGGAGAGGTTGATGATCTCCTGTTCCGCATTCCCGCCCATCGGAGCGGGGGATGTTGCCGGCTTGTCCTGCCCGGAGGCCCCTTGCAGACTCACTAGCAAAACACACATTGCGAAAAGTGGACCTTTCATGCAGTTTTCTCCTGTTCCTTTGCTGTTCCAAGTCGGTGACCCGCGGGATCGTACCGGGCCGGCCGCGCATGGCTTCCGTGCGTTAGGCGAACAACTCCTGTGCCCGGATCATTCGCTCGGGGACGTGTACGCCATTCGGGCAGACGATGGAGCAGGACTCGCATTCGCCACAGCGGATCGCGCGCGTCTCGTCCGGAAGGCCCGCAAAATGCTCACGGCCGAGCGTGAACTGGCCGTAGAAATCGGCGTAGGAGAGGAACCGGATCGTGTCCGGGATGGCCGCGCCTTTCGGGCACTGCCCGGTGCACCGGTAGCACATGCGGCAGTAGAGCGGGCGGATGCTCTCATTGATGCCCGCCAGCACCTTTTCGTCCAGCGCCCCGAACGGCTCCGTCATCGCGCGGAAGTTCTCCTCCAACTGCTCGGAGTCCGTCATGCTGGGAATGGTGGTTCCGAACCGCTTGTTCCGCAGCACCCACTTCAGCGCGGCCAGCGGACCGCCCGGCCGCTTGGAGTGCTCGCCTGACGTCTTGAATCCGAACGCCCGGCTGGCCGGCGCCATCACCTTCATCGCCACCAGTCCGATCCCGGCCTGGTCGAGGCGCTCGTAGGCGGAGTCGTTCGCGGAGCCGATTGCGAAATTGTACGTGCTGAGCACGACTTCGATCTTGCCGACCTCCAACACGCGGTCTACAATGGCGTTCGGGTTGTGGGTGCTCACCCCGATGTGCCGGATCTTGCCCTGTTTCCTGGCGTCCTCCCACACCGGGATCAGCTCGTCGGAGATCGCGTCCGGCTGATCACGAAAATGCATGTACCAGATATCCAGGTGGTCGGTGCCCAGTTCCTTGAGGCTGGTGTCGAGGTGCTCTCGCGCCTCGGCGGCAGTCCTGGCCGTCGATTTGCTCGAGAGAATCACTTTGTCGCGCTTGCCTTTCAGCGCGCTGCCGACCATGCGCTCGTTATTGCCCCGCGAGTACGCGCGCGCCGTGTCGAAATAGGTAATGCCCATATCGACCGCCCGCGACACGACGCTCTCGTCGGAGGTGACCATGCACCCGAAGCCGACCGAGGTCACCTTCAGCCCGGTCTTGCCGAGCGTCCGGAACGCCCGTCCCCCGGATGGCGGCGACAGGGCCGGCGGCGCCTTCGGAACCTGGGGCGTGGCGAGCGCGGCGGTCGGAACCGTTAGGCCGGCCGCCAGGAAACTTCTTCGGGAATCGCGGGGCTTCATACCGGGTACTCCTGTTTGGCGAAAATCATTCAATCAAGGCAGGGATCTTGCAGCTTCAGGATATGTCCGATCGCCGGTCTGGGGCGTTCGGTTCCTGGCCAACCGCACGCGACGGGTGGTGAACGGCATTCAGCGGGAGGCTGACGACCGGCGCTGGCAGCCTGGCGCGCCGGATCAAGCGCCAGGCTTGAGCAGTTTCCGGATCCGGTCACTGAATCGCCGGCCGGTGCTGACACGCACACCGCCTTCCAGTTCCAGTTCGTAGACACCGCCGGCTATCGCGTTGACGCCTACGATGCGCGCCAGGTTCACCATGTGGGAGCGGTGTACGCGACCGAACTTGCCGGGATCGAGCAACCGCTCCAAGGCGGTCAGGTTCTCGCCATACAGGTAGTCCTTCGAGCGGCAGTGCAGCATGGTGTAATTGTTAGCCGATTCGATCCAGTTGATCGATTCCACGGGCACGAAATCGAAGCGGTCTCCCGTTCGTACCACCAGCCTGTGCGTCCACCGCTCGCCACGCTCTGCAAGCAGGGCTTCCAGGTGGCGGATCAAATCCGCGGGCCGTGACAGGCGCTCGCGAGCGCGTTCGATGCTCTCTCTCAGCCGGATATCGTCGAACGGCTTCAGAAGGTAGTCGACCGCGTTTACCTCAAACGCCTGGATCGCGTACCTGTCGTATGCGGTCACAAACACGACGGCGGGCATGTGTTGCGGCCCGACGTCACGGATCACGTCGAAGCCGGTCCCATCCGGCATCTGAACGTCGAGAAGAACGAGATCGATCTGATTTGAACGGATCGCCTCGACCGCTTCCGAGACGCACCCGCACTCGCCGGCCACGTGGACTGATTCCACCCCGGACAGGTCATTTCGAATGCCGGTACGAATCAGAGGCTCATCATCAACGATCAGCAACTGTAGGCTTTTCATCGGGGAAAGATGGACCTTCGTTGTTCGCGAAACGGAATGGGATTGCGATGCGAACCTCCGTGCCGCCCTCGGCGGATCTTCGCAGCGTCAATGTGTGGCGGTCCGGGTACATGGTTGCGAGACGCTCGCGTGTTGATCCCAGCCCGACGCCCGCCTTTTTGCCGGACAAGGCATCTTCGGACGGGCCGATTCCGTTGTCCGCCACGGTCATCACTAACTCGCTGCTCTCCTTCGTCGTGGACACCTGAATCTCGCCGGTCTTGCCCACGCCGCGCAACCCGTGAATGATCGCATTCTCAATGAGGGGCTGCAACAGAAAACACGGAACCATCGCGCGCTGCAGGTCCGGAGCGATGTTGAAAGTCACCAGGAGGCGTTCTCCGAACCTCATCTGCTCGAGCGCGACGTAAGCCCTCGTCAGTTCGATCTCCTCATGGAGGGTACTCTCGGGTTCTGAATCCTGTCGAAGTACGGCGCGCAAGAGGTCTCCCAGGCGTGCCAGCATCCGGCTCGCCGTCTGGGGATCCTGCTTGGTCAGCGCGGAGATGTTTTGCAGGCTGTTGAAAAGGAAATGCGGATTCAGGCGCACGCGGATGACATCGAGTTGCGCCTGCTTCAAGCCAGCCTCGAGTTGCGATTTCTCCAGAGCGAGCCGGGCCGCCCGCTGTTCCTGTTCTCGCAACTGAAACTGGGTCCGTACGAAATATCCCCAAGCCACGCTGCACCAGAAGAGGGCCTCGGCCATTGGGAAATGGAGCCACCAGAATCGCGGCGCCGGCAGGGTGAAGGCCGGCTGCAAGACCGTTAGAACTCCGGCGAAGAAACCCGACATCCATGGCGACGCGAACAGGCAGATGGGCAAGCTGATCATCGCCAGCAGACCCAGGTTTCGGAACCAGTTCCCGTGTCCGAGCGGGAACCTCCGCTCGATCCGGAAGACCAGGGGCGTAAGTGCAACCCAAGGGTAGTAACAGGCGGTGAATGCAGCCATGAACACTACGTCCCTGATCTCCGAGTTGGAGGGACGCTGCAACTGGTATCGCAAGGACGTTAGAATCCCGATCGCGGTCCAAATCAGAAAGACCTTTCCAAATCCGGGGTAGCGTAGAACAGCCCGGTTCCCGGGGCCCGTTGTGAAGGGCGCCGTGGAAGGCGCTTGCTGATCGCTCACGAGTCCTCTCGGCATCAATTCTGGCATTTCCGTCGTCTGGACACCCACCAAAAGCCCTGCCGCACGATCCAGTTGGTCTGAGTCCGTGCCCACATCATGAGCAAACCGGCCCACCAGTACCTGAGTTGTTCGCTTGCGTGCCAACGGTTCTTCGATTCCATTGTCACCTCCGCACGAACAGGGTGTCGATTTCAACGGTGTGCCCTGTCACGTTCTCGCGACTCCATTCGCTCTCGATTCGCCTCGCCGCCTGGATTAGCTTTCGAGCTTCAGACTTCCTGCCCGCATCGCGCGCAAGTTCGCCATATCGTTGAAGCAGCTCCGCGAGGATCACGTGACCCGGCCCAAGTCGCGTTTTGGCGAGGGTTATGGCCCTGCGGTACAGTTGCTCCGCGGTCTGGTGATCTCCTGCGCCGCGAACAGCCATCGCATAATCCCCCAGAGTCATGCAAAGCGTCGCCGGAGAGGGCGTGGGCACCGCCTCCATCATCGCGACCGCCTGCCGGTACGAATCAATTGCTTCCGCTGTACGGGCCCTCCGCATCTGCAGTCCGGCTAGATTGGCGAGTGCGATAGCGCAGACCTCCTGCATCTCCACGCTCGAACGCCCCACGCACTGTTGCACCGTGCTCCGCAGCACTTGCTCGGCTTCTGCGGATCTGTTTTTGTGCGTCAAAACGACTCCGAGGCTGCCCATGAGACTCGTTCGATCCGAGTCGTCGCCGGCCGCATGATCGGTAAGCACGCGTCTAATCAGTCCTTCGGCTTTCGAATACTGCCCGGTTTGGATATACACCGCGGAAAGCCCTGCGTAAGCACGCACCACCAGCCTCTCATCCGTGACGCCGGCGCCACTGAAAGCCTGAACTGCCCGGAGATACGCTCGCTCTGCTTCAAGTTGACGCCCCCTGCGGTCGAGGAGCCTGCCGATGTTGTGCAGCACAACGCCGGCGGCACGAACGCTGTCGCCGGCGACCTGCGCTTGGTCCAATGCTCTAGTGTACGCCGCCTCCGCTTGATCCAAATCGCCCCGATCGACAAGAGCATTGGCGAGTTCGACTTGGTGAACCCCATCATCGGCGGGCTCCGATGCAAAGAGCGCTCCCAGAAGTATCACCGAGGCAAGCGCCAAATTCCGGACGGAACGTGCCGAAACGCCGGTAACTACGCCCATACGGAGCGCCACCCCCGCAGCCCGCCCAATCCTTGAGGCACTTGCCGGCCGTGATGTCGTTGCGTTTCCCTGCCGTCGAGGACAGGTCAGCAGGCTTTTCGAAGGAAGCGAGGTGTTATCTCTCATGTCCGCCTGCACCGATCATGCCGTTGGAGGTACGCGAAGATCACCACGGATTTGGTGAACTGCGCCTCCAAGCTGGCAAACGACACTACGGCCTCGGAGAACGAGCGTGGCCTACCCTGAATGAAGAGTTGTCAATCGCCGGACAGGGGCGCTGGCATTCCGGGAACCCAGTTTTGGGGAGAAATGCACCCAATTCGTTCGACAACACCTTATCGTCGAGGCGCCTTGGTGACGCCTGTCGGTTGGCAATCCGGAGCACGTAAAGCGGCGTTATCGGGGGCCTGGAAGGTTGTCGGCTGTCGTCCGCACAAAACGCTGTCCCTACATCGGGATCATCCATCCGGTCCGAAGGCCTGAAGGTCCAGTCCAAGGCCCTGAAGTCGGTTCCACGCATCGTCCTCCTCGTCTTCACGCTCGGTAGTGTTGGGCAGCGACATGCTACGGATCTGAAGTCCCGCTCCTGAGCGGATGTACTGCGGCAGCGAGCCGACCCCGGCTTGGTAAGCTTCCGCCAGGAGTCGCCCGCGTTCGTCCGCGCTCATCGGGACCTCGATGCTGCGGCGCTCGAGTACGCGGACTTGCCGGCGGGCCCGGATGGTTCCTGCACGACGGTACTGGTTGTGATGATACCCACCGCCGGAAGCTCGCAGAGAGATCGGTGGTACTGCGGCATGGTCATCCCGGCGGCGGGCGCGACTCCATGTCCAGCCACTCCGCCCCGTTGACCATCAGGCTCTGCCTCCTCGCATCAGTCGCCGCATCTCGCGGCGTGGATGGGCGCCGTCACGCAGTATAGGAAGTGTGTTTTGTCTTCTCCAAATGTCACTCGACTCAGAAGGAGAGAATTCGATAACGGCGGGTACGACCGCGCCCGCCGGGCAGGAGAGCAATGGGAATTCCAATGCGACGTGAGGGAGGGGGTGGTGGGCTCGGCAGAACTCGAATCTGCGACCTCATCCGTGTCAAGGATGCGCTCTAACCAACTGAGCTACGAGCCCTCACATCGACCGACGAACTGGAGTCCAACGACTCCGCCAACCGGAGTCCGTTTGGAGTCCAGCCGGAATCCAAAGCCGCAAGGTAGAGGCCCTGGAGCCCAAATGGCGTCCAAATCAAACGCCCGTAATCCTTTCAAAACCCAACACCGGCGCCCGCAACTCCTTGATCCTGAGACCGCGTCCATGATTACCATCGCCAGCCCAGTGCCAGGCGAAGCCACCGCCGGATTTTCATTTGCGCCCGAAAGGATAGTGGTAGAAGTAACGGGTGCCGCAGACAGGCAGGCGCCCAGCAGCGAACTGAGCGGGGTTCTTCCAATTTGCATCTCGCCCTGCTATGGCAGGTGAACCACCCCTGATCCCATCCTGTACATGGACGCGCTGCCGGCCCTACGAGGGGAGAATTGACGGTTTACGCAAGTCAGCTCGAGACTGCCGCTGCGGGCGATTTTCATCTCCGCCCGGATCGTCCGGGCGCTGTCGCCAGGGGTGGCCCGTCGCCCCCTCTGCGCCAGCGGTGCTCTGCCCGTCCAACGCCGTCTCGCCACGCGCCGCTACCATGACGTCGGATGCCTGCCGCCCGATGCGCATCACATCGGCGCCGGCAACCATCCGCATGCTCTACCCGAACACCGCCCGCACCTTCTCCACGAACCGCGCCACCTTCTCCCGCGGATCCCCAGCCCCCAGGGTCTCCACCGGCAGCACGCCGCGGTAGCCGCCCTTGTCAATGATCGCCTTCACCCGCTGCAGATCCGTCGGCGCCTCCTTCGTCCCGTACCAGACCGTCTCCTTCAACTGCCACGAAACCGCATACGGCAGCAACCGCTCGATCTCCGCGTACGGATCCCCCCGCCGCAAACTACCCACGTCGAGAATCACACCGAACCACTCCGAATCCACCCCCTCCGCGATGCGGATGGTCTCGGCCGCCGTTTTCACGAAATCGTTGTGGTTTTGAAGACCGACGATCACCCCGTGCCGCTTGCCGTGCTCGGCGCACTCCCGGAACGCCGGCACCATCCACTTCAGCGTCTCGTCGAACGTCGTGCCTTCCGCCACCTTCTGCCCGCTGAACACGCGAATCACCGACGCTCCCAGCACCGCCGCCGCCTCGATCCACTCCTTCACCATCGCCACGTCCCGTTGCCGCGCCGCCGCATCCGTCACCGCGAAGTCGTTGCGCACGCCCGTGCCGTGGATCGTGACCCCGTTGACGAACGCCCGCCGCTTCAGTTCGTGCAGCACCGCCGGCGCCGGCGCCTTCGGGTAGCCGTCGAAGTAGTATCCCGTGGCGTCCAGCGCGCCGATGCCGTGCGCCGCACAGTAATCCACCACTCCGTTCCAGTCCATCGACTTGTCTCGCAGCGGCTGGTTGAACGAATAGGCGTTCAGCGCGATCCGCACCCCGGCGCCCGGCGTGCGCCCCGTCCCGGCCTTCGGCGCCGCCTGCGCCTCCGCGCCGCAAAGCGCCATCATGGCTCCCGCGAAGCCGCGCCGCGTGCATCCATCCATCATGCGTCCTCCCCGGCCGGCCAGATTGCCGGCAGCGCCAGTATATCCGACGCCCCCGCTCCTGCGTGCTCGCCCCCCTGCGTGCCACCCCCCCTTGCTTTGCGCTATCATCAGCGACAGACTTCCGGAAGCCGGAATGCTGCCGGAAACGATGGAGCAGTTGGCATTTACCCGTTGGGCGTCCGTCCTGCGGACCCGCTACCCGGTCCGAGCCCCTCGTTGTCCCCGCTTCTCCGTTGCAGTGAAGAACGCCTGATGCATCGCGCGGAACTCATCCTAGTCACCGGCTCCACCGGTTTTCTCGGGGCCCGGCTTGTTACTGAACTGCTCGAGCTCCACCCGGAAGCCTCCCTTGCCCTCCTCGTTCGCGGCAGGCCGGAGCAGTCCGCCCTCGACCGCGTCGCCGCCTTCGTCCCCGCACGCCATCGTCCCCGCGTCCAGGTCTTCTCCGGCGACGTCACCCTTCCCGATTGCGGCCTCAGCCAGGAGGACTACCGCCGCCTGGCAGCCTCCGTCACCCGCGTCATCCACTCCGCCGCCACGGTCCGCTTCGATCACACCCTGGAAGAGGCCTCCCAAATCAACGTCGAGGGCACCCGCCGCATCCTCGACTTCGCCGCCCACGCCCCTGATCTCCAGTCCTTCACCTATATCGGCACCGCCTACGTCGCCGGTGACCGCACCGGCCTCGTCCGCGAGGACGAACTCGACGTCGGCCAGGGCTTCCGCAATACCTATGAGCAGACCAAGTGCCAGGCCGAAGCCCTCGTCCGTTCCCGCCAGTCTTCCCTCCCCATCGTCATCGTCCGCCCCAGCATCATCGTCGGCGACTCCCGCACCGGCGTCACCACCAGCTTCAAGATGATGTACTGGCCCCTCAAAATCTACGCCCGCCGCCTCTGGCGCACCGTCCCCGGCAGCCCCGGCGCCATCCTCGACATCGTCCCCGTCGACTACGTCGCCGCCGCCACCGCCCGCCTCGCCTTCGATCCCGCCGCCCTCGGCGCCGCCGTCCACCTCTGCGCCGGATCCCGCTCGAGCGCCACCCTCCACCAGATCGCCACCCGCGCCTCCGAATACTTCCGCGTCCCCGCCCCCCGCTACGTCAATCCCGCTCTCTTCTTCGGCGCCCTCCGGCCGCTCCTGCTCCTCACGCTCTGGGGCCGCAGGCGCCGCATCCTCCACGACGGCCGCGCCTACCGCTCTTACTTCTCCATGCGCATGCAGTTCGACGTCTCCATCGCCGAGCGCCTCCTCGCCCCTCACGGCCTTCAGCCCCCGCCCGTCATGGACTACCTCGACCGCCTCCTTCGCTACTGCACCGACAGCGATTGGGGCCGCAAGCAAACCGCCGCCCTATGAGCCTTGCCCGCAACTACCGGCTCTCCCGCGACCGCGCCCTCACTGTCTCCAACCTCACCGACAAGATTCTCGAAGCCCGCGGCGACGGCGAAATCAGCGTCGAGAAAGGCCGCCCCCGCCGCCTCCTCGAACTCCACCGCGAAATCTGCTCCATCCACGCCTTCCTCCTCTCCGCCGGCCTCCGCGCCGGCGAGCGCGTAGCCGTCTACCGCACCAACGACCCCCTCTGCTTCCGCTGGTTCCTCGCCATCATCCGCGCCGGCGGCATCGCCGTCCCCCTCAACCCCCAGCTCTCGCTCCCCGAGGTCCGCACCATCCTCGCCCGCAGCGGCACCCGCATCCTCGTCACCGATCGCGCCGTCTTCGACGCCGCCATCCAGCACCGCTCCGCCCTCGACGTCGATACCTGGATCCAGGCCGACGACGAGCCCGCCACCCTCGATGGCTTCCTCCGGGTCCCTGCTTCCTCCGAAACGCCGCCCCCCGCTTCCGTCGAGCCCGGCGCCACCGTCGCCATCTTCCATACCTCCGGCACCAGCGGCTTCCCCAAGGGCGCCGCCCTCTCTTCCCGCGCCCTGCTCGGCGCCCGCTCCGTCAGCGTCCTCGTCGGACCCTTGCTCGGCTCCCGGGACCTCGCCCTCGTCGCGCTGCCCTGGTCCCACGTCATGGCCGTCAGCATCGCCCTCTACGGCTTGCTCGCCGGCATCCGCGGCTGCTTCCTCGAACGCTTCGACGCTGCCGCCGCCTTGGAACTCGTCGAGCGCCACCGCGTCACCGCCTTTGTCGGCGTGCCCGCCATGTTCGCCCGCCTCGTCAACTCCCAGCCCGATCCGCGTCGCCTCGCCTCCGTCCGCCTCTGGCTCTCCGCCAGCGATCATCTCCCTTCCACCGTCCGCGCCGGCTTGCGCGGCTTCGGCGCGCTCCGCCGCCTCCCCTTCGGCCTCCGCATCCCCCCGCTCCTGCTCAACGGCTACGGCATGGTTGAGCTCGGCGGCCTCGCCATGCTGGGTGTCGAGTCCATGCTCTTCCCCGGCAGCGGCGATCTCTGCTTCCCCGTCCCCCCGCACCGCATCCGCATCGCCGGCGACGACGGCCGCCCGCTGCCTCGCGGCGCTGTCGGCGAACTCCAGGTCTTCCGCCCCGGCCTCGCCGCCGGCTATTGGGGCGATGCCGCCCGCAACGAATCCCTCCTCACCCCCGACGGCTGGCTCCGCACCGGAGACTCCGCCGTCCGCAACATTCTCGGCCTCATCCGCCTCGTCGGCCGCACCAAGGAAGTCATCAAGTCCGGCGGCTACTCCGTCTACGTCCGCGAGCTCGAAGAGACCATCTCCGCCCACCCCGCCGTCGCCCGCGCCGCCGGCTTCGGCCTCCCCCACGCCGAAAAGGGCGAGATTCCCGCCGCCGCCGTCGAACTCCACTCCGGCGCCCAGGCCGCTGAAGACGACCTCCTCGCCTTCTGCCGCCAGAGCCTCGCCCCCTACAAGGCGCCCCGCCGCATCTGGATCCTCGAGCCCGGCGGCCTGCCCCAGAATCACACCGGCAAAACCCTTCGCCGCGTCCTGCGCGAGCGCTACTCCGCGGAGGCGCTCTGATGCTCCTCCTCCTCCTCGCTGCCGCCGCCACCCTCAGCCCTGCCGACGTCGCCTTCCAGCGCCTGTACAACGCCGACTTCCCCGGCGCTCACCGCGTCCTCGACGAAGCCCTCCGCCAGGACCCCGCCAACCCCCTCCTGCACGCCGTCCGCGCCGCCGCCTACCACTTCAGCGAGATGGACCGCCTGCGCATCCTCGAAACCGACTTCTTCCTCGACGACGACAACATCTCCTCCAAGAAGAAGCTCCGCCCCGATCCCCAGGTCCGCGCCCGCCTCTTCGAGTCCATCGAGCGCGCCCGCTCCCTCGCCCAGGCCCGCCTCGCCTCCCACCCCGACGACCGCGACGCCCTCTTTGCCATGTGCATGGCCGCCAGCATTGTCGCCGACTACACCGGCCTCGTCGAACGCCGCCAGTGGCGCAGCGTCACCCTCGCCTCCGAGGTCAATACCTACGCCCAGAAACTCGTCTCCCTCCGCCCGCCCGTCGTCGACGCCTACCTCCACGTCGGCGCCGTCGAATACATCGTCGGCAGCCTTCCCTTCTTCGTCCGCTGGTTCGTCCACTACGACCAGATCAAGGGCCAGAAACAGCTCGGCCTCGAACGGATGAAAGAAGTCGCCGCCAACGGCCGCTTCTACTCGCCCTACGCCAAAATTCTCCTTGCCGTGGCCTGCCTCCGCGAAAAGAAGACCAGCGAAGCCCGCTCCTGGCTCGCCCAATTCCTCCGCGACTATCCCGGCAACCCCATCGTCCGCCGCGAATTGGATATCCTGGATCGCCGGCTGTCACGAGGCCGTTGAATGCTGAAACCTCCCCCGCCCCGCTTGCGCCCCGTTCCTGAAAACCCAGGTGGTAGCTATGTCTTCTGAGATCTGGCTCAGCGCCCTCGCCGGTGTCGCCGGCCTTCACCTCGCCGGCCGCGCCTACCAGAATGCGGGCGTCCTCCGCGACCAGTCCAGCCACCCCCCGCCCGGCCGCATGCACGACGGCATGCACCTCCGCGTCGAAGGCGAAGGCTCCCCCACCGTCCTCTTCGAAGCCGGCCTCGCCGCCTCCTCCATCAGTTGGAGCTGCATCCAGCAGGAGGTCGCCGCCTACACCCGCTCCATTGCTTACGATCGTCTCGGCCTCGGTTGGAGCCATGCTCCCGCCCGGCCCCGCAGCCTCTGCTCCATGGCCCGCGAACTCTCTGAAGGCCTCTCCGCCGCGGACATCCACGGCCCCCTCGTCCTCGTCGCCCACTCCTTCGGCGGCTGCCTCGCCCGCTACTTCGCCGCCGCCCACCCCGGCCGCGTCGCCGCCCTCGTCCTCGTCGATCCCATGGAGCAGTGCGAGTTCCACCCCCTCACCCACAGCCTCGACCGCCAGCTCCGCCGCGGCTCCCTCCTGGCCCAGTTCGGCGCCGAGCTCTGCGAGTGGGGCTTCCTCCGCTTCGCCCTCGAATCCGCCCTCAAGCACTCCGCCAAACTCTCGCGCCTCGTCTCCCAGTCGATGAACGGCAACCGCCGCGGCTCCGAGTTGAGCGTCAAGCTCCTCGACGAGATCCGCAAGCTGCCGCCCTCCACCTGGGGCGATATCAAGTCCCACTGGTGCTGCCCCAAGAATCTCCGCGTCGTCGCCGAGTACTTCGATCTGATGCCCAAGCTCTGCGCCACGCCGCTCGACAACTCCGTCCTCCGGGACCTCCCCCTCTGGGTCATCTCCACCGGCACCACCCCCGCCCCCCGCCTCGCCGGCCACCACCGCACCGCTGCCCTCTCCACAAGAGGCCGCCACATTCTCGCGGAACGTTCCGGACACTGGGTCCAGTTCGACGCCCCCGAACTCCTCCTCGACACCATCCGCCAGGCTGTCGACTCCGTCATCCCTGTCCGCTCCGTCCTGGCCCAGGCCGGCTGAGCGTGCACCCGCGTGTCATGATGGTCGCAGGAGTCGCGCCATCCGGCAGGTAACCCGCATCCCCCCGCCAGCCGCCGGCATCGAAGCCACTTTGGGCGAGGAGATCGCCAACAGCGTCACCCACGGCGTGGGCGCCGCGCTGAGCGTCGCCGGCCTCGTGGTCCTCGTCGTCATCGCCGCGCTGCGCGGAACCGCCCTGCAGGTCCTGGCCTGCGCCGTCTATGGCGCCACCCTGGTCCTGCTCTATCTCTCCTCCACCCTCTATCATGCCCTGACGAACGGCCGCGCCAAGCGCGTCTTTCGCATCCTGGACCACGCTTCCATCTACCTCCTCATCGCTGGCACCTACACGCCCTTCACCCTGGTGGCGCTGCGCGGCGCCTGGGGCTGGTCGCTCTTTGGCGTCGTGTGGGCTTTGGCTGTGGCGGGAGTGGTCCTGAAGTGTTTCTTCACTGGCCGCTTCCACGCGCTGTCCACCACCGTTTATGTCCTCATGGGCTGGCTCGCCGTTGTCGCCATCCGGCCCCTGCTCGGCGCCATCCCCTGGCCCGGCTTCCTCTGGCTGCTCGCCGGCGGGCTGCTCTACACCCTCGGCGTCGTCTTCTTCGCCTCGCACCGCAGGTACGCCCACGCCGTCTGGCATCTCTTCGTCCTTGCCGGCAGCGCCTGCCACTTCCTGGCCGTTTACCAATACATCCTCCCCCGGTCGGTCTGACCGGCCCGCGTCGAACATGCCATTCTGATGGGGAAAGACGCGCCGCGCTCTGCCCTCGGCCGGGCAGGCTCCGGCGGGTGACATCCGCATGTCCATCCTTCCTCGCAGGGCATTTCTGCTCGCCACGGGCGCCGCCGCCTCGGCGCACTCCGCCTCCCGCGTCTTCAACATCCAGCACTACGGTGCTGCCGCGGGGCAGCGCACTCTCTCGACCGCCGCCATCCAGCGCGCCATCGACGCCTGCGCCGCTTCCGGCGGCGGCCAGGTCCTCGTCCCCCCGGGCACGTTCCTCACCGGAGGCGTCGTCCTGAAGGACCGCGTCAACCTCCATCTCAGCGACGGTGCCGTCCTCCTCGGCAGCCCGTGGGTGCGCGACTATGCCCCGCACGCACCCAGATCCAAGGCCCGCTACGACCGCTTCCTCCTCACCAGCCTGCTCTTCGCCCAGGGCGCCGGTGGCATCTCCGTCACCGGCAAAGGCACGCTCAACGGCAACAGCCAGGGCGAAAACGATTTCATCTCCAAGGACCGCGTGGAGAAGCACCGCCCCTGCCTCATCTGGTTCGACGAGTGCGCCAACGTCTCGGTCCGCGACGTCACCTTCACCTCATCGGGCTTCTGGACCGAGACCTACACCCGCTGCCGCAACCTCCATGTCGGCGGCATCACCGTCCGCGACAGCACCTTCCGCAACAACGACGGCTGCAACATCATCGACTGTGACAACGCCATCGTCGAGAACTGCAATATCGACGCCCTCGACGACGGCATCTGCCTCAAGGGCTACACCTCCGCCGGCTGCCGCAACGTCGTCATCCGCAACAACCGCGTCCGCAGCCTCTGCAACGGCATCAAGGCCGGCACGGACTCCTCCGGCGGCTTCCAGAACATCCTCATCGAGAACAACGTCGTCTGGCAAACCGGCATCGCCGGGCTGGCGCTCGAACTCGTCGATGGCGGCGTCATGCGCAACGTCATCGTCCGCAACCTCACCATGGACGTCGTCGAGACGCCCATCTTCATCCGGCTCGGCGACCGCAACCGGCCCATCGTCACGGACTCGGGCGACGCCGTCCCCGCCACCGGCGTCCTCGAAGACATCCACATCAGCGGCATCCGCGCCCAGGTGAATGACGCCGAGAAGCATTCCTCCGCGGAGCGCGCCATGCACAACTACCTGCCCTACGCCTCCAGCATCACCGGCATCCCCGGCCGCCCGGTTCAGCGCGTCTTCATCGACGACGTCGACATCGAGATCCTCGGCGGCTTCCCGCCCGGCACCCAGGAAGATGCCCGCCGCGTCGTCCCGGAAAACTCCAGGGCTTACCCCGAAAACCGCATGTTCGGCGTGCTCCCCGCCAGTGCCTTCTATGTCCGCCACGCCAGGGACATTCATCTCAGCAACATGCGGGTCTCGCTCCGCCAGCCCGACGCCCGGCCGGTATTCGTCCTCGACGACGTCCACGATTCCTCGTTCCACTCCGTCCGGGTCAACACCGTCACCCCGGCTCCTTCCTTCCGGTTGGAAGAGAACTGCTCAGCCGTCCAGGGGATCTCCGCTCCCTGACGGCTTCGCGGGTGGGCCTCTCCGGGAATGCGCCGCATCGCAATCTTCTCCCCGTCCCTGTGCCGGCGGCGGTGAAACCGGCCTCCGGCAATAGTCTGGTCGGGACGTGGGTGCTGTCCCTTCCCGCCAAGCGCCCTCCACCCGTTCAGGACGGGACCGCGCCGCGCATCACCCGGAACGTGAGCCTGCCAGGGCGCTCAAACACTCTCTCGCCAGGCTGGCGCGCGTTGGATCTCCACACAGCAGGAAGCCTTCCATGGCTTCCTGGAAGCAGCGTGAGGCGGATTGCCTGCTCCCCTCCGGCTCGCAGCCGGCGAGCCGGAGGTAGCCTTGTCCCCGGTTGAGTTGTGTCACCGCGTAGTCGCGGGGGCGATCGGCCTTGGTGCGGGCGCGGAGCGCCAGCGCATAGTGCCGGAGCGCGCGGCGGGTGTTCCTGCAGGCAGCGCGGGGAGTCGATGACAGTTCCAGGAAGGCATTGCCGAGGTTGTTGTGCACGTCGGCGCACTTCTGGCGCAGGTGCGCACCGAGGTACGCCCGAAATGCGGCGCTGTAGCAGCCGATGGCCCTCCTGAGGTTCGCTTCGTGATCTTCGCCGGGCGATTCGCGATAAGCCGTGCCCAGGTTCAGTACAGTCGCCGCGAACCGGACCGGGTCGGTATCCTCCCGCCTGACGGTCAACGCATTTCGATAGTGCCGGATTGCCGCATCCCACTGCTGCGGCGCCCCGCGTCCGGCAAGATCGCAGCACAGGTTGCCCAGGTTGAACTCCGTCCGCGCCCAGTCTTCTGACGCTCCGAGGCGCTGAAAGAGCGCGGCCGCCTCCTCCAGCAGCGGCAGGGCCTCCTCCGGCCGCAGATTGAGCCGCTGGACGTTGCCGAGCGCATCCAGCGCTTTCACCCGGAACTCCGGATGGCCGTCCGGGCCAATCACCCGCAGCGCCCGTTCCAAGTATGCGATTGCGAACGGCGGGCTTACCAGCGAGTGCATCCGGCAGGCGCCGCTGTAGCAGAGTCCGAGCTGGTAACTCACCTCGGCGTCGGCGGGCTGATCGGCCAGCACCTTCTCGAGAAGAGGGATCGCCTCCTCACACCGCTGAGCCGCGCACCTCCAAGCCGCCAGCGACCTCCTGTCCTGCTGTGCCTCTCCCATGACGCATCCTCTCACTGCGAGCATCCCTTCGGCCGGCAAACCCACTGCCCGCGATCACATCACCAGTTCCTTCAGGGCCTCTCCGGCAACCTGGTGCGGCGCTGGCAAACTCCCCCCGCAGTGGCTCCAGGCCAGGTATATCTTCCGCAGCAACTCCGGGTTTCCAAGGATCTCGCGCGCGGCCCGGAGATCGCCTGCCGGCCTCACCTCGACGCTGATCTTGTCCCGGCCACATTCGCCCATCCATACCACCGCCGAGGGCCGGCCCGCGCCGAGGAGCCAGGAAAGCGCTGCGTTCCGGCCGCGGTCCTGCCCCGCCCATCGGCATAGAACGAGCGCGCCGGGATGCCGCGCAAGGAATCCTGCCGCTTCAGCCATCGTGCCGCCGCAGCGTAGCTCCGTGCCACGTTGCCAGAACACGATCTGAGCCGAGAGTATGCCGTCTTCCGAAGGACTCAGCGCCAACACAGCCATCTTCCGCATGACTGCCTCCCTGCCGGCACGGCCCGGTGAGCCGCCGCAATCGCTCCGGATCTTACGATGCGGTAATTCTCTGCTGGTGACAGCAGCTCGAATTGAGTAACATCTAGATGTACTATGCACTGTACGATCAGGCGTTGCAAGGCGGTGCGCGAAAACTGCGTCACCGGCTGCGGCGAGCCTCTCTGGATCGTTGCCGCAAGAGGGACTGTTCCTGCCGGCGTCCTGCGCCAGGCCGGCCCCGCAGACGGCAATGACCACGTTCCCGATGATCGCGCCAGCGCTCCCGGCGGGGCAGGACCCCGCTTCTACCAGGGGCCGGCGGCGGCAGACCGCCGCGCCGCTGCATCAGGAGCAGGAGCGCGCAGGCTGCCTCGCATTCCGCATGTCGCCACGCCGCCGCGCGAATCCGAGTCCGCGATAGCTCCTGCCTCGGGGATGCCGCCCTGGGGCTGGCGGCGAAGTTGCGGTGCGTCGGCCAGGGGGCGGCGGCGAAGTCTCCCACTGTCCCCGGCGGGTGAGAAGGCGGAAATGAGAGACCGGCCGGAAGGGGGGCGCCATGCTGGCTTCAGTGCCGGAAACGTTTGAAGTCGTGCTGGTCGTCATACTGGCCTGCTGCTGGTTGCTGTGGACCAGCCGGCTGCTCCTGCTGGCGACGGCCGCCTTGCGGGAGAACACCTGTCGCTGGACCAGCCGAGTCCTGCTCTCGGAGGAAGACCTCGTATTCCTGCGAAGACTCCATGTGCGGTTCTGATGCGGCGCGCGCGCCGGCGGGGCGCCAGGCCGCCCTGTAATTCCGCCGCGGCCGCGGCAGGCTGGAATGGCCTCCAGGATTCGTGGTGAGATCGAAAGGAGCGGCGGCGCGCCTCTTTGCGTCTGTCGCCATCGCTGAGGTCCGGGAGATCGAAGGATGAAGCACCGCAGGATCGGCATTCTAGGAGGCATGAGCCCGGAGTCCACAATCGTCTACTACGAGCACATCACCCGCACCTATACGGAGCGCTTCGGCGACTACGGGTATCCGGAGATCCTCATCCACAGCGTGAACTTCCAGCAATTCGTCGACTGGCAGCACGCCGGGCAATGGACGGCGGCCGCTGATGAAATGGCCAGGGCGCTGGAAGGCCTTCGCCTGGCCGGCGCCGGCTTCGGCCTGATCGCGACCAACACGATGCACATCGTCTTTGATGCCGTTCAGCAGGCGGTTGGAATGCCTCTCGTCAGCATTGTCGACGCCACCGCCGAAGCCATCCTCTCTGCCGGCCTCCATCGCGTGGGCCTGCTGGGCACCGTGTTCACCATGCGGGAGCCTTTCTTTCGCGATCGGCTCGCCCAGGCGGGGATTGAGGTGCTGGTCCCTGAGCCGGGCGATCAGGATCGCATGAATGAAGTGATCTACCAGGAACTCTGCGGCGGGCGGATCCTGGAGGCGTCCCGCGGCATGTTCCTGCGGATCATCGACCGGTTGCGGCTTCGCGGCGCGCAGGGCATCGTGCTGGGATGCACCGAGATTCCGCTGCTCGTGCGGCCCCAGGACTGCGCCTTGCCTTTGTTCAACACAACGCTGCTGCACGCGGAAAAAGCGCTTCGCCTCGCCGTTCAGCCGGAACCCTGATCTTCCGGGCCGCGCGCCGTGAACATGGCCGCCTTCCTGTGCCCGACGGCCGGGCTACCGGCGTGCGCTACGGGTCCGCGCGCCCGGCTTCCGCTTGGGCGCGGTTTGCCCCTTGATTGACGCTCTCGCCTCTTTGACGAATCGGGTCATCGATTTCGAAACGTGATCGAGGACCGTGGCCCATTCTTCCAGGTGCTTCTCGCCCATCGCCGTCAGCTTGTAGACGCGGCGCGCCGGGCCGCCCCTGTCGGTCTCCCAGTCGGATTTGACGTTGCCGTTCATCTCCAGTTGGCGCAGCGTGCGGTAAAGAGCGGCGCGCTCGATTTCCGCGTCCGTCAGCGCATGCTCGTGGAGATCCCCGGCCAGGTCGTATCCGTAGGACTGCCCCTTCTTTTTCAGAAGCAGGAGCACCACCGGCTCCACAAACCGGTAGAGGTTTCCCATGGCGCAAGTGCAGGGCTGATCTTCGCCATGTCTGAGGCACATCCGTCGTGGCATTTGATCCTCCCGAATCCCGCCTGGCTACCAATATCCAATCTAGCAGACCCGCACCCCATTCTGCCATAGATGCTTCTTTCACCTACTGAGAACGGTCGGAATACCTTGAACACGAGCCTCTACGACAGATGTACGTCACACCTATAAGAGTGAGCCAGGCAGGCGGCGCGCAAACGCGTTCGTCATCTTCGCCGTCGTGGGGGGTGACTGGCCCCCCGGCATTCGGCCCCTCGTGTTGTCACCGCCACCCGGGCCGCCGTAGCCATGGCAGCGGCAACCCAGGGGGCCGCGGCACACGCCGATGCTCCTTTCTGCCAATCATCGTGCCACGGGGACTCCAGCCGCCGGGACGGGTTGAGGCCGGCCTGGAGACGATTCCGATCCGGCTTTCTCCTCGCCAGTCAGTTGAACGTCCGCCAGGGCGATGCCGCGCGCGTGACCGGCCACCGGGTGGCGTGCTGCGACGGGGAGATGCTGCTGGCCTCCCGCATCACTCTCCACGGCCGAACCCTTCGCCCGCGGGGCGCCGGCGGGCGGCCCGCCTGGTAGGGCCGCGTCCGGCCGCTACCGGAACTCCCCCGGCCGCCTTGGCCGCAGGTACTGGAATTCCACCCATCCGGTCTTTCCGGCCAGCGGACCGTCCAGTATCTTCACCTTGTTGTGGCTGGCGGATTCTCCCGTGACCTTCACAAACGTGCCCGCCGGAACGGCGAAAGCGGTATTTGCATCTGCGCAACCCCGCAGTTGCGCCGCGTCCTTCCCGGCCATCGCCACGTTGATGGCGTAGCAGTCGTTCTTGTCCAAGGCCAGCCAGACAGCCTCGCTTCCCGCAATCGTCAGGACGGCCGTCTCCCCGATATACGGGCTGTGATGGTACGTGGATTCCGGCTTCAGCTTCCAGTTGCTCCCAACTCCGTACAGCAGCACAATGCTGCCGGCAATGGCGGCGAAGTACACGAATTTGTTCATGCCCGAAACCTCCGTTCCGCTCCAGCCGGACTTCCCCCCACCGCCGCCGGAGCCCAGGTCGCCTCACGCGTCAATAGATGTACATCACATCTAAAAGATACTGCCGTCTACTGCCCGGTTCAAGGGCCAGCCGAACAGGGGCCACCCACACTGGGGCAAGATCTCCGCCGGGCTCGCTCAAGCAGGCAGGCGGAGCGTCAGCTTCCTCACCGCTCCGCCGAATTGCCGCGTGCCGCCGCCTTCGCTGACGACCCGCAGCGCCCGTTCCGCGCTGCTCACCCGGACGCCGGAGAGGCATGTCACGCCCCGTCCGGCGAACACCTCCGGCAGCATCGGGGTGGACGGGCCGAGAATCGCCACCTCCCTGGCGCTGCGGCACAGTGGCAATAGTTCATCGAGCGTGCGGTTGATCAGGGTCGTGGCCGACAGGATCACGATCCGGCATCTGGGTAGAACTTCGGCCGCCGCCGATGCAGGCAGCAGTCCCGATCCGGGGTCCGCGCGGAGTTCCAGGATGTGCAGCGCACGGCATCGCGCCTTCAGCGGATCGGCGAGAGGCGCGAAGTGGCCCACCATGCCGGCCTCGTCGGCCGGTTCACAAGCCAGAAGCGCCAGCAGATCCGTCTCCACCGCCCCGGCAGGAACGCCGATCAGCGCATTCAGCGTCGCGAGTCCGATTGCGGCTGGCAGGGCCTCGTGCGACTTGGCCCATAGCGCCAGTTCGGAGGCTTGGCGCCCTACCAGCGTGCCGGCCGAATGGATGACAGAACAGCCCGAGGGAATTTCGTCCCGGAAGGTGTAGGCCAGCCCGCAGCCTCCATCGTCGACCTGAACCGCCGTGTACCCCAGGCCGATTCGCACATCCGCCACGGCGCGTTCCGCCGCGGCAGGCAGCAGCGCCTCGCAAATCTCGTCGATTAGCATATTGGCCTCACGATCCCGCCGGTGCTAAATCAGGCCGATGTCCTGGAGCAATGCCTGCAACTCCGCCCGTTCCGCAGCCTCGAGATCGTCGCCCGGGCCGCGGACCGGCCCTCCGGCCAGCCCTACCAATTCGAGCGCGGCCTTCAGAATGCCAACGTAGATGTGGCCGGACGCAAACCCCGGCAGGATCCAGGGATCGCGGCCCCTCCTGCGCGCGCACGCACCGGCGAACTCGTACAGCCGGCCGGTCCTGGCGACGATTTCGCGCACGCGGTGGAAGTCGCAGGCATCGGCCGCCTCCAGCAGGTCGAGCGAAAGCTGAGGCGCCAGGTTCGCTGTCCAGGAGACGAAGCCCGGGCATCCGAGTGCGGCCGTATAGGCAAACTGCAAGTCTCCCAGCCCGCACAGCACCGCCATCTTCTCCGGATCCACCGCATCGCGCATGGCCTTGTACAGGGTGACGTCGCTGATGTTCTCCTTGTCGGCCACGATATTCGGATGCTGCGAGCACCGCACCATCAGGTGCGGCGCCATCCACAGCTTCGAAACTACAGGGTTGTTGTAGATCATCACGCCGATGCGAAGCGCATCGGCCAGTGTCAGAAAGTGGCGGACCAGGCCCTCCTCGCTCGGCACGTGGTAGTAAGGCAGCACCACCTGCACGCCGTCCGCTCCGGCCTGCTGGGCTGACCTGGAGAGTTCCAGAGTGTGTTCAGTGCCCGCGGCGGCTGTGCCGGCGACAACGGGCAGGCGGCCCGCCGCGCAGTCGATCACCGTCTCAATCACCTTCAGCCGTTCGGCGTCCGACAGGGCGTATGCTTCTCCCGTGCTTCCCGTGGGCACGAGAACCAGCCGCTTGCCGGCGCACCGGTCCACCAGGAATCTGGTGTTCTCGCGGAGACCGCCGAGGTCGAGACTGCCGTTCCGGTTCAACGGCGTCGCCTGAACGGCCACGGCCGCTTTGATCTTCTCGCGCATCATCTCAGGTGTCAGTGCCATTCGTCACGTCCTTTCCCGGGTCGAACTCAGAACTTGAACTGCATCGCCACAGCTCCCACGGCCAGACCCAACGCGAAGTTCACCGTCTTGACCGCCACGAAGGCCCTGCGCGAGTGCGCCAGCAGCGGGAGCATGCCGTGGCCGTCCTGCACGAGGCAGCTCGCCAGCAGGACCGCGAACGGAATGGCATGTTGCGCATACAGGGTCACGAAGATCAGGTGCGGGCCGGACTCCGGGATCAGTCCGATGACGCAGGCCAGCAGGAGCAGCAGCCAGTTGCTCTGCTGGCCCGGCCCGCTGACGTGGATCAGGCGCTCCACGGGCCCGCTCAGCGCCAGCGCCGCGAATGTCCACAGGAAGACCCGGGGCACGTGTTTGCGCGCCACGTGCCGCCAGAGGTGCTCCTCCAGAAAATGCTCCGGTACGGTGGCCACTACGAAGAGCGCCGCGCTCGATACCGCAATCAGGCTGATCCGCACCCAGTCCCAGCGAGGCGGCCCGATCTGCCCCGCCGCGATGGCCGCGGCAAACAGGGCCAGCGTTGTGAACAGCACTCCGCGGGCTGCGGAACACTCCTTCCACTGTGCCTTGACACCCTCGGCCGAGAACCAGGAGAGCTGTTCCGACGGGTGTATGACCAGGGCTTCGCACCGCGGCCAGGACACGACACGCTTCGCCGCGATCAGGTCCACCGCATAGCCCGCCACCACGGCGATGACGATCAGAATAACGGCCAGCGCCGCCGCGGCCCGCGGGATGAGTGCCAGCAACACGAAGGCCTCGTCTCCGCTGGTGGCAATCATGGCCGCTACCACCGCGCCGAACGACAGCACGCCGTGAGAATACAAGGCCACCACGGTGAAAGCCCCCAGGCATCCGGGAATCCCGCCGAGCAGCGCCGCGGCCAGGATCTGCACCATCCCCCGGCCCGCCAGCCAGCGGCTCCACTGCCCGCTGGTGAGCACGTTCAAATATTCAATCAGCAGCATCATCCCGGCCACGAAGCCGGTGATCATCAGGCTGTCGAGCACCATTCGTGTCATGGGTCCCTCTGCGGCGGTTCCGGATCCCTCCCGCCCGGCTTGCTTTCAAATCGCTCATCGGCGACCCGGCGCCTCGAGTTCGACTGGTCGAGCCAGCCCGCTCTGCTCTCCGGGTAGCAGTCGAACTCCGGCACGTATGGCTTGACGTCCAGCAGTGGCGTGCCGTCGATAATGTCCACGTCCGCCACTTCGAGGAACTCCTCCCCCACCGACAGCAGGCGCACAACGGAAATGCCCACCGGAGAAGGCCGCGCGGGCCAGCGCGTCCCAAAGATCCCGCGCGTGCCGGTGTCGAGGAATGGCGTGACCGTCAGGCTGACCCCCGGCGCCCCGTGTAACCAGTAAACCAGCCAGATGCGCTCGAAGCCATCCAGGTCCTTCAGCCCTTCCCGGAAGCGCGGATCGATGCGGACCCTGCCTCGCGCGCCCTTGGCCCGCGAAGGTTGGATGGGTGTGCCCGAGGGGTCGCGGAACGGCGTTTCAATCACGCCGATCGGTTCGATGATGATTTTGTCCGGCATGGTGTGAGGCGCCTTTCGTGCCTGGGCTGAATCCGGCAGCTAGGCGGCGACATCCTGCTGTGGGCTGAGTCGCCCGCGTTCGGGCCGGTCTTCGTTCTCTATCCTCATTCAAGTACAAGTCGGCTGCCGGCGTTGACGTCGCGCACCACGGAGTGAAATCGCGCACGCAGGTAAGCGTGCGCGTTCATGCCCGTGCAGTGGCATGGCGCCAGATACTGAAAACGGCGCCGCCCCAGCGCGTTGCCCGTCTCTTCGAGTTGTTTGTGCGTGGCGCTGCCCAGGTGCAGTCCGCCGATGAGCGCATGGATGTCCTGGCGCCCGGCGAGGCGGCACGCGTGATCCACGGTGTTCACGACTCCGGCGTGCGCGCACCCTGAAAGGATCACCAGCCCGCGTGCCGTATCGATGAAAAGCGCCTGATCGTCGGCCAGGGGGTCCGGCGTCCGTCCCTCCTCGTCGAGGAAGAAGAACTGCTCGGCTTCTCCCTCCGTCCGGGCCCGTGGAATCTCGCCGGTGCACCAGACCCCCGGCGCTACCTCCGCCGCCGTGCTTGTCCGGACAATGCGGTCCTTCCATCCCTCCAGCGCTTCGCGCGAGGACGCCGGAATGCCCACGGAGCGGAACGAATCCGGCCCGCGCCTGGCAAACTTGTTCTCCAGCGCCGCCGGATGGACGTAAATCGCCCCCGGGCGGGCATCCTCCAGAACGCCGGCCAGGCCGCCCGTATGGTCGTAATGCCCGTGGCTCAGCACAACCGCGTCGAGTGGATCCAGGGAGAGGCCCAGTGCGGCCACGTTGTGGCGCAATACCAATCCCTGGCCGGTGTCGAAAAGACCCGTGAGCCGTCGGCCTCGATCAGAAACGACAAGCCGTGTTCCGCAAGCAGGCCGCCAGGGCCGGCCGAATTGTCGGCCAGTACCGTGATGCTGAGTCGTTGGACCATGAAGCACCCCTCCCTTTCCTCTCAGGCGCGCTTTCACTTCACGAAGCCGAGGCTCCTGAGCGCGTCATAGTAGCCTTCGCCCTCCATCTGTCCGGAATTGAACTGAGCCACCGCCCGGCCGCGGTGCAGCGCCACCGCATAGGGCGGGTCCGTGAATGGAAAGGTCTTTCGCAGCATGCCCGCGTCCGGAGAAATTCCGGCGCGCAGCCCTGTGTCGGCCAGGAAGCCGGCCGTGTATTGCTGTTCCCGAGTCGCCAGGACCACGATCCTCGTGCCGCCCCAGTTGCGCGCGGCCATCTCGTGCGCCACCGTGTAGCAGTGCGAGCATTCGGGATCGAAGAAGTACAGGAGGATCCGGCCCGCGCGCAGGCGGAGAGGCTTGCCATCTACCAGCGCCGTTTCCGGAGCGTCGGCCGCGGCCCGCCGGATGGAGGAGACCGCATACGCCCCCGCCGCCAGCGCGCAAACTCCCGCTAGAATCAGCCCCGCCCGCCGCCAGCCATGAGACCTCGCGGACCACCGTCCGGCAATCGCCGCGAGCAGCAGCATGACCCCGTCTCCGGCGAAGAACACCGGCCCCACCACGCGCCTCACCCAGGGAAAACAGTTGCAGTCTTCGCCGAGCAGCCTGTTGTACAAAACACCGATGTAGATCATGAAGGCGGCCAGCATCAGCGCCGCCAGCCACGCGCCCCACCGCCGGCACCTCGGGATCAGCAGCAGGATCCCGGTGCATGTCTCGCACACCGCTACGGCGATCGAGGCGGGCAGGCTCAGCTCGGCCGGCACCAGCGATTGCACCATGCGTTCGGAGGTGGCGTCGAGATCGGAGAGCTTCCACGCGCCCGAGGCGAGAAACAGAAGGCTGAGCAGCAAGGCGCAGGCGAGTGCCGCGGCGGCTTTCCAGCGCGGAAGAGTTCGGAGTTGGACATCTGTCTCTACGGGTTCCAGCACTGCGCTCATGGACGTATCGGCGCTCCTTTCTTCCATTCGGCCTGGCAACTCTGCCTCGGAGATCCTTGACCGGCCAGTAAGAGTCGAAGTATACTATGTGTGAGTTGCACCTATACACTAACACAACACGAGGCAGCGAATGAAGATCGTCGTGAGCGCCGCGGGCGCCGGTAGTGAAAACGAAGTCGACCCCCGATTCGGGCGGGCGGCGAATTTCCTCGTCTTTGATTCGGCGCGGGAATCCTGGACGTTGCTGGAGAACACGCAGGCGCCGGAGGCGGCTCACGGAGCCGGCATCCAGGCGGCCGAAACGATCTGCCGCCACGGCGCTGAAGCGTTGATCACGGGACGTGTCGGGCCGAAGGCGTTCGCGGTGTTGTCCGCGGGCGGGGTGAAGGTGTACCGCGGAGACGGCCGGACTGCGAAGGAAGCCGTGGAGGCATTTCGGGCCGGGCGTCTGGCGGAGATCAAAGAGTCTGATCCGGCGTATTGACAGCGTCTGGCGCTGAGGCGCGAGGCGGCGAAAGGAGTTGAAGATGCCGTTCAAGGATGGTACGGGACCGCGGGGCGAGGGTCCGATGACGGGCCGTGGGAGAGGCGACTGCACCGGCCGATGGGCCGGGGCCGGCCAGGGTCTGCGCGGAGGCCGCCGCAACCGGTTCGGAATGCAGCGGGGCCGCGCGGCCGGCCAGGCCGGCGCTGTCGCGAGTGAAAAAACCGCCGGCTCCCCGGAAGCCGGCCTGGCGGACCGCGGGAAGGAAAGCGCATAAGAGGCCGGCCAGCCTGGCGCCCGGTGCCTGGCGGGGAACCACTGCGCGGGCGCGCTTTTGGACAGCGCGGGGACGGAGTCACGACGCCTGCCGGAAGCCGGATGAGGTTCCACTCGATGACTCGACCAGCAGACGGGATGATCAGATGACACGCATCGCGGTGGCCAGCGGCAAGGGCGGTACGGGCAAGACGACGGTGGCGGCCAGCCTCGCCGTCGTTCTGTCGCGGCGGTTCCGTGTCCATCTCCTGGATTGCGACGTGGAGGCGCCCAATGCGGCGCTGCTGCTCCATCCGCGTATGCAGCAGGCTGAACCGGTTGCGCGGCCGGTGCCGGTGGTCGCCGATCCCGAATGTGACCGCTGCGGCCGGTGCAGCGATGCGTGCCGTTTCCATGCCATCGCGGTCACTCCGCACAGGGTCTTGGTGTTCCCGGAACTCTGCCACGGCTGCGGCGGCTGTGTTCGCGCCTGCCCGTCGGGCGCGCTGCGCGAATCGCAGCGCACGGTGGGCGAGATTGCGGAAGGCTGGGCGGGTCCGGTCCTCTTGACGCAGGGCAGCCTGAATCCGGGAGAGACGGCCACGGTGCACATGATTCGCGCCGTGAGACGCCGGGAAACGAATGCGGAAGTGGTCGTGCTCGATGCTCCGCCCGGATCGAGTTGCCCGGCCGTGGCGGCCATGAGAGGCGCGGACCAGGTGGTGCTCGTCGCCGAGCCGACTCCCTTCGGCCTGAACGACCTGCTGCTGGCTGTCGAAACTGCGCGGTTGGCCGGCGCGCGGATCGGCGTGGTGATCAACCGGGACGGGGCGGGCGACAACCGCGTCGAGCGGTATTGCGCCGAGGTCCGCCTGCCGGTCATCGGGCGCATCGCCGATAATCGCAAGGTGGCCGAGGCGTATTCCCGCGGAGAGTTGCCGGGCCGCGGCGTCCCCGAATTTGCACGCGCGATCGAGGCCATCGCCAGCCGGCTGACGGCGGAGGTGCCGGCTTGAAACAGATCACGGTGCTCAGCGGAAAGGGCGGCACCGGCAAGACCAGCCTCACGGCCGCATTCGCCTCGCTCGCGGGCCGGGTGGTGCTGGTGGACTGCGACGTGGACGCCGCCAACCTCCACCTGTTGCTCGCGCCGTCCGTTCAGGAGCGGCACCAGTTTGTCGGTGGCGCCAAAGCCCGCATCGATCCGGCGGCCTGTTCCGGCTGCGGCTTGTGCACGGACGCCTGCCGTTTCGAGGCGCTACGCCTGGACCGCGCGGCCGTGGTGGACCTCACCCTGTGCGAAGGTTGCGGTGTGTGCGCGGACATCTGTCCGCAGCGGGCGGTGCGTCTGGAGCCTCATGTCTGCGGAGAGTGGTTCATCTCCGGCACCCGGCTCGGCCCCATGGTCCACGCCCGGTTGAACCCCGGCGACGAGAACTCCGGCAAACTGGTGTCCACGCTGCGGCTGGCGGCGCAAGACCTCGCGAAACGGCATCGGGCCGCCTGGATTCTGGCCGACGGGTCCCCCGGCATCGGATGCCCCGTCATCTCCTCACTCACCGGCGCCGGCTATGCGTTGCTGGTGACCGAGCCCACCCTTTCGGCCTTGGCCGATCTGCAACGCGTGGCCGCCGTCGTCCGCCATTTCGGCGTGCCCGCCGGCATCCTCATCAACCGGGCCGGCATCAACCGCGCAATGGCCGCGCGCATCGAGAAGTATGCGGCCGGGAATCAGTTCACCCTCTTGGGCCGCCTGGACTGCGATCCCGCCTTCAATCAGGCGCAGCTCGCCGGCGAGCCGGTCCTCTCCAAGGCCGGTCCGCTGCTCCGGCGGACGCTGGAAAATGCGTGGCTGGCCCTCGAACGCTCCTTCGAAAAGGAAACAACACCCTTCACCGTCATCCGGTGAGCGGCCGTAGAAAGGAAACGGCACATCATGCGAATCGCGATCCCCATGGAGGACGGGCATCTGGCTCAGCACTTCGGGCACTGCAGGACGTTCGCCCTCGTTGACGTCGATCCAGTCTTGAATCAGATCACCGCTCTCGCGGAAGTTCCCGCGCCGGACCACCAGCCCGGACTCCTGCCCCCCTGGCTCAAGGAGCGGGGCGTCGACCTCGTGATCGCCGGCGGCATGGGTTCCCGCGCGATCGGGCTTTTCCAGGACGTCTCCATCGCCGTCGTCGTCGGTGCGCCGGCGGAATGCGCGGAGGCGCTCGCGGCCATGTACCTGAACGGCAGCCTCGCCGCCGGTTCGAACGCCTGCGATCACTGAGCAGGGCTGCTCAGCGGCCGTTGCCGGGCGCGCGCGCCAGGTCCATGAACCTGCGCTGCAATTCCGGCTCCGACTCGAAGCGCCCGCTGAACTTGCACGTGATCAGCGAAGCGTCGGACCGCACTCCGCGGATCTCAAAACAGCCGTGGCGTCCTTCCATGAATACCGCCTCCCCTTCCGGCGTTCCGACGGTCAGGTGGCGGATGTGCGCGATCACGCTGGCCGTCAGCGCCTCCTGCGTCATCGGCTTTCGGATGCAGTCGTGAATCAGGCGGATCAGTTTGCTGGCCCCGATCACCTTGCCCCGCGGAATATAGCCCACCGATGCCACCAGGCGCACCGGCAGGAGGTGATGCGGGCAGAGCGACCAGAAGGTGTGGCCGCGCATGATCACCATGTCCGTGTAGTCCTCGTCGAAGACCGGCCATTCCGTCTTGGGCGCAACGAACATCTCCTCGTATACCCTGGCCACCCGATGCGGCGTGCGGCGGAAGTTCGAATCGTCGGGGTCCACCCCCAGCCCCTCCAGTATCAATCGGACGCCTGCTTCAATTTCTTCCTTTTGCATATAAGTGTTTCTTGCATCTAGTATCGCACGCCTGATAGCCTGAAGAAGTCGGCAGCGCTTGGGAATCGGAAGGAGCAGGCGGCAATGAGACGGCCAGGGATACGAAGTGCGGCGGCCATGCTCGCCATTTTGCTGCCGGCTGCGGCGAAGCTGGCGGGCGATTCGCAGACGCGGGTCGGACCGCCCTTGGAGGTCCGGACACCGGACGGCAAAGTCCTGCAGGTGCGCAGCCTGAAAGGCCGGGTGGTGGTCCTGGATTTCATGACTACCGTCTGCCCGTCCTGCCGGATGGCATCGGCCGGCCTCCAGAAGCTGTACCAGGAACTGGGGCCGAAGGGATTCTGTCCTGTCGGCATCGCCCTCAACGTGGATGCTCCCCCGGCGCTGGAGAGCTACCGCCGGGAACACCGGCTGACCTTCACGCTGGGGACCGCCGGCCGCGCGAGCGTGTTGGATTATCTCCAGCATCCCCCGGAAAAGCCCTTCTATGTGCCGACGCTGGTGCTGCTGGACCGCCAGGGGAGAATACGCGCCATCGAGGTCGGCTGGAAAGGAGAAGAGGCGCTTCGGACCGCTGTCCTGAAGCTGCTCACAAAATAGGAAAATGCCAGGGAAACGCATAGTGATCGTTGGAGGCGTGGCCGGCGGCGCGAGTTGTGCCGCCCGCCTGCGCCGCTTGGATGAGCATGCGCGGATCGTCCTGCTCGAGCGCGGGCCGTATGTCTCGTTCGCCAACTGCGGTCTGCCCTACTACGTGGGCAACGTGATCCAGGATGAAGCGAAGCTTCTGGTGTCCACGCCGCAGTTGTTCCGGGACCGGTTCAACATCGATGTGCGCATCCTCAACGAGGCGCTCTCCATCGACCGCGACGCGGCCGAAGTGCTGGTGAAGGACCTGGAGACGGGCCGGGAATACAGGGAACGCTTCGACGCTCTGGTGCTCTCCCCCGGAGCCGCGCCGGTTTGCCCCCCGCTGCCCGGCATCGGCTTGCCCGGTATCTTCACCCTGCGCACCGTGCCCGATAGCCGCGAGATCCGCCAGTGGATGGACGCCCGCGAGGTGCGCCGCGCCGTCGTGGTGGGCGGCGGCTTCATCGGGCTGGAGATGGCTGAAAACCTCTTCCATCGCGGCGTCGACGTGACCATCGTCGAGATGTCGGACCAGTTGATGCCGCCGCTCGACGCCGAAATGGCGGAGTTCGTGCGGCGCCGCGTGGCCACGCACGCGTCCCACCTTCAACTAGGCGACGCCGTGGCCGGCTTCGAACAGGCCGCCTCCGGCGGCCTCGTGGTGCGGACCCGGCGCGGAGCGGAGTTCGAAGCCGACATCGTCATTCTCTCCATCGGTGTGCGCCCGGAGACCGGCCTTGCGCGGAGCGCGGGGCTGGAAATCGGTAAGCGCGGCGGAATCCGCGTCGACGAGCAGATGCGGACCAGCGACCCGCGGATCTGGGCCGTCGGCGACGCCGTGGAAGTCTGGAACACCGTGGCCGGGCAGTGGGAGATGCTTCCGCTCGCCGGGCCCGCCAACCGCCAGGGACGAATCGCCGCCGACGTCATCTGCGGTCGCCAGGCACGCTTCCGCGGCGTCCAGGGCACCGCCGTGTGCGGCTTCTTCGGCTTGACAGTGGCCCTCACCGGCGCTACCGAAAAAGCGCTCCGGCGCGCCGGAGTCTCCGACTTCGAGGCCGTGTATGTCCATCCGGGCCACCATGTCAGCTACTATCCCGGCGCCCGGCCCATCCACATGAAGCTCATTTATCGCAAAAGCGACGGACGGATTCTCGGAGCTCAGGCAGTAGGCGAACAAGGCGTGGAACGCCGCATCGATCTCATCTCCATGGCTATTCAGATGGGCGCCGCCGTCTACGATCTCGAAGAAGCCGAACTTTGCTACGCCCCTCAGTACGGCGCCGCCAAGGACGCCGTCAACATGGCCGGCATGCTCGCCGCCAATGTCCTGCGCGGCGACGTTGCCCTCGCTCCTTGGGATGATGTGCACGCCGAGGATGTTTTCTGCCTCGACGTGCGCGAGAAGGCGGAGTTCAGGGGCGGCAGCGTGGTCGGCGCCGTGAACATCCCCCTCGGCCAGTTGCGCGGCCGCCTCCAGGAACTGCCGTGCGACCGCGAGATCTGGGTGAAATGCCACGTCGGGCAGAGAGCCTACTACGCCTGCCGCCTCCTCAGCCAGCACGGCTTCCGCGCGAAACTTCTGCCCGGCGGATATCAAACCTACCGCGCTTTTCATCCGGAGGAGCGTCCGCAAACTTCTGCTTCGCGAGCTGACTGAAGGAGCTGGTCTCATGGCGGCAACCACTTGCGCAGTTTCACAAAACAACGATCTCCACGCCCGTCCGCAGTCCATGTGCTTCGTCTGCGGGCAGGACAACCCTGTCGGCCTGAGAATCGAATTCCAACCCCGCGATGACGGCGGGATGGCAGCGGTCTGGACTCCGGGCCCATCCCTCGAAGGTTTCCGCGGGATCGTTCACGGCGGAGTCGTCAGCACGGTTCTCGACGAGGTGATGTCGAAAGCCGTGGCCGCCGCCGGCAGCGAAGCGCTAACCGCGGAGCTCCGCATCCGCTACCGTCTGCCCGTGACTTCGGGCGGGACGTTCCTCATCCGGGGCTGGATCGTCAGGCGCAGCAAGCGGCTCATCGAAACCGAGGCCACCCTCACGGCCCAGGATGGCAGAATCCACGCCCACGCCTGGGCCAGCTTCCTCGCCCTCTCCAAGCCGCGTCCCTGAAGTACGGCCCGCGCCGCCGCATCGGTGTCTTGGACCCCGGTGCCTGAGGACAGACGGGCCCGTGGCCCGGCGGCACCCGCTACCCCTGACTGATTCCCGTGCACTTGCCCGTCGCACGCAGTGCCGTCGCCTCGCGTGCCGGCGCGCAGGCCGTCGCTCGTCACGTCACGTTCGCACCGGTCGTCGCCTGCCTCAGATAGTCCGGAATCCCGATCGGTTCGAGCTCGAAGCTTCCCCCCGCCTAGCCCTTCGACCAGTCGCGGTGAAACACCCCCGGCCGGTCGTTGCGTTGGAACGTGTGCGCGCCGAACAGGTCCCGCAGCAACGCGATGACCCCCGCCAAAACCAGATTCGGCGAGCGCATCGAGTCGAAGTTCGACAGCGCGCTGTTCATCGCCGGCACCGGCAGGCCGGCGAGCACAGCCGCCGACACCACCTCTCGAAGCGCCGGCACGCCTCGCCGGATGCATTCGACAAACGCCGGCGCCACCAGCAGCGTGTCCAGTGTCGGATTGGCCGTATAGGCCGCCGAGATCTCGTTCAGGATGTCCGCGCGGATGATGCACCCGCCGCCCCAGATGGAGGCGATCTGCGGGAGGTTCAGGCCCCAGCCGTACTGCATGGAGGCCTCTTCGAGTGTGGTGAAGCCCTGCGCGTAGGCCAGCGCGAAGGCCGCCTCCAGGGCCGGCCCCAGCTTCGCCGCCCACTCCTCGTGGCCGCCCGCCAGCGCCGGCTCCGGCAGTTGGTAGAGATCGCGGATCTCCAGCCGCCGCCGCCGCCGGTTCTTCGACATCAGCCGCGCCGCCACCCCGGCCGCCAGGATGTTCACCGATTGCCCCAGGTCCAGCGCGCTCACCACCGTGCCCGCGCCTGTCCCCTTCGCCCCCGCCACGTCCAGCACGTGGTCCAGCAGCGGCGAGCCGTCGTCGTCCTGCGCCCGCAGCACGTCCGCCGTGATCTCCAGCAGAAACGCCTTCAGCGTCTCGTTCCAGTTGTCCATCGCATCCGCAATCTCGTCGTTGCTCATGCCCAGCGCGCGCATGAACCAGCACACCTCGCCGATGATCTGCATCACGCCGTACTCGATGCCGTTGTGGTGCGTCTTGACGAAGTGGCCCGCGCCTTCCGGGCCGATCCATTCGCAGCACGGCCGGCCCTGCTGGTTGCGCGCCGCGATCGCCTGCAACATCTCCTTCACCACCGGCCACGCTTCCACGTTGCCGCCCGGCATCAGCGACGGGCCGCGCCGCGCCCCCTCCTCCCCGCCGGAGACGCCGCTGCCGATGTACATCACGCCCTTTTCGTTCACGCTGCGCTGCCGGCGCGCCGTGTCCCGGAAGTCTGAGTTGCCGCCCTCGATGATCACGTCGCCCGGGTCCAGCATCGGCAGCAGCCGGTCCAGCACCTCGTCCACCGGCGCGCCCGACTTCACCATGATCATCACCGTCCGCGGCTGCCGCAGCCCCGCCACGAAGTCGCGCTCATTGAAGAAAGGGGTCACCAGGCTCGCCAGCCCGGGCACGCTCATCAGTTGCCAAGTCAGGTCGGCCGTGAAGTTGTACGTCGCCACCGAGTAGCCATGGTCGGCGAAGTTCAGGGCCAGGCTGCGGCCCATCGGGCCGAGGCCGTACATCCCGATCTGGCATGCTGCTTTCGTCTTTCGGATCATGGGAACTCCCGTAGTCATGAAGATGATATTCGACTGTGCCCGCACCCGCCCGGCGATGTCAAGCGCGGCCGGGTCCAGCCCGCGGCCCGCCTTTGCCCCCTACTTCCCCGGTATCTCGCTCAACGGCGCCCGCACGTACCGGATCCGCTGCCGCTTCCACGTGTACGCGATGTGCAAATCCCCGTCCGTCCCCTGAATCACGTTCGGATACGAGTACTCGCCCGGCTCGCTCTCCAGCGCCCGGAACATGGTCCAATGCTCGCCGTCCCGGCTCACCGCCAGGTTCAGCGGCGTGCGCCCCTTTTCCGTGTGGTTGTAGATCATCACCGTCCGCCCGTCGCGCAGCCTCACCGCGTCGATGCCCGAGTTCGGATTCGGCAGCTCCGTCGGCCGCGCCTCCGACCACGTCACGCCCCCGTCGCTGGATTCCGCCACGCAGATCTTCCCGATGCTCGACGTCGCCCGCGCGTACAGCCGCAGCCGCTGGCCCTTCACCTCCACCACGCTCGGCTGGATCAGCCCGTCCGTGAAGTCCCATTCCGGCGCCCCCGGCACCTGCGCCGGGCTCCCGCCCCGCGGGTTGCGCCGCGCCACCGTCCGCGGCACCGTGATCGGGCCGATCTTTCTCCACGTCCGCCCGTTGTCCGTGCTCCGCTCCACCCACGCCGCCCATGAACGGTACGATTCCACCGAAGATCCGCTCACGATCGTCCCGTCGCTCATCACCAGCGGCTTGGCCCGCACCGGCCCCACCAGCCCTGCCGGCAGCCGTTCGATCTCCGGCCAGGTCCGCCCTTCGTCCCTCGAAAACCGCCGCGCCGCCGTCCACGTCATCGGCGACGGCCCGACTTTGTAATACAGCCACAGCGTCCCGTCGCCTGTGTGGAACAGCACTGGGTTCCACGCCGGCTGGCCCGCCTCCCGAGCCAGTTCCACCGGCGCCGACCATCCCCCAACGGTTCTTCGCGACCCCCATATCGCGACGTCCTGAGCCCCCTCCCGTGTCCCCCCGAACCACGCCGTCATCAACTCCCCGCCCTTCAATTCCACAATCGTCGATGCGTGGCACGACGCGAACGGCGCGCTCTCAAACACAAACTCCGTCTGCCCCGCCGCCACTGCCGCCACCAACAGCAGCGCGATGGTGGGGCAGGCCGCCAGGCCTGCGGCCGGCCTCCAGGCCGGCCCCGCACCCGCCTTTCGAAAAAGCGCGCTGATCCGCTCGACCGGGGAACCTGACGTGACCCCGAACGAAGCCGGGGGGTCCATCGAGGAAGCCGCCGCTGGTTCCTCATGCGGGCGCAACAGAGCAAGGATTCGCATCATGGCAACCACCAGCCTATCGCGATCCCAGCCCCTCTCAGAACTCCAGCTTCTTCAGGTACTCGAAGCTCTTCCGCACCGACTCCACCGGGTTGCCCGGCGTCTGGTCCTGCTCGACAAAAAAGTGCTTCACCCCAGTGGCCGTGGCTGCCTTCAGCACCGCCGGGATGTCGATCACCCCGTCGCCCACCTCCCGGAACGCCGTCCGCGGCACGCTCTCGTTGTATCGCTTCTCGATCCCCGGAGCCACGTTCTTCAGGTGCATCAACGCCACTCGCCCCTTGTACTTCCGAAGCACCGAAACCGGATCCACGCCCGCCACGGTGGACCACATGATGTCCAGTTCCAGGCTCACCAGCTTCGGCTCCGCCGTCTTCATCAGCACGTCCAGCAGCGTCCCGCCCTCCGCCGGTTCGAATTCGAAGGCGTGGTTGTGGTAGCACAGCCGCATCCCGCTCTGGTTGCACTTCTCGCCGGCCTTGTTCAAGGTCTCGGCCAGCCGCCGGATCACGTCCACGCCCCCGCGGTCCTTCGGCGCGATGTACGGGCACACCGCATACTCGATGCCCCTCTTCTTCGCATCGTCCAGCGCCGCCGGCAGCTTCTCCTGGTTCGTGGTGAACAGCGCCGTGTCCAGATGAACGCTCACCGGCTTTAGCGCCGTCTGCGTCAGACTCGGCCAGATCGCCTCCAGGCTGCCGCCGATGACTTCCGCCTCGCGGTAGCCGATCTGCTCCAGTTCTTTTAAAATCTCCAGCGGCTTCTGCGGCAGAATCGACCGCAGCGTGTACAGTTGCACCCCGATCACCTTCAGGCTCTTGCCCTGAAGCCCCAACGCGGACGCGGCGGACGCGCCCAGAAAACTGCGGCGATTGACGAGTTTCATGCTAATAGCCTACACGCCCCGGGCGCCGTGCCGCCGCCCTACTCTGCCGGCAGCTTCGAGACCGTCGAACGGAACTTCCTGCCCGTGGCGTCAATCCGCTCCACCGGTTCGAAGTCCAGTCGAACCCCTGGCGGGCCCCCTTCCAGCAGCCTCTGCCTCAGCCCGTCCTCTTCCGCCCGGCTCCACGACCGCTCCGGAACAATCAGCACGCGGATCCACCCCAACGTCTCCTGGATCACCTGGAACTGCTCGATGCCGTCCGACGCCCGCAGCGCAAAGCAGAACCGCGTCGGCGAAAGCCGCTCTCCCCCCGCGAACCGCAGCGCCTCGTCCACCCTCCCCTCCGGCGCCTGGATGAGCGGAAAGGTGTTGCCGCATGTGCACGCGCCCCCCGTCCACGCCGTCAAATCGCCCAGCCGGTACCGGATAAACGGCATCGCCGACTGGTTCAACGTCGTCAGCACCACCTCGCCCGTCTCGCCCGCCTTCGCCGCGCGATCCCCGTTCCTGATCTCCAACAGCACGTGGTCGGCGTTCACGTGCGGCCCCCGGTGCTTCGGGCACTCGATGGCGATCCTTCCGGTCTCCATGCAGGCGTAGGAGACGAAGATCTCGCAGCCCCACTCCCGTTCCGCCATCCGCCGCACCTGGTCCTCCAGCACTCCCGAGGAGACGATCAGGAAGCGTGGCTTCAACTCCCGCAGCGGGTGGCCGGCCTTTTCCAGCAGCACCCGCAGCTCCGCCGGATAGCACCACAGGATGTCCGGCCGCAGCCGGAGCAGTCGCCTGACCTGTTCTTCCGGGTGGACCTCGGCCCGGATCACCAGCGCCCGAAACAACCCCAACCGCTCGTGCGGCGCCGGCGCCCGCCCTTGTCCCGGACCCACCGTCACCAGCCTGTCCCATGGCCGGAAGCCGAGCGAGAGCAGGCCCCGGAAGTCCACCAGGCTTCTGATGCGCGCGTCCTCCGGCGAAAGCGGAACCGCCAGTGGAACCCCCGTCGTGCCGCTCGTGCGCAGCGTCGCTCTGCACTGCGCCGCCAGCCGCTCCGAGACCGCGTTCTGTAATCCTGCCGCTCGCATCTGCGGCTTCGCCACCAGCGGCAGCCGCTGTAGATCCTCCATCGTGCGCGGCATGCCTGGCTCCACGCCTGCCTCGGCGTAGAGCTCCCGGTAGAAAGGAACGTCCCGTCTCGCCGCCTCCACCACGGCGCGCAGCTTCCGCAATTGAAGCGCCTCCAATCGCTCCGGCGGGAGCGAGCGGTTGCGGCACAACGTGGCCAGGCTCCACAGCTTCCCGTTCATCCTCGAACCTTCGAGATCACCACCCTCGTCTTGCCGTTGGCCTCCGCCGGCAGCTTCTCCACCCATTCGACGGAGACGTCCGCCCGCTCCCCGGTCAGCCCCGCCAGTTCGGCCGCCAGGCTGGCCGCCGCCGCCTGTCTGTCCAGCCCGGCGTCGCTCACCGCGCGGACGCGGAACGTGCCCGCCTCCTCTTGCACCACCTGGATCCGCTCCACCCCCGACGCCGCCCGCAGCCTGTGCATCACCTGCAGCGCGTGCAGCGTCCGGCCGTCTGCCAGGTGAATCAGGTCTCCGATCGCCCCTCCAACCGCTCCAGCACCGGCAGCGTCCGCCCGCACGGGC
>DAHVTI010000211.1 GCA_027324255.1 Bryobacterales bacterium | reverse complement strand
GAGGAGTGCCACGCGGTGCTGGCGACGGAAGGGATCCCGACGCTGGGGGGCGACGACTTCGACGAGGCGCTGGCGGAGCTGGCGCTGGAGCTGGCGGGGTTGAGCGGAGAGCGGGCGGGGCTGACGCAGAACGAGGAGGTTCTGCTGTCGGAGGAGTGCCGCGAGAAGAAAGAGGCCCTGCACCCGAACACGCGGCGGCTGATGCTGGACCTGGATCGCGTGCGCGCGGGCTGGCCGCAGGTGGCGGTGCCGGCGGCGGACTACTACGAGCGGCTGGCGCCGCTGATCGAGGAGACGCTGCACGCCACCACGGACCTGCTGGAGCGGGCCGGCGGCGAGCACGCGGTGACGCTGTACGTGACGGGCGGGGCGAGCGAGCTGCCGCTGGTGGGGCGGCTGCTGCGGGAGCGGTTCGGGCGGCGGGTGAAGCGCTCGGCCTACACGCGGGCGGCGACGGCCATCGGGCTGGCGATTCAGGCCGGGGCGCAGGCGTCCTACCGGCTGCGGGAGCGCTTCACGCGCCACTTCGGCGTGTGGCGCGAAGGCGAGGAAGGACGCGTGATGGTATTCGACGCGCTGTTCGAGAAAGGCGTGGAGCTGCCGGCGGCGGGCGGGGCGGCGCTGGAACGAGTGCGGCGCTACACGCCGGCGCACAACGTGGGCCACTTCCGCTACCTGGAGTGCACGCACCGCGGCGCGGGCGGCGAGCCGACGGGCGACGTGACGGCGTGGGACGAGATCCGCTTTCCGTTCGACCCGGCGCTGGCGGGGCGCGCCGGGCTGGCGGAGGTCGAAGTGGCGCGCAGCGCGGGGGCCGCCGGGCAGTTGATCGAGGAGCGCTACACGGCGGACGGCGGCGGCGCGGTGGCGGTGCGCATCTCGAACCTGACGGCGGGCTACAGCCGCGAGTACCGGCTGGGGCGGTGGGCGTTGGAACAGAAAACGTTGAAACATCCGCGGCCGCAGCGCGCGCCGCGGAGGAGGAGCGGATCGCAAGGATGAGATTGAAACCTTCTCTGGACTGGCTGCTGGTGTTCCTGCCGGCGGCGGTCTTCCTGGAATATGCGCGGCCGGAGGCGCACGTGTGGATCTTCGTCGCGTCGGCGCTGGCCATTGTGCCGCTGGCGGGGTGGCTGGGCCGCGCCACGGAGCACCTGGCGGCGCACACGGGCGAAGGTGTGGGCGGGCTGCTGAACGCCACGTTCGGCAACGCGGCGGAGCTGATCATCGCCGTGGCGGCGCTGCAGCGCGGGCTGTACGACGTGGTGAAGGCGTCGCTGACCGGGTCGATCATCGGCAACGTGCTACTGGTGGCGGGGCTGGCGATCTTCGCTGGCGGGCTGAAGCACCCGGTGCAGCGCTTCCAGGCGGTGGCGGCGCGCGCGCAGGCCACGCTGCTGACGCTGGCGGGCATCTCGCTGGTGGTGCCGGCGATGTTCCACTACCTGGCCGGGGGAGGAGTGGGGCAGGCGGCGGAGAACGACCTGAGCCTGGAGATTGCGCTGGTGCTGCTGGCCATCTACGCCGCGCACCTGGTGTTCTCGCTGGTGACGCACAAGCAGATGTTCAGCGGGCTGCCGTCGAGCGAGGAACTGCCCGAAGAGCGCCATCAGCCGTGGAGCATCGGCCGGAGCGTGGCCGTGCTGGCCGTGGCCACCGGGCTGGTGGCGTGGATGAGCGAGGTGCTGGTAGGCAGCGTGGAGCAGGCGGCGCACGCGTGGGGCATGACCAGCCTGTTCATTGGCGTGATCGTGGTGGCGATTATCGGCAATGCGGCGGAACATTCGTCGGCGGTTCTGTTCGCGCTGAAAAACAAGATGGACCTGAGCATGTCCATCGCCATCGGATCCAGCATCCAGATCGCGTTGTTCGTGGCGCCGGTGCTGGTGGTGGCCAGCCGGTTCGTGGGCCCGCGGCCGATGGACCTGGTGTTTTCGCCGGCCGAGGTGCTGGCGGTGGTGCTGGCGGTGGTGATTGTGGGCGAGATCGCGTCGGACGGCGAATCGAACTGGCTGGAGGGCGCGATGCTGCTGGCGGTGTACCTGATCCTGGGCATTTCTTTCTACTTTCTACCGGAGGCGGCGGCGCATGCGGGAACTCATCCGGCTAGTGCGGCAGGCGCGGGTCATTGACCTGGCGCAGACGTGGTTCGCGGGGATGCCGCACTGGCCGACGCATCCGCCGTTCGCCATGGCGCGGACGAAGGAGCACGGCGATTACGTGCTGGAGGGCGGGGTGTCGAGCGCGGCGGAGCTGATCGCGCTGGGCACGCACGTGGGCACGCACATCGACGGGTTGGGACACTTCTCGTGCGGCGGGCGGCTGTTCGCGGGGCGCTCGATGGAAGAGGCTGGGATCGACAAAGTGCCGCCCATTGTGCGGCGCGGGGTGTGGATGGACGCGGCGCCGGGCGGGGAGCTGGCGGAGGAATCCGTCATCGGGCGGGCGGAGCTGGAGGCGGGGCTCAGCGCTCCCGTTGAGCCGGGCGACGTGGTTCTCATCCGCACGGGCTGGGGGCGGCGCTGGCGGGACGCGCGGGGCTTCGTGAACGAGCAGCGGCAGCCGGGCATCGGAATCGAGGCAGCGCGGTGGCTGTCTTCGCGAGGCGTCTTCGCGGCGGGAGCCGACAACGTGGCGCTGGAGCGGATTCCGTCGCCGCGCATGGAGGTGCACGCGCACCTGCTGGTGGAAGCGGGCATCCACATTCTGGAGTGCCTGGACCTGGAAGAGCTGGCCGCGGCCGCGCCGCGCGAGTTCGTGTTTGCGGCCGCGCCGCTGAAGATAGAGGCGGCTACGGGTTCGCCTCTGCGGCCCTTCGCATTGGTGGAACAATAGAGGGCATGGCAAGTGAGTTTCAAGGCAAGACGGCGCTGGTGACCGGCGCATCGCGGGGGATTGGCGCGGCATCGGCGGCGGCGCTGGCGCGGTCAGGTTGCGCGCGCGTGATTGTGCACTACGGCTCTTCGCGCGAGGGCGCGGAGAAGACTGCCGCCGCGGTGCGCGCGGCTGGCGCCGAGGCGGTGCTGATCGGCGGCGACCTGTCGCGCGAAGACGGCATCCGGGCCTTCGTCGCGGAGCTGGGCGGGCTGGCGCGGGAGATCGACATCCTGGTCAACAACGCCGGGTCGCTGGTGGAGCGGGCCAGGCTGGCGGCGATGAGCTACGACCTGTACAACCGGGTGATGGACCTGAACACGAAGAGCGTGTGGTTCATCACGCAGGCGGTGGCGCCGGCCATGGCGGAGCGCGGCTGGGGCATCGTCGTGAACCTCAGCTCGATTGCGGCACGCAACGGCGGCGGGCCGGGAGCGACGATCTACTCGGCGGCGAAGGCGGCGGTGGCGGCGATGACGAAAGGCATGGCGAAGGAGTTGGCGCCGGCGGGTGTGCGGGTGAACGCCGTGAGCCCGGGCACGGTGGACAACGACTTCCACGCGCGCTTCTCGACGAAAGAGATTTTGGACGGCGTGGTGCGCATGACGCCGCAAGGGCGGCTGTCGACCAACGAGGACATGGCGGAAGTGGTGGTGTTCCTGTGCTCGGACGCGTCGCGCAACATCATCGGGCAGACCATCGAAGTGAACGGCGGGATGTACATGGTCTGAAAATCCCTCACACCTGGGATAGTTCCGGCCGATGAGCCGGACATATGAAAGACAAGCGGGCCCTGATGGCCTTACTCCTCCTGGCTTCAGTGCGCCCGCTTGCTTCTCAGGAAAGCGCGCCGGTGTTGCGATTGAAGTCCGGGCGGGTTCCACCGAACCTGCTGACGGGCGAAAATCCGGCGGCGCTCTTCTTCCGAACCGCGCCGGCGAGGCGCGTGGAGTCCGGGCGGCTCCATTTTCTAATGCAATTTAATAATAATAACTCTGAATATCCGTTCAATCAATTGGGATTGCGGGATATCCGGGTGCTCGAGTACGTGCCGGACCAGGCTCTGCTGGTGTCGGGGCCGGAAGGAGTGAGCCTGGAGGGGTTGGGCGCGGTGTACGCGGGAGTGCTGGAGGCGGAGGACAAGCTGAGCGCGCTGCTGGAGCGCGGCGGCGAGGCGCAGGCGGCGATTCTCGAGGTCTATCCGGATGTGGCGCCGGAAGGGCCGCGGCAGATCGCAGCGGCGGCGGGGCTGGAGGTATTGGAGAACCCGGACGTGGCGGCGCCGGCGCTGCTGGTGCGGGGGACGTTCGAGCAGTTGCGGGCGGCGGCGGAATGGGACGAGACGGCCTACATCTTTCCGGCGGCGCCGGAGCTGGTGCGCGGCGAGCCGGTGGTGGCGTGCGCGGGTGGATCGGTGTCTGTGGTGGAATCGGGCGTCATCGGAGAGCTGGCGGGCGCGGCGAACCTGGCGACGTCGTTCGGCGACGGCTGGGACGGCGCGGGGCTGGGCTCGGCGACCTTGGCCTACTGGGTGGGCACGCTGCCGTCGTGGCTGGACGAGGGTGAGGCGAGTGGTGAGATCGTGCGCGCGATGGCGGCGTGGTCGGCGGCGGCACAGGTCACGTTCCAGGAATCCTCGGTGCGGAGGCTGCGGCGGCAGATCGAGATCCTGGCTGCGTCGGGCGAGCACGGCGACGGCTATGCGTTCGACGGCAGGGGCGGCGTGCTGGCGCACACGTTTTATCCGCCGCCGAATGCCGAGACGCTGGCCGGCGACCTGCACCTGGATCTGGACGAGCCGTGGCGCGTCGGCGCGGACATCGACCTTTTTTCGGTGGCGCTGCACGAACTCGGACACGCGCTGGGGTTGGGGCACAACGACAATTCGGCCTCGGTGATGTACCCTTACTACCGGCGCGTGAACGGGCTGCGGGACGTGGATATCACGGAGATCCGGAAACTCTACGCGGCGGCGGGCGGCGCGCCGGAGACACCCTCGGACCCAAGCACGCCAGAGACGCCGGTGACGCCGACGATGCCGAGCACTCCCGTGACGCCCCCCGCCACACCCGGCGTGGACCAAAGCGCGCCCGTGATCAGGATGACCTCCCCGGGCTCGGCCATGTACCTGACCACCGCCAAGACCATCACGCTGCGCGGCAGCGCCGCGGACGACACGCGCGTGTCGGCGGTGACGTGGGAGACGCGGACCGCTTCCGGCCATGCTACGGCGCCCTACTCGAGCTTCAGCGCGGGTCCGGTACCGCTGTCGGTGGGCGTGAATCAGATTACAGTGCGGGCGCGTGACGAGGCGGGCAACGCCAGTTGGCGCGTGGTGACGGTGACCAGACGCTAGGCGGCCGCTCAGGCCAGCAGCTTTTCCATTCGCGAGCCGCTGCGCACCATCGTCTGGTTGCGCTCCGGGCCGGTGGAAACGCAGCCGACCTCGACGCCCGTGCGCTGCTCGAGAAACGAGATGTAGTCCTTGGCCTGCGGCGGCAGGTTGTCGTAGTTGGTGATGCCGGCGGTGGGCGAATCGGGCCAGCCGGGCAGTTCCTCGTAGACGGGCTCGATGCGCTCCATCAGCGCGTTTTCGGCGGGCATGTCGGCCACCACCTGGCCGTTGACGCGGTAAGCGGTGCAGACCTTGATGCTCTGGAGGCCGTCGAGCACGTCGAGCTTGGTGACGATGAGCGAATCGAAGCCGTTCACCATGGCGGTGTAGCGCAGCAGCGGCGCGTCGAACCAGCCGCAGCGGCGCGGGCGGCCGGTGACGGAGCCGAATTCGTTGCCCGCTTTGCGGATGCGATCGCCCTCGGGGCCGAAGTCTTCGGAAGGGAAGGGGCCGGAGCCGACGCGGGTGATGTAGGCCTTGGAGACGCCCAGGATACCGTCGATGCGCGTGGGGGCGACGCCGGTGCCGGTGCAGGCGCCGCCGGCCGCGGCCGACGACGAGGTGACGAACGGGTAGGTGCCGTGGTCGATGTCGAGCATGGTGCCCTGGGCGCCCTCGAAGAGCACGCGCTGGCCGTCGCGCATCGCCTGGTTCAGCAGCGCGGCGGTGTCGCACACCAGCGGGCGGATGCGCTCCGCCATCTGGCGGTAGCGCTGGAAGATCTCTTCGGTCTGCAGGTCGTTGGCGATGCCGAAGGCGCGGGCGGTGATTTCCTTGTCCTCGGCCAGCAAGTTGTAGAGCGTGCCGAAGACGTCCTGGTTGAGCAGGTCCGCCATGCGGATGCCGCGGCGGCCGATCTTGTCCTCATAGCAGGGTCCGATGCCGCGCGAGGTGGTGCCGATGGCGACGCGGTCGGCGCGCGCTTCGCTCACCTTCTCCACCATGCGGTGGAAGGGGAAGATGATGTGAGAGCGGTTGGAGATGCTGATGGAGGAGCGGACGTCGATGCCGGCCTTCTCGAGCATCTCGATCTCGTCGAGCAGCGCCTGCGGGTCAATGACGACGCCGTTGCCGATGACGACGCGGACGCCGGGGTGGAGCACCCCGCTGGGAATGAGTTTGAGGACGAACTTGCGGTCGCCCACTTGCACGGTGTGGCCGGCGTTGTGGCCGCCCTGGTAGCGGGCCACGACGTCAAATTTCTCGGAGAACAGGTCGACGATTTTTCCCTTGCCTTCGTCGCCCCACTGCGCGCCCAAAACAATCAGATTGCTCATTGTGGAATGCCCAAACTCCATATTGTATCGCAGGGGTCCGCCGGGACCGCGGGCCGCGGGTGATGTTACCCTCTTTGAGTGATGCAGTTGTGCGATGCTTTTCTCGCCCTGGGTGAGACCGGATTCAGCGATCTGCTGCGCCGCGTCTCCATCAGCCGACTACGGACCTACCAGATCTACGAGCACATCAAGCTCCGGACGCGGCTGACCAAGCTGAACAACGAGAGCCTGCGGAAGGCCACGCCGCGGCTGTGGGCGCGGCTGTCGGAGGCCGACGGCGACCTGGCCACGGACCTCTCGCAGGCCATCCTGGTTTCGCACCTCGACATGATCATCGCCGCCCTGGACCTGCTGGGCATCCCGCACCAGGACGGCTTCTTCGCCAAGGACGCCGACGTCAGCACTTACCTGACCGAAGGCTGGCAGCAGAAGGCCTACGACGGGCTGAAGGACAAGTATCCCGCCCCGGTGCTGGCCTTCTACCTGAACCATCTGGGGATCGAGACGGGGCACGCGGCGGAGATCTTCCAGCCGGCCGCCTAGCCTGGGGGCTGCGTCCATGGGCGCCATCGCCACGATACAGTCGGGCAGCATTGATGAGTTGAAGAGCTTGCTGGCGGCCGATGCGCGCGCGGCCGACGAGTGCAACGAAGGCGGCGTGCCGGCCGTGCTATTCGCGCTGTACATGCAGCGGCGGGAGATGGCGGAGATGCTGGTCGAGGCCGGCGCAAAGGTGGATGCATTCATCGCCGCCGCCATGGGCCTGACGGCGCGGTTGCGCGCTCTGAGCGACGCGGACCCGGCGCTGGTGGCGGCGCGCACGCCCGACGGCTGGACCGCGCTGCACTTGGCGGCCTTCTTCGCCCAGCCTGAAACAGCGCGTCTGCTGCTGGAGCGCGGCGCGGATCCGCTGGCCCGCTCCGGGAACGCCCTGGCCAACCTGCCCCTGCACGCCGCCGCGGCGGCGCGGCAGTCCGCCATCGTCGAAATGCTGCTGGACGCCGGCACTCCGGCGGACGCGCGCCAGAACGGCGGCTACACGGCGCTGCACAGCGCGGCGCAGAACAAGGACGCGGCCACGCTCGACATCCTGCTGGCTCGCGGCGGATCCATGGACGCGGCCAGCGACGACGGCAAAACCCCGACCGATTTGCTGAGCGTCTGATTCGCGGCGCGTCGCGGGGCGCCGAGTTACACTGAAAGTTTCACCGCACATGCTGGAGACAACGCTTTCCGAAATAGAGTCGCGCGCCGTGTCGCTGATCGACGCCGCCGCCGACGCCGAAGCCCTGGAGAACGCCCGCGTCGAGTTCCTGGGCCGCAAAGGCGCGCTCGCCAACATCGGCAAGGACATGGGCAAGCTGGCGCCCGAGGAGCGGGCCAAAATCGGCAAGCTGCTGAACGCCGTGAAGCAGAACCTCGAAGCGCGCTACGAGTCGCGCAAGGCCGGTTTCGAGCGCGCAGCGCTTGACGCGCGCCTGGCCGCCGAGTGGGTGGACCTGACGCTGCCCGCCCCCGGCCTGCGGCCCGGCTCGCTGCACCCGCTCACACAGATCCAGCGCGAACTCGAGGATCTGTTCACGAGCCTCGGCTTCGCCGTGGTGGACGGCCCCGAGGTCGAGACCGAGTGGCACAACTTCGACGCCCTCAACCTCCCGCCCACGCACCCGGCGCGCGACGCGCAGGATACGTTCTGGCTGGAAGACGGCCACCTGCTGCGCACGCACACCTCGCCCGTGCAGGTGCGGGCCATGGAGAAGTTCGGCGCGCCGCTGCGCATCATCGCCCCCGGCCGGGTGTTCCGCAACGAGGAAGTGGACGCCAGCCACGAGCACACGTTCTATCAGCTCGAAGGCATGATGATCGACCGCGACGTGAGCGTCGCGCACATGCTCTACTTCATGAAGTCGCTGCTGGCGGCCATCTTCCAGCGCGACGTCACCGTGCGCCTGCGGCCCGGGTTTTTCCCGTTCGTCGAGCCGGGCTTCGAGCTCGACATCCAGTGCCTGATCTGCGGCGGCTCGGGCTGCCCGGTGTGCAAGCAGAGCGGCTGGGTGGAGCTGCTGCCCTGCGGCCTTGTGCACCCCAATGTGCTGCGCTCCGGCGGCATCGATCCGGAGGAGTGGAACGGCTTCGCCTTCGGGCTGGGGCTCACGCGCCTGGTCATGATGCGTTACGCCATCGACGACATCCGGCACCTGGCGGCCGGCGACCTGCGTTTCCTCCAACAGTTCTAAGGAATCATAGCCGTGAAGTTCTCCTACAACTGGATTCGCGAACTCGTCCCGGGTCTCGAGGCGGACCCGAAGGAGCTGATGAAGCTCATCACGATGAAGACCGCCGAGTGCGAAGGCGTGGAAGAATACGCGCCCTGGCTCGGCGCGGTGTGCGTGGCCGAATTGTTGGAAACCGCGCCCATCGAGGGCAGCCACAACGTGAAGGCCGTGGTGGACGCGGGGCCGGAGTACGGCCGCAAGACCGTGGTCTGCGGCGCGCCGAACTGCCGCGCGGGCGTCTTCACCGCTTACGTGCCGCCCGGCATCACCGTGGCTGGGGGCAAGCACGTGCGCTCGGCCAGGATCGCGGGCATCGACAGCGAAGGCATGCTGGCTTCGGGCGACGAGCTCGGCATCAACCGCGACCACGAAGGCATTCTAGAACTCGCGGGCGTGAAGCCCGGCGACGCGATCCCCGGCTGCCCGCCCGACTTCGTCATCGAGGTGGACAACAAGAGCCTGACGCACCGCCCGGACCTGTGGGGCCACCACGGCATGGCGCGCGAAGTGGCCGCCATCACGGCGGGCAGGCTGGCCGATCCGGCGGACCTCTCGCTGATCCCGGCAGGCGAGCCGGCGTGGCACGTGGACATCCGCGACTTCGAGCTGTGCCCGCGCTACTCCGCACTGGTCTTTGAAGGCGTGCAGGTGGGCCCGTCGCCGCTGTGGCTGCAAGAGCGGCTGGAGGCCATCGGGCTGAACCCGATTTCGAACGTCGTCGACGTGACGAACTACATCATGGCGGAGCTGGCCGAGCCGATGCACGCCTTCGACGCCGACTGGCTGCGGGGCAACACCATCATCGTGCGCCGCGCGGCGGAGGGCGAAAAGTTCGACGCGCTGAACGGCGAGAGCTACGTGCTGTCGCCCGCGAATCTCGTCATCGCCGACGCGCGCGGCGCGGTGGCGCTCGCCGGCGTCATCGGCGGCGCGGGTTCGGCTATCAACGACTCGACCACGCGCATCGTGCTCGAAAGCGCGAATTTCCAGGCCGCCAACATCCGCAAAACCTCATCCGGGCTGAAGATCCGCACCGATGCCTCCATGCGCTTCGAAAAGGCGCAGGACCCGGCGAACACCGTGCGGGCGCTGGCCCGCGCCGTGGCGCTGCTCCAGGAAGTGTGCCCCGGCATCCGCCTTGCCGGCGGCCTGGTCGATAGCTGGCAGCCGGCGCCGGCGCCCGCGCCTATCGACCTGCCCATGGCGTGGCTGATGAAGAAGCTCGGCCGGCCCATGGAAGCCGCGGAGGTGCGGCGCATCCTGGAGTCGCTCGAGTTCACAGTGGACGAGCCGCAGCCGGGCGTCTTCCGTGTGCAAGTACCGTCGTGGCGCGCGACGAAGGACGTCACCATCAAGGACGACCTGCTGGAAGAGGTGGGCCGCATGGTGGGCTACGCCAACGTGCCCCCGCAGGCGCCGCTGCAGCCTGTGAAGCAGCCTTGGGTGAACGAGGAGCGCCTGTTCCACCATCACGTGCGCGAGCTGACCGCCGCGCAGGGCTTCACCGAGAGCTACAACTATTCGTTTATCAGCGAGGAGATGGCACGGCGCTTCGGCCTGGAGCCGGCCGCGCACCTCAAGGTGGCCAACCCCATCTCCAGCGAGCAGGGCCTGATGCGCATGAGCCTGCTGCCGGGGATCCACAAAAACATTCTCGACAACGTGCGTTTTTCCTCTTCGTTCCGCCTGTTCGAGATCGGCAACGAGATCCACAAGCGCGAAGGCGGCGCGCTGCCTCGGGAAATTCCGCACCTGATGGCGGCCGTCTACGCCAAGGACGACGGCAAGGCCGCGCTGTTCGAGCTGAAGCGGCTGGCCGAATGCCTGATGCCGGGCTGCTCGACGCTGCCCTGCGAGGCGCGGCCCTATGAGCACCCGGCGCGCTCGGCGTCGATCACGTGGCGCGGCGCTCAACTGGCACGCCTGGTTGAGCTGCACCCGTCGCTGGTGGAGGCGGGCCGAGCGGCGGTCCTCGACCTGGACCTCGGCGCCATGTTCGAGCTCGGCCCGGAAGCCAAGAAGTACACGCCGCTGCGCAGATATCCTTCCAGCGAGTTCGACCTCTCGGTGGTGGTGGGCCTGCGCGAGCTGTGCGGCACGGTGGAGGCGCAGATCCGCGAAGCGGCCGGCACGCCGTGCGACCGTGTAGCGTTCCTTTACGCCTACCAGGGCAAGCCGCTGCCGGAAGACCGCCAGAGCCTGAGTTTCCGCGTGACGGTGTCGGCGTCCGACCACACGCTTTCGAACGACGAAGTCACCGCCGTGCGCAACGCCATCATCGAGCGGCTGCGCGCCGCCGGCTACGAACTGCGCGGCTAGATCCGTGATAGCGTGGGGCTGATCGGGTCAGCCCCATGCTCAAAACCGCAATCCTCCTTACGTCCGCCCTGCTCGCGGCAGCGGCCGCCGATTTCCCGCAGGCCGAAATCTCCAACGGCGCCATCACCGCGAAGCTCTACCTGCCCGACCCCGCTAACGGCTACTACCGCGGCACGCGCTTCGACTGGTCCGGCCAGATCTCCAGCCTCCGCACGAAAAACCACGAATACTTCGGCCAGTGGTTCGAGCGTTACGACACCAGGCTGCACGATTCGATCATGGGCCCGGTGGAGGAGTTCCGTTCCGGCAACACGGCCCCCGGCTACGACGAGGCAGCAGTGGGCGGCGGCTTCGTGCGCATCGGCGTCGGCGTGCTGAAGAAGCCGGAGGAGAAGGGGTTCGTCTGGTCCAAGACGTACGAGATCGTCGATCCGGGCCGCTGGCAGATCAGGCAGGGCAGGGACTGGATCGAGTTCACGCACACTCTGAGAGGCCCGTACGGCTACGCGTATCTGTACACCAAGAAGATCCGCCTGGTGAAGGGCCAGCCGCGGATGATCATCGAGCACGCGCTGAAGAACACCGGCACGAGGCCGATCGAATCCTCGCAGTACAACCACAATTTCTTTGTGATGGACGGGCAGCCGACGGGGCCGGCCGCGTCGGTGAAGTTCCCCTTCGAGCTGAAGGCCGTGCGGCAGTTTCAGGGCGGCTTCGCCGAGGCGCGCGGCAGCGGGATCGGCTTCCTCAAGGAGATGCAGCCGGGCCAGAGCACCATCGCCGAGTTCCAGGGCTTTGGCCCTACGGCCGCTGACTACGACATCCGCATGGAGCACCGCGGGGCGGGCGCGGGCGTGCGCATCCGCGGCAGCCTGCCGCTGGAAAAAGTCGTCTTCTGGTGCATCCGCAAGACCTTCTGCCCGGAGCCGTACGTGAAAATCGCCGTGGACCCCGGCCGCACGATGAAGTGGGAATACACTTACGATTTCTACGATGCGGCGGGCCGCTGATCGCGAGCCGGCTCAAAAACGAAAACCGACCGGAATGTCGTGGGCTCTCCGAGCGGCGAGGGGAAGTTCGCTGATGCGCGTGCAGCGGTACTGCGGCTCGATGGCCAGGCGGGGGCCAGCCTTCAGTCTGGCTCCGGCGCCGAGGGCGCCGTAGTGCAGGCGCCGCCACCAGCCGAGGGAGCACGCAAGAGTAGCCAGTAGACAGACCTGATTCTGAAGCACGATTCAGAAGACGGACTTATCTGATATTCGGTTTCAGATTCTCCTCAACGTTTTCGGGGCGGGAAACGTATCTTGTTCAGAGTGGCCCCGGAAGGACTCATACACGCAGTGGCGGCGCCAGCGGAGGACCGGCTCGAAGAGTTCCAGCGCCTGATGCTGGCCCACGAGCGCATGGTGCTCCGCACGGCGCTGCGCCTGCTGGGGCGGATCGAGGACGCGCAGGACGTGTCGCAGGAGGTCTTCCTGCGGCTCTACCGGCACCTCGACCGGATCGACGCCGCGCTGGGCGTGTCGTCGTGGCTCTACCGGACCACGGTGAACGCCTGCTTCGACCTGCTGCGGAAGCGCAAGCC
>DAHVTI010000199.1 GCA_027324255.1 Bryobacterales bacterium | reverse complement strand
CATCGGCGAGCTCAGCGGCCTCTTCCCCGCCGCCCACTGCGTCTTCATGGGCGGCACCTTCCCCCAGCGCGGCGGCCACAACATCCTGGAGCCCGCCGCCTTCGGCGTGCCCGTCGTCACCGGGCCCCACATGGAGAACTTCGCCGAAATCGCCGCCGCCTTCCGGCAGGCGGACGCAGCCGTCACAGTCGAGCAGCCGTCCGCGCTGGCAGCCGCCGTCGAACGCCTTCTGCTCGATGAGCCGTGCCGCCGCGCCCTCGGCGCACGGGGCAGGGAACTCTCAGACCTCCGCCGCGGCGCCACCGCTCGCGCCGCCGCCCGCGCCGCCGAGCTCTATGATGCGGCGCTGCCCCACCCTGGCCGCTTTCAGCCTCTCTCCACCCTCTGGCTCGCCGGCGTCGCCTTTCACCGCGCCTTTGCCCGGCTCCGGCCCGACCGGCCCGCCATTCCCACCATCAGCGTCGGCAACCTCGCCATGGGCGGCACCGGCAAAACGCCCCTCGTGCTCTGGCTCTCTGAAAGCCTCGCCGCCCGGGGCCTGAAGCCCGCCGTTCTCACGCGCGGTTACCGCCGCCGTTCCGGCAAACCCGTCGTCGCCCTCCTGCCCGGCCAGCCGGCCCCCGTGGAGCACACCGGCGAGGAAGCCCAACTCATCCTCCGCGCCGGCCACGCCGCTCTCGCCATCGGCGCAGATCGTCGTGCCGCCCGGCTGGCTCTCGAGCGCCTCTACGAACCCGATATCTATCTCCTCGACGACGGCTTCCAGCACTGGCAGACCCGGCGCGGCCTCGACATCGTCCTGATCGACGCCCTCGATCCCTTCCGCGGCGGCGTCTTTCCCCACGGCCGCCTGCGTGAGCCCTTCTCCGCCCTTCGCCGCGCCGGCGCCATCGTCATCACCCGCACGCAGCCCGGCCGCGCCTATGTCGGCCTGCTCCGCGAGATCCGCCGCCACAATCCGTCAGCCCCGGTCTTCCTCGCCCGCACCACCGCCACTCTGCCCCCGCTCCCGGCCGGTCTCGTGCCCGGCGCCTTCTGCGGCATCGGCCAGCCCCAGGCGTTTCTCGACACGCTCCGCGGCCTCGGCCTCGAGCCTGCCTTCTTCGAAATCTTCCCCGACCACCACCGCTACGCCGAGCCCGGCCTCGCCCCCCTGGCCGCGCGCGCCGCGCTCCTGCTGACCACCGAAAAGGATCTCCTCAATATCCAGCCCGCCCTGGCCGCCCGGATGAACATTCACGCCGTCCCCGCCGCCCTCGAAGTGGAGGACGGCGGCCGCCTCCTCGGCCTTGTCCTGCGCGCCGCCGGCCGCGCCTGACTACAGCTCGATGCCTTCTCTCCTCAAGAGCAGCCGCTTGATCTCCACGCCTCCCGAATACCCCGCCAGCGTTCCGTCGCTGGCGATCACGCGGTGGCACGGCACAATGACCGGCAGCGGATTCCTGCCGTTGGCCGCGCCCACCGCCCGCGTGGCCTTGGGCTGCCCCAGCGCCTCCGCGATGGCGGCGTAAGTGCTCAGCTCGCCGAACGGGATCTTGCACAGCTCCGCCCACACGCGGCACTGGAACTCCGTTCCATCCAGCTCGAAGGGAACGGAGAACACCCGCCGCTTGCCCGCCATGTAGTCCTTCAGTTCCTTGGCCGCCTGCCGCAGCAGCGGGTCGCGGTCCGCCCGGTCTTCGTCCTTCCACCCCTCTGGCGGATGGGCTTGGTCCTGGCCGAAGACCGCCCTGCGCAGCGCATCCCCCTCGGCTTCCATAAACAGCGCCACGCCGGGCGCCAGTTCCACCACAGTCCAGTTCGGCATGGGTTCAGTATATTCCTCAGTCGGACATCAGGAAGATCAGCGGCCGCACGTCGTCCTCCGGCGTCCACTCCCAGTAATTCAGCAGGATCGTGTAGAGCATCAGCCCCGTTTCGCCCTCGCCGAAAAGAAGATAGCGCACCGCCTGCTGCATCAGATTCTGCCGCGTCAGCCCGGCGAAAATGGAGATCGGGTCGATCAGTTCACTGATGTAGGCTAGCGTATTGGCGATGGCCAGGGCGCCGTGGGCGGTGCCCACAAAGTCCGCGCCTTCCCGCTCCAGGCTGAACCGCAGCGGGGCGGCAAATTCGCTGCGGTTGTCCAGTAGCTCAACTTTCACGAACAGGAACGGGCCGCGGACGCTGTAGCGCGCCCGCAGTTCGGCGCGCTTGCGGGCTCGGCCTTCGGGCGTGTTGTCCTTGATGGGCACCAGGTGCACTTTCCGGCCCACAATCCCCCGCGCCAGTTCCCGCGACTCTTCATCCGTGAAATAGGCCCGCGATACACGGAACTCGATCGAGCGCATGGACCGGCTCACCCCGCTCACCAGCAGCACCAGCAGGATGAACGCCGAGCCGATCAGCAGCCCATCGGGCCGCTCCAGGCAGTTGTCGGCCAGAGTGTAGGCGAACACCGCCGTGATCAGCGCCGAGTAGACGGCCGCGGCGTATCGCCTTTCGCGCCACAACGCCAGCGTGGCCGCATACGCCGCCGACAGCATCAGCACGAGGACGCCCGTGGCATAGGCCCCGCTCTGGGCCTCGACGTCGGCCTGGAAGACGATCGTCACCACCACGTTGCACGCGAATAGCACCAGCACCAGCGGGCGCGACAGCGTGGCCCACAGCGGCGCCATGCCGAAGCGGGGCAGGTAGCGCGGAATCAGGTGGAGCAGTCCCGCCATGGCTGATGCGCCGGCCAGGCTGAGGATCAGGATGGTGGATAGGTCGTACACCGTCCCGAACGCCTCGCCCATGTACTTGTGCGCCAGGTAGGCGATGGCGCGCCCGCTGGCCTTGCCCCCGTTCCGGTAGTCCGATTCCGGCACCAGCAGCGTTGTCACGAAGCTCGAGGCCACCAGCATCACGCTCATGATCAGGGCCGCCGCCGCCAGCGGCTTGCGGGTGTTTCGGATGCGTCCCGCCGGCGGTTCGCCCTTGCTCGGATGGCGGCCGGCGTCCTGTGCGCCGCCGTCGATCAGGGGCATCACCGACACGCCGGTTTCAAAGCCGCTCAGCCCCAGGGCCAGTTTGGGGAACACCAGCAGCGCTCCCGCCATCACCGTCCCGAAATCCCCCTTCATCTCGAGCGCCTGCCGCCACTCGCCCATCAGCGCGGGATGTGTGAAAATCTCCCACGCGCCGCGGGCGAGTACCGCCACGTTCAGAACCAGGTACGGCACCGCCGCCGCCGCAACGCCGATAGCCTCCTTAAACCCGCGCAGAAAAACCGCCGCCAGCGCGGTCAGCAGCGCCAGGGTGATCAGGATCTGGTGCTCGCCCAGGTAGGGATGGAGGAATGGATTCTCGATCGCGTGCTTGGCCGCGTCGGCGGCCGAAAGCGTCATGGTGATGACGAAGTCGGTGGCGGCGAAGCCGAGCAGGATCAGCACCAGCAGCTTGCCCTTCCAGCCGCTCAGCATGCCTTCGAGCATCGCGATGGAACCCTGCCCGGCGAAACTCCGGCCGGCCACCTGCGCGTACACCGGCAGCGCGCCCAGCAGAGTCACCGCCACCAGAATGGCCGTGGCCAGCGGCGCCACCGCGCCGGCCGCCAGCAGCGCAATGCCCGGCTGGTAGCCGAGCGTCGAGAAATAGTCCACGCCCGTCAGCCAGAGGACCTTGTACCAGGCGTGCGGACTCGCTGCCTCGTGAGCGGTATCGTCCAGCGTCTCTCCCCGGGCCATCCACCGTCCCAACGCGGAGCGGTAGTCCAGCGCAGGTTCCGGCAGTCGCTTCCTGACCGGGATGAGGCCGCCCATAGGCAATCAGGTTAGCAGACCCGGCCCCCTTTGCTTTCTGCCTTTCTTTCGGTCACCGGACGGCAGCCGGGAATCCAGTGTGATAGAATTTTGCCGTTGCCGCAACCAGCGGCAACACAATGGGAGAGCCATGAAAGCACTGAGACTGATTGTTCCCGCGGCAGCCTTGCTTGCGATGCTGATCGCCACGTCCGGCCTTTCGTTCGCGAACAAGGAAATCGCGAAAAAGGAAGCTAAGCCCTGTGGCACCTGCCATGTGAAGGCAGGCAAGAAGGAGTTGAACGCCGTCGGCAATTACTACAAGGAAAAGAAGACCCTGGAAGGCGCACCCAAGAAGTAGCCTCCCCTGGTTGGAGAATTCCCGGGCGGTTTCGGCACTCTGTTCATAGTGCCGGGACCGCTTTCGTTTTTAGCACCCTTGCCAGACTCCTGGTTCTGGCGTGCCGACGGCCTGATTGCCGCCACCGCCGCCGCCCTCTTCCTGCCCGCTGGCATCTACTTTCTCCTGAGCGCCCTGGATGACCTGGCGATCGATGTCTGCTGGGCTCTCCGCTCCTTCCTTCGGCGCCGCAAACCACCCATTCGGCCCGCGCGACAGAAGCTCATCGCCGTCTGGCTGCCGCTTTGGAACGAAGCCGGAGTCGTCCGCAGCATGCTGGAACACAACCTGGCGGCGATCGACTACGGCTGCTACGAGATCTTTGCCGGGGTCTATCGCAACGATGCCGCCACCCGGGCCGAAGTGGAAGCCGTGGCCGCACGCTTCCCGCGCGTCCACCTCGCCGCTTTGCCCCACGACGGGCCCACTTCCAAGGCCGACTGTCTCAACTGGGTCTGCCGCCGCATGCTCGATTGGGAGCGGGAGAGCGGGCGGCGCATCGAGGTCGTCGTCATCCACGACGCTGAAGATCTCATCCACCCCCAATCTCTCCACGCCATCAACCTCTACACCGCCGAAGCCGATATGGTCCAGGTGCCCGTGCTTCCCCTGTCCACTCCGTGGCGGGAACTGACGCACGGACTCTATTGCGACGACTTCGCCGAAAGCCAGGGCAAGGACCTGGGAACCAGGGTCTTCCTCGGGGCCTTCCTGCCGGGCTGCGGCGTCGGCACAGCCATCCGCCGCGAGGCCATCGATGCTTTGGCCGGTAGCGGGGGCGACAGCATCTTCCGCCCCGGCTGCCTCACCGAGGACTACGACATCGGCCTGCGCCTCTTTGCCCAGGGTGCCCGCCAGAGCTTCGTCCCGCTTCACTGGACCCGCGGCAGCCTCATGGCCACCCGTGAGTTCTTCCCCCGCAAGCTCTCCGCCGCTATCCGCCAGCGCACGCGCTGGGTCACCGGCAACGCCCTGCAGGCGTGGGAGTTCCACGGTTGGGGCGCCGGGCTCCGCCGTCCCCTCGTGCAGGCCTGGTTCTTCTGGCGGGACCGCAAAGGGCTCTGGGGCAATCCGGTCAGCCTGCTCTGCAATATACTGCTCCTCTGGGGCTGCCTGTCCTGGCTGGCGAGCGCCGTTGCGGGGCGCGAATGGGCCTTGGCGCGGCACGTTCATCCGAGCCCCGCGCTCACCTTCATCCTGGGCCTCAACCTCCTGCTGCTCCTCGAGCGGCTCGTCGTCCGCATGGCCGTCTCCGCCCGGATCTACGGCTGGCGGTTCGCCTCCGGCGTCCCCCTGCGCCTGTTCTGGGGCAACTGGATCAATGCGCGCTCGGCCGCCCGCGCCCTGTTCACCTGGACCGCGGCCAAACTGCGGCGGCGGCCCCTCGGTTGGCTCAAGACCGAGCACGCCTACCCCTCGCGCGAAGCCCTCCGGCCGCACAAGCGCAGCCTGGCCGAAGTCCTCGTCGGGCACGGATGGTGCACCCAGGACGCCCTCTCGCACGCCATTGCCGCGCTTCCCTCCGGAACGCCCCTGGGCCAGTTCCTGCTCTCCCGAGGCGATCTCTCTGAAGATGAACTATATGCCGCGCTGAGCCTGCAGGAGAGTCTGCCTCTCGCCGAACTGGACTTCGCCTTGCTCCAGCCGCGCGTCGCGCGGTCCTTGCCCGCCAAGGTCGCCCGCCAGTGGAATGTGCTGCCCTTCCGCATCCGCGCCGGCGCGCTCGAAGTGGCCGGCCCCTCCGTGCCCGCCGAAAACGCCCTCCGCGCCATCAGCCGGTTCACCCGCCTCGACGTGCGCTTCTATCTCCTGAAGCCATCACACTTCGAAGTGCTTCGGCGCACAATTCACCCTCCGCCCCGCGAATGGAATCCCTCCGTGCCGCCCCGGACCGGTTAGGCCGCCCCGGAATCGTCAGGGCGCAGTCTCGGCGGCAGCCGCCTCGAACAGCTTCGGCGCACGATCCCCCCTCCGCCCGGCGGCCGGAACCCCCCGGACCGGTGAGCCCGCCCCGGATCGTCACGGCGCAGTCTGGGCGGCAGCCACCTCCATCGGCACGCTCGAAAGACCGACCTGGAAAAGCCGCCTGACCAGGGTCGCCTGCGACCGTACCCCGACCTTCTGGTAGAGACGCTTCAGATAAGTCCTTACCGTGTGGATCGTCACTCCCAGGCTTTCGGCTGCTTCGGCCGGAGTGCGGCCCAGCAGCAGTTGATCTACCAGCCGCATCTCCGCCCGCGTGAACCTGTAGGCGGACACGAGACACGCCCGGGAGAGGTCTGCGCTCTTCTCCGGGTCATAGATCGTCATCACGTGGTAGCACGCCCCGTCTCCCACATTGGTAAGGGAAGTCACCCATGCCAGATAGGGCAGCCTGCCGGACTTGCAGTTCACTTTCATTAATCTCCCGTCTTGAACGCCCGAGTGCCCCGACGAGAGGAGAGATCTAAACGATTGAAAATCCTCCGATTCCCACACCGCTGTGGCAAACGCATTCATCGCAAGAATAGTCCATTGGGGACCGAGTAGGACGACACCTGCTGGCTCCATACTTCTATAAGCGCATAACCTGCTCATTTTGGAGCAGTCGTAACATGTTATTTCGTCTTTTTTCGCTTATTGAAGTTGAAAGAAACGGCGAATCTGGTCCGCGGCCTTCAGGAGCTTCTCCATCGAGTTCGCGTAGCTGAAACGTAGGTAACCTTCACCGAACGCCCCGAAAGCGGTTCCGCTCAGGCAGGCAACTCCGGCCCGCTCGAGCAACGCGTCACCCAGCGGCTTGGAGGCCCAACCCGTCCCCTCGATATTCGGGAAGGCGTAGAATGCCCCTTCCGGAAGCGGGCACCTGAAGCCGGGAATCGTGTTCAGCTCCCGCACGAAGGCATCCCGCCGGCGGCGGAATTCCGCGATCATCTGCTCCGACGGGTCCTGCGTTCCGCGCAGCGCGGCGATGCCGGCCCGTTGTGTAAAACTGGCCGTGCACGAGTTCGAGTTCACCATCAGCCGGTTCACGGCGCCCACCAGCGCCGGCGGCATCACACCGTAGCCCAGCCGCCACCCGGTCATGGCATATGTCTTGGAAAATCCATCGAGAATGATCGTCTTATCGGCCATCCCCGGACAAGCGGCGATGCTCATGGGCGGGCGGCCGTAGCTCATCCGGCTGTAGATCTCGTCGGAAAGAACCACCACATCCCGGTCCCTCAGCATCTCCGCCAGCGCGGCGATATCCGCCGCGGGAATCACCCCTCCCGTGGGATTGGCCGGCGAATTCAGGATCACCATCCGGGTCCTGTCGGAGAGTTTCTGGCGGAAAAGATCCAGGTCGAAAGTGAACCCCCGGCTCTCCACCAGCGGCATGGGGACCGGCTTGGCGCCCACGAAGTTGATCATGGATTCGTAGATCGGGAAGGACGGATTGGGATAGATCACCTCGTCTCCCGCCTCCAACACCGCCAGCATCGGAAAGAAAATGATCGGTTTTCCCCCCGGAACCACGCAGACTCGTTCCGCCTCCACCGCGATCCCGCGGGTGCGCGATACGTACTCCGCTATCGCTTCCCGAAGCTCGGGCTGGCCCTGCGTCGGGCCGTAGTGCGTCCAGCCCTCGTCCAGCGCCTGCTTGGCGGCCTCCACGATGTGGGCGGGCGTCGGGAAGTCCGGTTCGCCGATCTCCAGGTGGATGACGTCCCGTCCCTGGGCCTCCAGCGCGCGGGCGCGCACCAGAACCTCAAACGCAGTCTCCGTTCCTAACCGCGACATGGCGGAGGCTAGTTTCATAATGATGCCTTTCTGGCCGGGGAAGAAAATAGGAAAATAGCCCGCTCGCGGCCTTGGCGGCCGGGCTGCGGCGTACCAGACGGCTCCGCGGCGCAGAAAGCGTTCGCCGCTCCGCCGCGAGGTCTCATACAATCACAGCATACCGCCGAAAGAACAGATTGCACGGATGAGCGCCCTCGAGCGTCACACATTGCAGCGACATCTATGCTGGTCCCGGGACAATTTCGGTCTGGCCGCGGCGGTTTGGCCTGCGCGGCCCCGGATCTCGCCGTGGCGGCGGATTGGCCGGCTGCCATGAGCGAAAAGACCGAGAATCGTCCGGATTGGGCCGGCGCTTCCACCTGGGCCGCCCGCCAGGAAGAGTTCGTGCAGGCCAACCTGCGGCGCGTCTTCCTCATCATCTACCGCATCGTCGGCAACGTCGCCGACGCCCAGGACCTCACTCAGGAAACTTTCATCAAGGCGCTCCAGAAACAGGAGCAGATCAAAGACCTGGAGAAGGCCGCCCACTGGCTGTCCCGCATCGCCTCCAATACGGCGATCGATTTCCTCCGCCGCCAGGGCCGCATGGCGGAAACCGAGCTCGACGAAGTGGTCGAACCGCTGGCGGTGCCGGAGGAGCGCAGTCCGGAAGCGCTGTTGCTTCGAGCCGAGCGGCAGGGCTATCTCGAACAGGGCCTGAGCCGCCTGACGGCCCGCGAGCGCGCCGCCCTCATTTTGCGCGACGTCGAGGACCTGCCCGCCGATGAGGTGGCCCGCCGCCTCAACTGCGGAAAGGCTACCGTCCGCTCGCACATCGCCAACGCCCGCATCAAGTTCAGGAAGTACCTGGAAAGGCAGCGGCCATGATGAAACATCCGTCGCCCGCACAACTCGCGCTCCACGCCGGCGGCGATCTGCCCCTGGCCGGCCGCCTGCGGCTGGCCTGGCACCTGCGCAGTTGCCCCCGGTGCGCCGCCGAAATCCGCCGGCTGGTCGAATTTCGCAGCCTGCTGGGCAGGCAAGGCGGCCAACTCCCGGAAGGGCTCGAATGGGAGCGCCTCGCCCTGGAGATGCGCGCCAATATCCGCCTTGGCCTCGCCGCCGGCGCCGCGGTCGGACGGTCCCTTCCGGCCGCCGCTCCGGCCGGCTCGGGCTGGCGCCTGGCAGTCGTCTTGAGTTCCATGGCCTTCGTGGCCGCCGCCGGCTGGCTGCTGCGCGCTCCGCAGCCTGAACTGGCGTTGCCTTCCGCCGCGATCACCGCTCAGGCGCCCGCCGCCGGGGTGGTGCTGGACGCGCAGCCGGATGGGCTGGCCGTGCGCGAGCGCGGCGCCGAGCTGACCCTGCTCGGGCCCGCCCGGCAGCCCCTCACCACGACCGTCAGTTGGGATGGCAGCGCCAAGGCCCGCTTCCTGGACGCTGAGACAGGACAGGTGACCATCTACAATGTTTCGGCGCAATAACATCCCCGTTTGTGCCGCGCTCCTCGCCCTGGCGCCGGCCCTGCTCCACGCTCAGGCCGCCTCCCCTGACCTGCGCAACTCGTTCCAGGTTCGCCTGCCGGCTGAATCGCCCGTCACCGTCGTCTCAGCCGACTGGGGCCAGTCGAACGCCGCCGCCCGCGGCGGCGCCATGCAGGTGGAACTGCACTCCACCCTTGTGCTGAAGAACTCCTCCCCGCGCCGCATCCGCGCCGTCTCCCTGCTGGTCTTGGCCCAGGAGGTGACTCCCGGCGGCAAGGGCTCCGTCACCGTGCCGAGCCTCGACGTCGCGCCCGGCGAGAGCTTTCCGATCCGAATCGACCTGCGCCTGATGCGCCCGCTGGCCCCTGTCGGCGGCGCTCTGGTGGAGGTCGGGCTCGATGGCGTCCTGTTCGAAGACCTCACTTTCTACGGCCCCAACCGCCTCAACACCCGCCGCGCCATGCTCGCCTGGGAGATGGAGGCCCGGCGCGACCGCAAGGCGCTTCTCGCCGCCCTGGAGTCGGGCGGGGAAGCCGGCCTGCGAGGCGCGCTGCTGGCGGCCGTGGCCCGCGCCGGCGCCCAACCCCGCATGCCCATGCAGGTGGCGCGCGCGCTGCCCGCCACCAACGTCGAGGGCGAGCGCAGCGTTCAGTTCGCCTTCCTCAAGGTGCCCGAATCTCCGGTCGAGCTGCTCTCCGGCGAAGCCCGCATGGCCCAGATGGAGGCCCGCGCGCCGCGCATCGAGCTGCGCAACGGCTCCCGCCGGCCTATCAAGTTCGTCGAGCTGGGTTGGCTCGCCCGCGATACCGAGGGCCGCGAGTACGTGGCCGGCACGCTTCCGGCGGAAATCGACCTTTCGCCCGGCCAGCAGTCCACCATCCGCAAGGACAACGCCCTGCGCTTCTCCCGGCCGGTTTCGGCGCTCACCGCCTACCCTGCCGTGGTCGAATTCGCCGACGGGGAGATGTGGGTGCCGCCGAGCGTGGCGTGGCAGGACGCCAAGCTCGCCCAGTCCCTGCCCGTCTCCGGCGAACTGGCCCGCCTCGCCGGGCTCTATCGCCTCAAAGGGCTGCAGGCCGTCGTCCAGCAACTCCGCTCGATGCGCTAAGATCGGCAGCGATGGACGCCTCCAGATTCATCGGCCGCGCGCCGGAACAACTCACGCTCGAAGAACGCCGGCTCCTCGGCGGAATGTGGATCGCGCTCGAAATCTACACACCCGCCACGCTGCCGCTGCGCCGCATCGAGGCCGTCGGCGAAAGTGCCGCCGCCTGCGCCATGGAGCTGCGCCGCAGGCAGCTCGATCCTGGTATTTTCGAGTTCGTGCTCTGCCTGGGGCGGCCTTAAGCCGCCTTACACCTGCGCCGTCCGGACGAAGGCTACCGCTTCGATCTCCACCCTCACGTCGCGCGGCAGCCGCGCCGCCTCCACTGTCGCCCGCGCCGGCGGGTTCACCGGGAAGTAGCGCCCGTACACCTCGTTCACTTTCCCGAAATCGCCCAGGTCCTTGACGAAGATCGTCGTCTTCAGCACGCTTTCCAGTGAAGCGCCGGCCGCTTCGAGCACCGCCCGCAGGTTGTCCAGCACCCTCGACGTCTGCTCCTCGATGCCGCCTTCCACCAGTTGCCCGGTGGCCGGGTCCAGCGGGATCTGCCCGCTGCAGTAGACCAGGCCGTTCCAGCGCACGGCTTGCGAATAGGGGCCGATGGCGGCCGGGGCGGAGGGGGTGGAGATGATTTCTTTCATGTTCTGTTCCATTCCAGTGTGCCAACCAGTTTACCCACGCGCGCAATACCTTCGCGCTTCAGGAACCGGTCCAGTTCGGAGGCAATGCGCAGCGGCGCGCGCGGATCCCAGAACGTCGCCGTGCCGACTTCGACGGCCGTGGCGCCGGCCACCAGGAATTCCGCCGCGTCCTCGCCCGTGGCGATGCCGCCCAGGCCCACCACGGGGATCTTCACCGCCCGCGCCGCCTCGAACACCAGCCGCAGCGCAATCGGCTTGATGGCCGGTCCGGAGAGACCCCCGAACCCTGCGCCCAGCCGCGGCTTGCGCGTCTTCAGGTCGATCGCCAGCGAAACGAAAGTGTTCACCAGCGAGATGGCGTCCGCGCCGCTCTGCTCGGCCGCCTGCGCCAGCGGTTCGATCTTCGCCACGTTCGGCGACAGCTTCACCATCAGCGGCCGCCGGGCGGCCTGCCGTACCGCGGCCACCAGTTGCCCCAACTGCTGCGGGTCGCTCGAAAAGAAAATGCCGCCGTGCTTCGTGTTCGGGCAGGAGACGTTCAGCTCGTAGCCGGCCAGCCCTTCGTGGTCCTCCAGCACCCGCACCACCTCCACGTAGTCCTCCAGCGCGTAGCCGAAGACGTTGGCGAAGACGGGCGTGTCGTACTCCCGCAGCGCGGGCAGTTTCTCTTTGACGAAGGCGCGCACGCCGATGTTCTGCAGGCCGATGGAGTTCATCATGCCCGCCTCGGCCTCCCACACGCGCGGCGGAGCGTTGCCGGCCATCGGCTCGCGCGACAGCCCTTTGACGACGATGCCGCCCATCCGGCGCAGGTCCAGGACCGGGGCGAACTCCACGCCGTAGGCAAAGGTGCCCGACGCCGCCAGTACGGGATTCCGCAGTGGAATGCCGCACAGCGTCGTCGCAAGGCGCTCTGAGACGGGGTCGCCGGCCATCAGATCCAGTGTACTGAACCGCTCACGCCCAATCGGGCCGTGCGCGCCGCATCAGGCTCGCCGCCTCGCGGTATTGCTTCGCCTTGTCCTGGTCCATCGACGGATTCCGGAACTGCGCATCCATCAGCGACGTGAGGGCGGGGAACACCTCCGTGTTGCGGATGAAGCCCGCAAAGCGCCCGGCCCCCGGCCCCAGCGCCGTCACCAGCGTGTAGTCGGAGGTGTGGCTCGTGCCGGTCCAGAAGATGCCCGTGTGACTGCCCACCACCTGGCCCAGAAGGCCCGCCGCGCTGTCGAGCTGCCGGTTCACCGCCAGCCCCCGGTCGCCGCGCGCGCACCGGCGCAGAGCCTCCACCTCCCCCGGCGCCAGCGTGAAGCCGAACGTCTGCTCCGCAATCTCCTGGATCCGGGCCGCCGGGGGCGCTTCCTTGCGTTCCACCTTGCCCGCCGCCGTCATGCTGTATTCGACCGGCCCGGCCAATTTCGGGCTGACGGCGCTGAAGCTGGCCTTGACCCGCGTCAGCCGCTCGAAGCACGCGTTGCTCTCCCGGTACTCCGTGCCCATGCCGATCAGCCCCGGGTTCGAGTTGCCGTGGTCGCTCGTCATCACCACCAGCGTGTCCGGGTTCGTCTCGGCAAAGCGCAGCACCGTCTCGATGGCCTCGTCGAAGGCGACCTGGTCCCACAGCATCCCGGCCGCGTCGTTGGCGTGCGCGGCATGGTCCACGCGCCCGCCCTCCACCTGCAGAAGGAAACCGTTTGAGGACTGGCTCAGCGAGTCCAGCGCCGCCTGCGTCATCTCGGCCAGAGTTGGCGCCAGCTCCGTGGTCTTCGCATCGTTCCGTTGGTCCAGAGTGTAAGGCATGTGGCTGCTGCTGAACAGCCCCAGCATCTTCGACGCGCGCAGCGCCAGCAGTTGCTCCCGCGTTGCCGCGTAGCCGTAGCCCTTGGCCCGGAACGCCCCGGCCAGATCCTTCCTGTCGGCTCGCGACGCGGCGTCGAAAAACTTCCGCCCCCCGCCCAGCACCACGTCCACGCGCTCCAGGTACTGCTCGGCGATCACGTGCTCGTCGTCCCGCCTCTTCACCGACGCGGCAAAGCCCGCCGGCGTCGCGTGCGTTACCGTCGTCGTCGTCACCAGGCCTACCCGCTTGCGCTTGTCGCGCGCGATCTCGGCGATCGGCGTCAGCCGCGTGCCGTCCGGCAGCACGTTCACCCAGCCGTTGAAGATGCGCGAGCCCGACCCCCACGACGAGGAAGCCGAGGAGGAATCCGTCACCAGCGAATCCAGCGACGCCATGTCCATCCACCCGCGCTGCGTCTCCGGCCGGTCGATCAGCGCCTGCCACACCAGGCCCTTGCCGCGCACGCGCTGCGAGAACTGCTCGGCCAGCGGCAGCACCGACGGGCTCATGCCGTCCGCCACCATCCAAATGATATTCCGCGGCCGGTTGCCGGGCTTCTCCGCGGCGTGCAGCGCCTCCAATCCCCCGCCCACGGAGGCGAGTGCGCTGGAACTGCCGAGGAAAGCGCGGCGGCCGATCAGGTTCTTGGAGGTCTTCATGGAGGTCTGACCTCCAGTATTTCAGATGAGCAACTCCCGGATCTCGTCCACCACCAGCCCGGGCTGGTCCAGTTGAATCCAGTGCCCGCTCTCTTCCGCCACCACGTGCCGTCCACGCCGGGATGCCGCCGCCGTCCGGCGGTGCGCGGCGATCACCTCCGGCGCGCTCCTGGCAGCCGAGATCACCGTCACCGGAATTGGACGCAACGCGTCCTCATCCAGCGGCAAGGCGCACTGCTCCGGCAGTCGCTCCAGGTATTCGGCCAGGATCCGGAAACTGCGCGGCAGGCACCAGTGCGCGCGCACCGCCGGCCAGACCTCCGGCGGCAGCTTGCGGATCTCGCCCACCAGCCGGTCCGGCACCACGCTGCCCGGCCCGCTCGAAACCTTGGCCAGCAGCTTGGGCAGCCGGCGGGATCCGGCGAGCAACAGATCCAGGCCCAGCCGCACCACCCCGAAACGCGCCAGAATCGCCCCGCGCCGCGCCAGCATCACACCCTTGCCCAGCCGCCACGCCTGCCGCGGGCTCAGCGGGTGCCATTCGAACGGCTCCAGCGGATCCAGCAGCACCAGCGCCTTCACATACTCCGGATGGGCGGCCGCGAAGTGCCGCAGCAGCAGCCCGCCGAAGGAGTGGCCCACCAGCACGTACGGCCCCGCCTTGCCGCACTGGTCGAGAGTCCGCCGCAGTTCCGACACCAGGTTCCGCATGGTGCGCGCCGCGCCGTTCGCCGGGCTCCAGCCAAAGCCGGCGCGGTCGTAGGCCAGCACCGTCGTGTGTTTCGCGAGTTCCTGCTCCACCAGGCGCCAGCTCAGACTGGAGGCGGCGATGCCCGCATCCAGCACCACCGGAGGGGCGCCGCCTCCCGTTGTGCGGACGTGCAGACCTCCCGCTGTCCGTCCCGGGGCGGGGAAGCGCCGCGCGTCGCGCCGCTCACCCAGCCATTGATACAGCAGCCCGGCGCACGGCGCCGCCAGAAGAAGAACCGCCAGCCACCACACAGCTTAATGTTCCGACTTGCCGACGATGATCATGGAGACCGGAACGTCGCCTACTTTGAAGTGCAGCACCTGGTCGGTGTCTCCGTCCGCCTCCACCGCCACCGGTAGGGCGCTGGACTCCTTCCACAGGCTCAGCACCAGCGGGTGCGGCGTCCCGGACGCCTTCCGGCTCATATCCATCAGCGCGTCGAAGGCGGGCAGCGCCGCCGGATTGGTGTCCACCGCCGCGGGCGACAGGATGGCAAAGTCGCGCTGCAGGGCCACACCCTGGTGGTCGCCGTTCATGGGGTAAAAGCTCAGGCGCATGGTGTAGACGCCCGGCTTGATGGTCTGTCCGCGCCGGTCGCTCCAGCGGGCCGGCGCCCGCACCACCCCCAGCAGCGTGCCTTGCGGCGCGCCCCAGGTGGCGTTCTGCTCGACGGTCCCTTCCTTCGGGGCTGTGGCCACGGTCCAGATCTCGCACAGTGTGGAGCCGTCCGGCTTGGCCACCTTCAGCCCGTCCTGGACCAGCGCGCCCGCCAGGGCGGAGGCTTCCGCCGGAGGCGGGCCGGCCGGCGAAACCTTGTATTGCGCAAAAGAGAGCGCGGCTGTGAGCACGGCCGCGGAAAACAGTTTGGCGAATGTCATTAACTATTTGGATGCCAGAACCGGCTGCAGGATGCGGTCGAGTTCGGCATCCGTCCAGGCCGCGGGCTGAGCGTTGCGCCGCAGCGTCCAGCGCTCCACGTGCTCCAGCGTCGCGCCCGCCGCCACCTTCGTCAGCGGCCCCATGGTCTCGATTTCCAGGAAATCCGCGTTGGTGAAGGTCTCGTAGGAGCAGCCGAAGTCCGGGTACGTCTTCGACGGATCGGCCTCGTACCGCTTCACGAACATCTCGCCGTTCAGGAAGTAGGCGCCAAAGGTGTGCGGGTTGAAGTGGCCGATCTTGGTGGGCGTGGCGTTCGACGCATCCTGCCGCAGCACGAAGTACTTCTTCAGCCACGTCCAGCGCGGGTCCGACAAATCGGAAAACGCCCACATGACCAGCGGGTTGGTCGGCTGCAGCATCTCCGGGTGCGTGCCGCGCGGCGGGAAGCCGGAAACGCCGCGGCCGCCCGGCGCCATCATCGACAGCGCCCAGGCCGCGAATTCCAGCGGCATGTTCGTGCGGTTCGCCAGGCGGTGGATGATGGTGACGTCGGAGCCCTGCGGCGCCAGCCTCACCTCAATCTGTTTCTCGATGCCTGTCTCTTTCTCCACCGGCTGCGTGGCGATCAGGACGTCGCCTTCCACCCGCACCGGGACCGCGGAGTTGTCGGGCGGATAAGTGTACTTGACATCCTCCGGCCCCACCCAGATGCGGTGGCCGCCCCGCAGGATCCACTCCGGCTGTCCGGTCTTGCCCACCGTCTCCTTCTGCACCCAGAAGAAGTTCTGCCCGCCGGCGAACCCGTAGGACATCACGCGCGGGCCCACATCGGAGGTGACCACCAGTTCCACCTCCCCGTTGGTAATGCGATAGCAGTTCGGCCACCCGTTCCAGGTGGTCTTTTCAATTTTCACGGCTGCGTTGAGAGACATGAGAGTAACGAGAGCGAGTGCAGGGATGCGGCTCATCGCCCGCTATTGTTTCCTGATTGCCAGAATGGCGTCAAGCGGCGCTCCCGTCCGCCGCGCCTCCACCTCGCCGAACCCGCAGGACTCCAGCAGCGCCGCATACTCCCGCGCCGAGCGCTCCCGTCCCTCCGTGCAGATCAGCATGTTCAGCGACTGCATCTGCGCGTGCACCGGCCCGGGCCGCCCGTCGTCGAGCAGCGTCTCCGCGATCAGCAGCCCCCCGCCTTCCGGCAGCGCCTCGCGAATCCGGCCCAGCAGCCGGTGGATC
>DAHVTI010000181.1 GCA_027324255.1 Bryobacterales bacterium | reverse complement strand
ATCGGAAGCAGTTGCTTCTGCTTGATCGCCGCCAGGATCTCCGGCGTCAACCGGTCGCCCCATTCCGGGTCCGCCTGCGTCTCCTCGTGCACCGACATCCCTTCCGTGAACCAGCGCGGCACCCGGTGGTTGGTGGCCGCGATCACGTACACGTGGCTCAGCTCATGCCATAGCGTGCTCGCCCAGTGAAAGCTCCCCGGCCTGCGCGCCGAGGGGCTGTCCATGGCCACGCTCAGCCCGAAGGTGACGCCCAGCGCCCCCAGCCCCGGCATCCCCATCGTGCGCACCGCGAAGTCCTCGTGGTCCGGATACACCTCCACCGTCACCGGCCCGGGCAGCTTCACGCCGTACTTGCGGTCGTACGCCTCCAGCGCCCGCTGCATTTGAATCTCGAAATACGGCTGCAGCAGGGCGGCCTCGGACTTGTGCAGCCTCAGCACATAGCGGGGATGCTTCACCGTGACGAAGTTCCGGTAGCTGTCCAGCAGCTTCAGGGAGTTGGCCGTGGCCGCGTTGCGGTAGCCCGCCTCGTAGGCCGCCTCCAGAATGCGCCGGGCCTCTTCGTCCTTCCCCACCCGCATCAGGTTCACGCCCAGCTCGCTCTGCGCGCGATAGAACTGCGGATCGATCTCCACCGCCTTGCGATAGAACCCGATCGCCTCTTCATAGCGCCGGTTCAGCACGAAGTGCCGCGCGATCCGCGCATAGCCCTCCGCGTGCGGGCCCATCTCCGCCAGCAGCTTTGTCGCGTCGTTGTCCTGCAGCAATTCGATCGCCGCCAGCACGGCCACGGCGTTCCTGGAAGAGCGGATCTTCAGCGCCTCGGCCCGCGCCGCCGCCGTACTGCCGTCCTCCAGCAAGACATTGGCCAGCAGTTCGCGCGCCTCCACCAGATTCGGGTCTTTCTCCAGCGCCTTCTGCGAAAGCTGCAGCGCACGCTGGTCGAAGTTCTCCGCCGCCACCAGCGCCAGCCCGAGCAGCGCCGGCGGGCAGTCTTTCTGAATCTCGAGCGCCTCGTTGAACAGCGCGGTAGCCTCGCCCGGATTGAACCGCTCCAGCAGCAGCCGGCCCCAGCGGACCCTCAATGCGGCGTCGGCAGGCTTGTTGCGGACCGCGATACGGAACGAGTTGTTCGCGTCCTCGTACCGCTTCTGCTTCCAGTAGGTCTCAGCGAGCGCACCCGCATCCTGCGCCTGCGCGGCGAAGCCCAGCACGACAACCATCGCCGCCAGCCTCACTTGTCGATGGCCTCCTGCGTCCGGGCCAGCTCCAGCAGCAGCGCCCCCAGCTTCTGCTTGTACTCCTGCACCGGCATGGCCGCCTTCTCCAGCTTGAGCTTCTCGATGGCGATTTCAAGCTCTTCGCGGCGCCCCAGCAGCACTCGCTTCTGCGGGTCGTTCAGCGCCTTCTGCACCGCGCCGAACCGCACCAGCGCGAAGCGCCCCTCCGGGCCGGCGTCGTCCATCAGTGGATGCTCGGTAGCCAGCCGCTTCTGCGTTTCGTAGTAGGCCGCCGTCTTCCGCCGCGCGTATTCGAACGCCTCCGCCGCCGTCACAGTCTCGTTCTTGTCGGTATCCGCCGCGCTGTCGCGCAAGGCCTCCAGCCAGTAGCGCGAAAAAACCACGGCGTTCTTTTCCGTGCCGGACTTCGTGGCCGTGACCACCGTTCGCCGCGGTGCTTTCAGCGCCGTCGCCGCCGCTCCACTGCAGCTCGTTGCCACCACCACCACCTGTCGCGCTTTGATCCTGTCGAGCCAGCCGCTGAGTTCCTCGGCCGTGACATCCGGCCCTGGCACGTTGAACTTGTACGCCAGCCCGTCGAACGTTCCGTGCCCCACCAGCAGCAGCTCCAGCGTGTCCTCCGGCCCTGCTTGCGCGGCGAACCGCTCCAGCGCCGCTTTCAGCGCCGTCTTGGTGGCCTGCGGCCCGGCCAGGAATTCCCCGCCCGCCAGCTTGGCGTGCTCAGCCGCCAGCGCGGCGAAACGGGCCTCGTAGTCCGGCTCGCCACCGAGCCCCGCCATGGCCAGCCGGAAATCCGCGGCGTGCAGCACCGCCGCCAGGCCCAGCAACACCAGGATTCTCATACTGCCCCCCAACGCCGCCGCAACAGCCACGCCCCTGCCTTCAGCCCGGCCAGCAGCAGGAACGCCGCCGGCGCGCTCCAGATGTCGCGCGTTTCTTTCACCGAGATCCCCGCATCGGAAAGCTCGATCTCGCCCGGCAGCCCACCCGCCGCTCCCGGCGTGAAGTAGCGTCCGCCCGTCGCCTGCGAAAGCCGCTCCAACAGCTCCCGGTTCTGCTCCGTGCGGAAGTTCTCCGTCACCCCATCCTCGCGGCGAAATGTGAAAACGTCCCGGCCCAACTCGTCTTCCCCCTGCCGCGCCACGGCTTCCGCCAGGTACGACCCCGTCGCTTCTGCCTTCCACTCAGCGGCGTACGCCCCCGGCTCGCCTTTCACCGGCAGCAGCGGAACCACGGCGGCCACCCCCGACGGGCCCATGATCTGCGCCTCCACCACCGCGTCCGTCGCCGGCAGGTAATTCCGGTCCCGCACCTCGGCCCGCAGCGGCACCAGCGCGGTATCGGAGAAGACCTGCCTGTCGGAGGCCAGCGTGACGCGTTCGTTCACATCGCCCGCCAGCCAGCGCAGCAACTGCCGCCAGAACGTCTCGTGGCTCATGTCGCGCGAATCCTGCGCCATTTGCCAGCGCCAGCTTCCCCCCGTCGCAAACAGTCCCACCCGGCCCCGGCCGAACGGCTGCGTCACCAGCAGCGGAAAACGGCCCCGGCCGCTGGCGTTGAGCTCCGCCAGCACCACCGCGCCCGGCTTGGCCGCCCCTGTCTCCTGGTAGTCCGCCAGGTACGGCAGCGCCTTCCACCGCGCGCTGTTCTTCGTAGGATCTTCCTCGATCCGCGTAATCAGGCTGTCGATTCCCGCCGCCGTCAGCTCGCTGGTGGCGGGGTCCCGGTGAAACGTGTTCTTGCGGTCCGGCAGCGTCACGGGCAGAATCTCCGCCAGCGGCGAACGGTTCCAGCCGCCGTCGCTCAGCGCCGCCCGTCCTCCCAAAAACAGCACGCCCCCGCCGCGCCGGTCCACGAACTCCCGGATCATCGACTGCTGCGATGCGTTGAAATAGCCCGCCTCCACGTTCCCGATGATCAGCGCCTGGTAGCGGAACAGCTCGTCCACTGAGTCCGGGAAGCCGTGCTCCAGCTCCTTCGGGTCGCTGATGCCCTGCCGGTAAAACTTGTTCTGCGTCGTGCGCAGGATGCTAACCAAATCCAGGTTCTTGTCCAGCTCCGCCGCGCGGCGGATGAACTTCATCTCCCAGCGCGGCTCGCCTTCGAAGTACAGGATCCGCGGCTTCCGGTCCCGCACGTCCAGCAGTCTGGTCAGCGCGTTGTTCTTCGCGTTCCGCTCTCCCTCCAGTACGGCCACGGAAACCTGCAGCGCCCGCGCGCCGGCCGCGCCCGCCGCAAACGAGAGCGCCTCGCGCGACGACACGCCGTCGGCCGGCAGCTTCACGTCGCGCGCCGCCAGCGTCTTGCCGCCGTCCTGGATGGCGATCCGCGCCGTCTTGCCCTCAAACCCCGCCTGCCGCAGCGTCACCACCGCCGACAGCCGCGCATCCGGCAAAGACCGCGCCGGCAGTTGCACGTCCGCCAGTTCCACGTCCCGGTCCATCCGCTCCGGCCCGAAGCCGATCGTGTGCACCGGAATGCGCGTCCGGCGCACCTCGTCCATCGTCGCCGAGCCCAGACTGCCCGCGTTATCCCCGCCGTCCGACAGCAGCACGATGGCCCCCACCGGCAGCGATGCCGCTTCCGCCGCCGCCGCCCGCAGCGCCTCGCCCAGGTTCGTCACCGGCTGCGCCGCCGACGCCGGCGCCTGCGCCACCCGCTCCAGCCCGCGCCCCGCCTGGTACAGCCGCACTGGAAACCGCTTCCTCAAATCCGCCAGCAGCCCACCGTCCAGCACCCCCCGCGCCTGCCCGACGCGGTCGTCCAAAGCCATGCTCGCCGACGTGTCCACAATCACGCTCACCACATTCTGCTGCGGCTTCAACATCGAGACGCTCAGCGCCGGTTGCCATAGAAACACCAGCAGCAGCGCCAGCACCGCCGCCTCCATTCCCGCCAGCGCCAGCGCCCGCCGCCGCGGCAGCGGCTTCCGCAGAAAGAGCCACAGCCCATAGGCCGCGGCCGCCGCCAGCCCGGCGCCCAGCAGCCACAGCGGCCACGGATTCGCGAGCACGAGGGTCCCCTTGCGGTACACGGTCCAAGGGTATTTGAAGAAGAACTCGAACACTCGCGCTCCTAGTGCGTCATGGCGTAAATAATGTAGTTAATCGCGGTCCGGTAGGCCTGCGAGGCGTATTTCTCCGGATAGTTCGGACTGTCGGCCCACTCCCACGCATCGCCCTGGTCCATGTTGTGGCAGATGCCCATCACGATGCGCCCTTTGTCGTCCCGCATGGCCCGCCACTTGGGCTCGTAGCCGTCGTATTCGTATGTGCGCGTAAATGGATAGTTGACGATGCCCGGCACCTGCACCCGGTGGTCCAGGTCATACAGGATGTGGAAGATCGGGTCGGAGTTCTCGATGTCCACGATGGCCCTGTCCGAAAAGCTCTTGTTCAGGCTCGCCGTGAAGATCTCCCACTCCATCGTCCCGTGGAAGTCGTCGGTGAAGAGAAATCCTCCGCGGTCGACAAACTCCCGCAGTTTCTTCGCCTGCGCATCCGGCAGGTCCCAGTGGCCCGGCTCCACCACGTACACCCACGGATAGTTGAAGATGTCGTCGCTGATCAGATCGACGATCCGCTCCATCGAATTCGATTGGATCCGCGTCAGCCGCCGCACGCCCTGCAGGAACTGCCGGTCCGCCTTCGGATAGTCCACCGTCCAGGAGCCGCGCATCGCCCACATCCCGGAAGCGCGGATGTTCGGGTACCGCAGCCGCGCGAAGTAGAACTCCGTCTTCTCCGCCGCATCGGCCGGAGGACCGGTATCCTCGTAGTCGGGGAACAATCGGCGCATTCCGCGGTAGCCGCGCTGGAACGACCAGACGCAGCCGGCCAGAACTGACAGCAATGCCAACAAGGCCAGCGGCTTGCGCATAACGATTAGATGCCCCTCGTGGGCCTTAGGATAGCAGACGTTTTCCGCACCCGACGAGTTACCGAGGACACACTCACACTCGCGGCGTTCCCCCGCCGTTGTCTCCGGCCCCGCGGCCCCCCACTCCCGCCGCGGCCCCAGAGCTGCGGCGCTTAGCGCGTCCGGTGGCTGCGCCGGATGATGGTCATCATCTTCAGGTTGATGCGCAGGAACCGCCACGCCTGCCACGGCAGGAAAGTGCGTAGAAACACCGTGCCGCCCGTGGGCCGCGTCGCGTAAAACCACGGCTTGGCGTGAGCCTTGGCGATGGCGGATGCGTCTTTTTCTGGTTCGCTCATGCTCACTCCGGAATCATGGACCAGCCCGGCAGCAGCCGCGCCTTGTATAGGAACAGATGGTGCAGAATGATCTTGATCCAGTGGCCCGCCAGGCCGATCTCCCCGAAAGTATATTCGGTGTCGCGGCCGTAGTCGGGATAGCGGTCGTAGTCCGGCACAATCGGAAACACGGTCATGGACGCCGCCGTCCCCGTGAACGGGTTCGCCCCGGCCGATGCGACGCACGCCGCGCCCATCTCGGCCATCGACGCCGCATGCGTGGGCTTCTGCGCCCCGCCGGCCATGTCCACGATGCTCCGTGCTACCGCTTTTCCGATCATCGCCGAAGGCATCCCCGTGCGCGGCGGAGCCGGTGAAATCACCTGGCCCGCGGCCGTCGCCCGCGGCCGCGAAATTGGATGCGGCGGCGCGAACGCGATGCCCGCCGCAAACAGGTTCCGATAAGCCGGACTCTGGTAGTAACGCGGCCAGTCCGACGGCTTCCACTCTTCGTACGGCTTCCTCTCGTAATCCCCATCTACCTTCATGAAACCGCTGGGCGCGAAGACGGACGCGGAGATGTCTTCTCCTCCCCGCCCGTAGGCCTTCAGCCCGACCCCCGAAAACGGCGGCAGCAGCATGGCCATGTCGAAGCCGACTTCCCGCTCCTCGCCGTCCAGCGTCTCGATGTGCGCCTTCCCGCTCTCCACCTCGCGCACGTGCGCCCGTGTAATCCAGTCGATGCCACGCTCCGCAAACAGGCTTTCCGTGAAGATCTTGCTCGGCGTCACGTACCCGCCGCTGCGGATGTGCACGCCGTCCATGCCGAAATCGCCCAACTCGTACTCGTTCGTCAGGAACGTGATGTCGGCCCGGTCGCGCACCTTGTGCGCCCGCAGCTCAAACTCCAGGTTGACGATATATTCAAACGCGGCGCCTTCGCACGTGCAGCCGCCATG
>DAHVTI010000149.1 GCA_027324255.1 Bryobacterales bacterium | reverse complement strand
CGCCCGGGCGGCGGCGACGGTGCAGCCGAGGGCGGTAAGCAGGGTGCCGATGTAGAGGGGGTTGCGCACCATGGCATAGGGGCCGGAGGTGGTGAGCTGCTCGTTCTTGCGCAAGTGGCCGGCGGCCCAGGCGCGGATGGCGAGGCCGGCGAGGGCCAGGGGGAGGCCCAGGATGAGGGTGGGCAGGACGGGGTCGGCGCGCCAGACGAAGGCCGCGGCCAGGATCAGGCCGGACGGCACGCGCAGCCGCTGCACAGTGTCGGCGTAGGGTTTGGGAAACATCGGCATTAGAGAACCGCCTTCAGAGCTTGGAAAACTGCGTCGGGGCCGACGGCGCGCATGGAGGGGTCGAGCATGCCGCCGCGCTTGTAGGTGGTGCGGGCCAGCGGGCTGCGGAGCGTGCGGACCAGCGGGGAGTAAGGCCCGTTGCGCGCCGGGTCCGTGGGTCCGAACACGGCCACACCGGGACGGCCGAGAGCCGCGCCCAGGTGCATGGGGCCGCTATCGACGCCGAGGGTGGCGGCGCAGCGGCGCGTGGCGTCGATGAGGCCGGCGATGGAGGAGACGTGGACTGCGGCGCCGCGCACCTTCTTCAGCCCGGCCGCCTGCGCGGGCGAGCCGTTCAACACCAGCGTCACGTCCAACTCCCGGCTGAGCCGCAGGGCGAGTGTCTCGTAATTTTCCAGCGGCCACTGCTTCGACGCCCAGCCGGCGAAGGGCGCGGCCAACACGAAGGGCCCGTCCGGCAAGTCACCTTCCGGCGCGCCCGGCGGAAGCGGGAACTCGATGACCTTGTGCCACGCGCCGGCGGCGGCGGCGAGTTCCAGGTTCATGTCCACGACATGGGCGGAGCGGACGGCGACGGTGTGGGTGTAGAACAGGGCGGCGGGCCGTTCGCGCACGTGGGCGGCGTCGAAGCCGACGACCTGCGCGGCGCCGGCCACGGCGGCCACCAGGGCGGACTGGACGAGTCCCTGGAAATCGACGGCCAGGTCGAAAGGCGCGGCGCGCAGCCGGCGGGCGGCGTCGCGGACGCCGGAGTAGCTGCCGCGGTCGATGGGGATCACCTCGGCGGCCAGCCCGCCGCCGTCGAGCAGTTCCCGGAAGCGCGGCTTCACGGCCCAACTGATGCGGCTGCCGGGAAAAGAACACCGCAGGGTAGCGACGGCGGGCATGGCGTGGAGGATGTCGCCCATGGCGCCGAGCCGGACGACGAGAATGCGCTCAGGCACCATTCAGCTCTGGCGCGCGCGGACGTGACGCAGGAACCCGGCCCGCAGCCGCTCGTGCCCTTCCTCCAGCCGGACGTCCGCCGGCGGGGCTCCCTCACTATCCAGGAACACCGCGTCCACGCAGCGCAGGGCGGCCACCAGTTCCGCCCGGGCGCGGGCCGGCAGCAGGGGCTCGGCAGGCTCGGTGACCACGACGGCGAGGGCGGAGCATCCCTGGCGCAGCTCAGCCAGCTCGTCGGCGTGCTGCCGCAGAAGCGGGTCGAACGAGCCGGAGACGACGCGCGTGCCCGGCGCGAGCGCCGCTGCCGCGCCGGGCGCGGCGATTTTCACGCGAGTGTCCATCCATTCAGTTTTAGCAGGTGCACGGATGGATGAGCCACCGCTTTTCGGACTGCGCGGCCGGCGGAGTAAAATAGGTCCGCATGACGGAAGCGGAAAAAAAGCAGCTTGATGAGCAGGGTTACGTGGTGCTCGAGGGCTTCATCGACGCGGAGTGGCTGCGGGCGCTGCGGGCGCGGGTGGAAGAGCTGTACGAACTGGAAGGCGAGAATGCCGGGCACGAGTTCCGGCCGGAGCCGTTCGCGCGGCGGCTGGCCAACCTGGTGGACAAGGGCGAGGTGTTCGAGCAGGTGGTGAGCGATCCGCGGTTGCTGGTGTTTGTCAGCCACGTGCTGGGCGGCAGCTTGAAGCTGAGCAGCCTGAACGCGCGCTCGACGAATCCGCACGCGCCGGAGTCGCAGCCGCTGCACTGCGACATGGGCGTGCTGCCGGACGACACCGGCGCGAAGGTCTGCAACTCGGTGTGGCTGCTGGACGACTTCACGCTGGAAAACGGGGCAACGCGGGTGGTGCCGGGCTCGCACCTGTGGGGGCGGCTGCCGGCGCAGAGCGTGCGCGCGCCCAAGGCGCCTCACGCGGGCGAGGTGGTGCTGACCGCGCCGGCGGGCTCGGTCATCCTCTACAACGCGCACATCTGGCACGGCGGCACGGCCAACAGCACGGCGCGCCACCGCCGCGCGCTGCACGCCTTTTATGTGCGCCGCGATTTGCCGCAACAGCAGTGGCAGGCCATGTGCCTGCGGGCGGAAACGCAGAAGCGCATGGAGCCGCTGATGCGCTACCTGCTGGCGCTCGACGACCCCATGAACGACAAGCTGTGCGCGGAAGGCAGCGGGCAGAGCGGGTTTCTGAGATAGGCGGCGCGGCGGGGCGGTTAAAATAGGAGAGCAGCCTCATCGCGATGGGAGTTCTCTACAGCCGCGCGCAATTGCTCGACGTCCGCCGCCGCTGGCGGGCCGAAGGAAAGACGGTGGTCTTCACTAACGGCTGCTACGACATTCTGCACCCGGGCCACATCCGCACGCTGGAGCGCTGCCGCGCGCTGGGCGACGTGCTGGTGCTGGCCTTGAACAGCGACTCCAGCGTGGCGCAGATCAAAGGACCCAGGCGGCCCATCGTCGGCCAGGACGACCGCGCGGCGCTGGCCTGCGCGCGGGCCGCCGTGGACGCCGTGACGCTGTTCGACGAGGAGACGCCGCGCGCGCTCATCGCCGCGCTGCTGCCGGACATCCTGGTGAAGGGCAGCGACTGGAGCCATTTCGTCGCCGGGCGTGAAGAGGTGGAGGGCGCCGGAGGCAGCGTGGTGCTGCTGCCGCTGGAGCCGGGCTACTCGACGACGGCGACGGTGGAAGAGGCGCTGGCGCGGCGGGAGCGGGCGTGATCAACCCCGGTATTCGCGACCAGTTCCAGGCGCTGGCGCGCCACGCGTCGTTCCAGGAGCTGCTGCGGCGGCTCAGCGTGGACGCGGCCGGGCGCTCGCAACTGAGCGGGCTGACGCCCACGGCCAAGGCGCTGTACCTGACGCTGCTGTGGCAGTCGCTGGAACAGCCGGTGCTGGTGGTCACCGATACGGGCCGCACCGCCGAAATCCTCTTCGAGCTGCTCGAAACGTTCCATGCCCTCCTGCTGAGCGGCCGGGGCGCGCCGGCGCCGCTGCTGATTCCGGCCTTCGACGCGCTGCCGGGGCAGGGCCTTTCGCCGCATACGGAAATCAAGGAACAGCGCGCCGTCTGGCTGTACCGCCTGGCGGCCGGGAAGTGCTCCATCGCCGTCACGCCCGTGGCCAGCGCGCTGCTGCGCACCGAGGGGCGCGACGCCTACCGGCAACTGGCGCTGACGCTGCGGCAGGGCGAGGAGATCCCGATGGACGACCTGGCCGCGCACCTCGAAAGCATCGGCTACGAGCGGCGCGAGCCGGTGGAGATGCAGGGCGAGTATTCGACGCGCGGCGGCATCTTCGACGTCTACCCGGCCGAGGCGCACCGCCCGGTGCGCATCGAGTTCTTCGGGGACGCGATCGAGAGCCTGCGCCGGTTCGACCCGCAGACGCAGCGCTCCGTGCTGAAGGTGGACGAGTGCACGCTGCTGCCGCTGGAGGAGACGCCGCGCACGCGCGGGCTGCTGCGCGAACTGGCCGGCGCATTGGACCGCGAAGACATCGTGCCCGGCGAGACGTTCCCCGGCTGGGAGTTCGCCGTGCCGCTGCTGCGGCCGCGCGGAGCTTCGATTGAGGGCCTCCTGACGAGGCCCCTTGTGGTGTGGGACGAGCCGGAGTCGCTGAAGATCTCGGCCGAGCGGCTGTGGAAGCGGCTGGAGGGGCTGGCCGCGCAATCACCGTGCCCGCCGGAACAGTTGTTCCTGCACTGGATGGAATTGCAGGCGCAGCACCCGGACAGGCGCGAGCTCGAACTGCGCGAACTGGGCCTGGAAGGCGAACTGCACGCCGCGCAGGCGCCGCTGGAGATTCGCACGCGCCCCGGCATGGCCTTCCGCAACAACATGAAGGCCGCCGTGGAAGAGGCGCGGCGGCTGGCCGCCGAAGGCTGCCGCGTGGCCTTCTTCGCGCCGGCGCAGGGGGAAGTGGAGCGGCTGGCCGACATCTTCAGCGAGTATTCCCTGCCCTTCCAACTGGGCATGGAGCTGAAGGGCTCGACGCCGGAATACCTGGCCGACCGCGCCTACCTGGCCATGGAGATGGCCAGCGTCTACCTGGTGCAGGGGCTGGTGCGCCGCGGGGCGTTTTTCCCCGACGCCCGCTTTGCCATCGTCGGCAGCGAGGACCTTTTCGAAGCCAGCGACTACGCGGCGGAGCCGGCGCGCGCGCGGTCGCACGTGGCGCTGTTCACGCCCGAAAGCCTGGACCTGAAAGTGGGCGACTACGTCGTGCACGCGCAGCACGGCGTCGGCCGGTTCACCGGCCTGCGGCAGATCACCGGCGAAGGCACGTCGGAAGATTTTATGGTGGTGGAGTACGCGGGCGAGGCCAGGCTCTACGTCCCGCTGACGCGGCTGGACCTGATCCAGAAGTTCCGCGGCGCGGGCGAGGCCGCCCCGTCGCTGGACAAGCTGGGCGGCGTGACGTGGGCCAAGACGAAATCGCGCGTGAAGGCCAAGATGCGCGACATGGCCGAAGAGCTGCTGAAGCTCTACGCCGAGCGCAAAATGGCCGACGGCTTCCCCTTCTCGGCCGACTCCAACTGGCAGCGCGAGTTCGAGGACGCCTTCGAATACGCCGCCACGCGCGACCAGTTGCAGGCCGTCACCGAGATCAAGCGCGACATGGAGAGCCCGCACCCGATGGACCGCCTGCTGTGCGGCGACGTCGGCTTTGGCAAGACCGAAGTGGCCATGCGTTCGGCGTTCAAGGCACTGGGCGACGGCAAGCAGGTGGCGGTGCTAGCGCCCACCACCGTGCTGGCGCTGCAACACTTTGAAACGTTCCGCAAGCGGCTGCAGGCGTTCCCGGTGCGCGTGGAGATGCTCAGCCGCTTCCGCAGCGCGAAGGAGATCAAGGCCACCCTGGCGGAGCTGGCGGCAGGCAAGGTGGACGTGGTCATCGGCACGCACCGCATTCTCTCGAAGGACGTCGAATTCTCCGATCTCGGCCTGCTGGTGGTGGACGAGGAGCAGCGCTTCGGCGTGCGCCACAAGGAGCGGCTGAAGCAGATGCGCAAGAGCGTGGACGTGCTCACCATGTCGGCCACGCCCATTCCGCGCACGCTGCACATGTCTCTGCTGGGGCTGCGCGACATGAGCGTCATCGAGACGCCGCCCAAGGACCGGCTGGCCGTGCAGACCGTCGTCGCGAAGTTCAACCCGGACCTGATCCGGACGGCCATCGAGCAGGAGCTGCAGCGCGGCGGGCAGGTCTACTTCGTGCACAACCGCGTGGAGTCCATCTGGACGCGCGCCGCCTCCATCCAGGAGATGCTGCCGGAGGCGCGCGTCACGGTGGGCCACGGGCAGATGGGCGAGGACGAGTTGGAGAAGGTCCTGCTGGGCTTCATGCACCGCGAGGCCGACGTCTTCGTGTGCACCACCATCGTGGAGAACGGGCTGGACATTCCGCTGGCCAACACCATCATCATCGAGAATTCGCAGAACTACGGACTCAGCGAGCTGTACCAACTGCGCGGCCGCGTGGGCCGGTCCAACCGGCGCGCCTACGCCTACCTGATGGTGCCCAACGACAGCGAGCTGACCGAGATCGCGCGCAAGCGGCTGGCGGCGCTGAAGGAGTTCTCCGACCTCGGCGCCGGCTTCAAGATCGCCGCGCTGGACCTGGAGCTGCGCGGCGCCGGTAACCTGCTGGGCGGCGAGCAGCACGGCCACATCGCCACTGTGGGCTATGAGACCTACGTGAAGCTGCTGGACGAGACCGCGCGCGAGCTGCGCGGCGAAAAGGTGGCGCCGGAGGTGCATTCGTCCCTGAACCTCGGGCTGGACATCCGCATCCCCACCGGCTACATCGCCGACGAGCAGCAGCGGCTGCGGGCCTACAAGCGCATCGCGGACGCGGGCGAACCGGAGAAGGCCGCCACGCTGCTGGCCGAACTGCACGACCGCTACGGCCACCCGCCCGATAGCGTCCGGCAACTGGTGGAGTTCTCGCAGTTGAAGACGATGGCCGCGCGCTGCGGCATCGAAACCATCGACCGGCGCGGCGGCGGCGTCAACATCAAGTTCCACCCGGGCGCGGCCATCGACCCGCGGCGGCTGATGCAGATGGTCAGCGAGACCGCCGGCGCGCAGTTCACGCCGGCCGGCGTGCTGAGAGTCCCGATACCGCCTCTGCCTCCCGGCGAGCTGATGCAGGCGCTGCGGGCCCGCATCGCCGAACTCGCCTCGTGACGCTACTTCAGCTTGTAGCTGACGGCCATGCCGTCGTTCTTTTCCATCGACGAGCGGATGATCACCGTTTCGTAATCGGGGCTGTTCTGGACGTATTCGAGGTAGTCGGCCATGGCGCGCGCCGAGACGATCACGTTGTCCGCCACGACCACCGAGCCCTTGCGGAGCTTCGCTTCCACGGCCTTCAGGTATTTCAGGTAGTCCGGCTTGGCGGCGTCGATGAAGATGAAGTCGAACTCGCCTTCAAGCGCGGGCAGCACTTTCAGGGCGTCGCCAGTGACTACCGAGCAGGTCTCCTCGAGTCCCACCTTGGCCAGGTTCTGGCGCGTCACCTCGGCGCGCCGCGGGTCGATCTCCACGCTGGTCAGCCTGCCGCCGGTGCGTTCGAAGCCGATGCCCATGTTGATGGCGCCGTAGCCGCTGGCCGCGCCCACTTCAATGCCCCGCTTCGCGCCGCGGGCCTCGATGAGGATGCGCAGCATCATGGCGTCGCCGGGCGTCGTGCTCAACCCGGTGCGTTGGAACTTGTCCAGGAACTCCTTGCGGAATTCGGCGCTGTTGTTGGCCGGATCCGCGGCCACGGCGAACAGCGAGGCAAAAACGAGAGAGAACAGTGCGCGCCTCAAGAGACCTCCTTTTCGGCTGCGGGAATGCAGTTTGAGTCTATAACATATCGCCGCGCTGGACCCCGCCCCCACCCTTCCGTTTACCATATGAGTTTGTCTCTATCCCATGCCTGAACTGAAGTCCTTATCCCCCGAGATTCTCCTGCACGTCGCCCAGACTCTAAATGTCCCGCTGAAGGGCCTCACCGCGGTCATCGAACTGCTGGATGAAGGCGGCACGGTGCCCTTCATCGCGCGCTACCGCAAGGAGGCCACCGGCAACCTGGATGAAGTCCAGATCCGCTCCATCGAAGAGAGGCTGGCCTATTTCCGCGAACTGGAAGACCGCCGCAAGACCATCCTGGCCTCCATCGAAGAGCAGGGCAAGCTGACGCCGGAGCTGCGCGCCCGCATCGAAGCCACGCTCGAGAAGAGCGAACTCGAGGACCTTTACCTGCCCTACCGCCCGAAGCGCCGCACGAAGGCCACCATCGCGCGCGAGAAAGGCCTGGACCCGCTGGCGCAATACCTGTGGGCGCAGGCGCCGGGCGAACTGCCGCTGAACGAGTTCGCCGCCGCCTTTGTCGACGCCGAAAAGGGCGTGGCCACGGTGGAGGAAGCGCTGGAAGGCGCGCGCCACATCGTGGCGGAAACGATCAGCGAAACGGCCGAGTTCCGCAAGGCGCTGCGCCAGATGATGTTCGACGAAGGCGTCGTCACCAGCCGCAAGGTGACCGACGCCGTGGACGAGCAAGAGAAGTTCAAGATGTATTACGACTACCGCGAGCCGGCCGGGAAGATCCCTTCCCACCGCATGCTGGCCATCCGCCGCGGCGAGAGCGAGAACATCCTCTACTTCCTGATCGAACTCGAGCCGCTGCGGGCCACGACGTGGCTCAAGAGCCATGTGCTGCGCGAGCCGGGCGACTGGGCGCCGCACCTCGAGCTGGCCGTGGACGACTGCTGGAGCCGCCTGCTGAACTCCTCCATCCAGACCGAAATCCGCCTGGAGCTGAAGAAGCGCGCCGACGCCGAGGCCATCAGGGTGTTCCGCGAGAACATGGAGAACCTCCTGCTCTCGCCGCCCGCCGGCCAGATCGGAGTGCTGGGCGTCGATCCGGGCATCCGCACCGGCTGCAAGCTGGCCGTGGTGGACCAGACGGGCAAGTTCCTGGAGCACAGCGTCATCTACCCGCAGAAGGGCGACACGGCCGGCGCGGCGCGCACGCTGAAGACGCTGATCGACAGGCACAACGTGCGGGCCATCGCCATCGGCAACGGCACGGCGTCGCGCGAAACCGAATCCTTCGTGCGCGACTTCCTGCGGGCCGAGAAGCTGGACGGCGTCTTCAGCGTCGTCGTCAACGAGAGCGGCGCTTCCATCTATTCGGCCTCCGACATCGCCCGCGCCGAGTTCCCCGACCTGGACCTGACCGTGCGCGGCGCCATCTCCATCGCCCGCCGCCTGCAGGACCCGCTGGCGGAACTGGTGAAGATCGACCCGAAGTCCATCGGCGTGGGCCAGTACCAGCACGACGTCGATCAGAAGCAGTTGCAGGGGTCGCTGGAGGCGGTGATCGAGAGCTGCGTGAACCGCGTGGGCGTGGAGTTGAACACGGCTTCCTGGGCGCTGCTGCGCTACGTGGCGGGCATCACCGAGCGCACGGCGCAGAAGATCGTCGAGTTCCGCAACGCCAACGGGCGCTTCCGCTCGCGCGCGCAGCTCACCGAGGTGCCGGGCATCGGGCCGAAGACCTTCGAACAGGCGGCCGGCTTTCTGCGCATCCGCGGGGCGGCGAACCCGCTGGACATGACGGCCGTGCACCCGGAGTCCTACCCCGTGGTGGAGCAGATCGCCGGCTTGCTCAGCGTGGGCGTCGAGCAGATCATTCGCGAGCCCAGGCTGCTGGAGAACGTGGAGAAGGGCAGGATCACGGCCGGCGTCTACACGCTCAACGACATCCTGGAAGAGCTGCGCAAGCCGGGCCGCGACCAGCGCGACAAATTCGTAGCGCCGGCGTTCAAGGACGACGTGCGCGAGATCACGGATCTGCAGCCGGGCATGGCTCTGGAAGGCGTCGTCACCAACGTCACCAAGTTCGGCGCCTTCGTGGACGTGGGCGTGCACCACGACGGGCTCGTGCACATCAGCGAGCTGTCGAACCGCTACGTGCAGGACCCGGGCGAGGTGGTGAAGGTCGGGCAGATCGTCAAGGTGCAAGTACTCAGCGCCGACGCAAAGACACGGCGCATCGCGCTGTCGATGAAGGCCCTGATGGGCCCCGCGCCGGCTCCGCCGCGCCGCCCACAGCCGCCGCAGCGGACCGTGGACGACCAGTTGTCGGCGCTGTCGTCGAAGTGGAAAGTCCGTTGAGGCCGGGGCGGCTGGGGCGGCTGCACGGGGCCGCCCCGCTCAGCCATAATGACAGTATGAGGATTTGTGTTCTGGCTCTCTGTGCGGGCGCTCTCGCGCCGGCTTCGCTGCCGGCCGCCGACACCGTTGTGGTGGAGCAGATCGTCGCCAAAGTGAACGGCGACATCATCACCCGCAGCGACCTGAACCGCGCCCGGCGCGAGATGGAAATGAACCTCCGCCAGCGGGGCCTCAACCCGCAGCAGATCGCGGACGCCATGAAGCAGGCGGACAAGGACATTCTCCGCGACCGCATCGACAACCTGCTGCTGATCCAGCGCGGCAAGGAGCTCGACATCAACGTCGACGCCGAGGTGACCAAGTACCTGGGCGGCATCCAACTGGAGAACAAGATCGCCGACCCGGAGAAGTTCCAGTCCTGGATCCGCGAGCAGACGGGCATGACCTACGAGGACTTCAAGGCCGAGGCCAAGAACAGCATCCTGACCAACCGCGTGATCGGCCAGGAGGTCTACAGCAAGGTCAACATCCCGAAGGAAGAAGTCGCGGCGTTCTACGAGAAGAACAAGAAGAACTTCGTGCGCAAGGAGCGGGTGTTCCTGCGCGAGCTGCTGGTGAGCGACGCCGGCAAGGACGCCGCCGGCAAGGCCGCGGCCGAAAAGAAGGCCAAGGACCTGGTGACCCGCGCGCGCCGCGGCGAGCGCTTCACGGACCTGGTCCGCGACAATTCCGACGGCCAAACGGCCAAGCAGGGCGGCATGCTGGATCCGTTCGAGAAAGGCATCCTCCGCAAGGACATGGAAGACATGGTCTGGGACAGGCCTCGCGGCTACGTCACCGATCCCATCCGGGTGGACGCCGGCTGGCTGATCCTGCGCGTGGAAGATCACCAGAAAGAGGGCCAGGCGGAACTCGGCGACGTGGAAGGCGAAATCCGCGAACGCCTCGCCCAACAGCAGGTGGGCCCGAAGATGCGCGAGTACCTCACCGAGCTGCGCAAGAATGCGTTTCTCGAGATCCGCGACGACTACTCCGACACCGGGGCCGCGCCCGGCCAGCGTACCACCTGGAACGATCCGGCCATGCTGCGCGCCGAAACCGTCACCAAGGAAGAGGTGGCGGCCACGGCCCGCGTGAAGCGGCTGCTATACATGCTGCCGATCCCGGGCACCTCCATCATGGATTCACGCAAGTCCTCCAGCAAGTAGTTCCAGGCCATGAAGAGCCCCATGTGCAGGGACCTGGCGCCGGGCCAAGGCGTCCAGGCCATCTTTCTCGTGCAGTCCAAGGAGGTGCGCCAGAAGCGCACCGGCGAGCCTTACCTCTCGCTGACCCTCATGGACCGCAGCGGCGACATCGACGCCAAGATGTGGGACAACGTCGCCGGCGTCATGGACTCCTTCGAGCGCGACGACTTCATCAAGGTCAAGGGTGAGACCCAGCTCTTCCAGAACCGGCTGCAGCTCACCGTACACAGCCTGCAGCGCGTCCCGGACACCGACGTGGACCTGGCCGATTTCCTGCCGGCCTCGCGGCGCGACCCGCAGGAGATGTTCGCCGAGCTGCAGGCCATCATCGCCTCGCTCTCGAACCCCCATCTGAAGGGCCTGCTCGACAATCTGTTCGGCGACCCGGAGATCGCCGCCCGCTACCGGCAGGCGCCTGCCGCCAAGGGCATTCACCACGCCTGGCTGGGCGGGCTGCTGGAGCACGTGCTCAGCCTCTGCACGCTGGCGCGCGCGACGGCGCGCCACTACGCGGGCATCGACGAGGACCTGCTGCTCACGGGCGTCATCCTCCACGACATCGGCAAGATCTCGGAGCTCGAGTACTCGCGGAGCTTCGCCTACTCCACCGAAGGCGGACTGCTGGGCCACATGCAGATCGGCCTGCGCATGGTGGCCGACCACCTGCCCCCCGGCTTTCCGCCCAAGCTGCGCAGCCTGGTGGAGCACATGATCCTCAGCCACCACGGCCAGCTCGAGTTCGGCAGTCCCAAGCTGCCCGTCTTTCCCGAAGCGCTGCTGCTGCACCACCTCGACAATCTCGACTCAAAAATGACCGCCATGTTCGGCATGCTGGAACGGGACCGCGCCACGCCGGGCCTCTGGACCGGGTACAATGCGGCCTTGGAGAGGAGCATCCTCGACAAGGAGAAATACCTGGCCGAAGCGCCGCCCCAGCCGGCATCGAAAACGCCGGCGGCCGGCAACGCCCAGTCCGCGAAACAGTCCTCCATGTTCGGCCAGGCGCTGATGTCGGCACTCGACGGGAAAAAGGAGAACTAGTGCGCAGGGGACGGACCGCCCGCGAAATTCCGCCGCCGCTCGAGCTGCAGTGCCTCACCGCGCTGTGGATCCTGGGCGAGGCGAACGTGCAGGCGGTGCGCGACCACCTGGCGTCCCGGAAGTCGCTGGCCTACACCACCGTGATGACGATGCTCGACCGCCTGACGCGCAAGCAGGTGCTGACGCGCCGCAAGGTGGGCCGCTCGTTCCTCTATCAGCCGGTGGTGAGCCGCGACGAGATCCGCCGCCTGGCCGTGCGCGAGCTGGTGGATTCGCTGTTCGACGGCGAGGACGCGCAACTGCGCGCGTACTTGAACGGCGGGCTGCCCGCCACGGCTGAGCCGGAGGCAGCCGCGCCCGCGCCGCCGGATGGGCCCCAGACGCTCGACGCCGCGCTGCTCTGATGCGGGCCGCGGGCTTCAGTCCCAACTGACGCCGCGCGCCTTCAGTTCCCGCTGAATCTGCTCGCAGCTTTCGAACTGCACGGCATCGATGCCGGCGCGCTTTGCGCCTTCCACGTATTCGGGGACGTCGTCGGTGAAGAAGCACTCGGCGGGCTCGCACCCGGCGGCGCGGATGGCCGCCTCGTAGATCTTCGGCAGCGGCTTCATGGCGCCCACTTCGTGGCTCAGGATGTAGGCATCGAAGTGCCGCAGGATGGGGAAGCGCTCGTAGAGCATCGAGTAGTGGATCGGGTTGGTATTCGAGAGCAACACCGTGCGCAGGTTGCGCCGGATGCCCGCCACCATGCTCTCCGGGATGAGGGTGTGCGGCAGGAAGACGCTGTACCAGATTTCGCGGAAACGCTCGTGCGTCACCTTCGTTTCCAGCAGCCCTTCCAGGCGGCGGTGAAACTCGAACTCGTCGAACTCGCCCGATTCGAAGCCCTTCACCAGCCCGTCGGAGGAGATGCGCCGCCGCACCTCCTCCGGCGTCAGGCCGCAGTGCTCGCTCATGAGCCTGTAGCCGATCTGGAAATCAAAGGGCACCAGGACGCGCCCCAGGTCGAAGATGACGCAGCGGATCACACCTTGATTTTAGCGGGGATTTTAGCGGGGATTTTAGCGGGTGCGGCGGTTGTGCTTCAGCTTGTAGATGTCGCGGCTGGCGTTGTCGAGCCGGTGCCGGGCCCGCGCCCGCTCGGCGGCCGTCAGGCCGCCGCCGTCGCGCCGGTCGCGCGCCACCTGGTTGTGGATGGACTGCTGCTGGCGGCTCAGCGCCGCCGTCTCGCCCTTCGTCAGCTCCCCGCTGCGCGCGCCCTGCGCGATGCGCTGCCTTTCGTTCTGCTGCCTCTGTGCTACGTTCTGCGCCTGCGCCGCGCCGCAAAAAGCAGCGGCGAAGGTGATGGTGAGGATCAGGGTTTTCATTGTAGTACTGCCTCCTGTTCCCCTAAACGAAAAAGCGGCCGGCGGGTTGACGCCGCCGGCCGTTATTTTTCGACTTGCCGGTGAGGATCAGAACGTGATGCGCGCCTGAACCTGAATCCACCGGTTGGTGGCCGAGGTCTGGGACGTGATCTTGCCGAAGTTCGAGGAGTACGGATCCGTGACGGGAGCGTTCATCTGCGAACGGTTCTGCACGTTCAGAGCATCCAGGCGAAGCTGCATGTTCACCCGTTCGGTCAGGTGGATGTTCTTCGCCACGTTGGCGTTCCACTGGTTGGTCATGTCGCGGCGCAGGCCGGCCACGCGCGTGGGGAAGACGCGCCGGTGGTAGGACGCGGGCCCCTTGGCCGAATTCCTCTCGAAGCTGGCGGTGTTGAACCACGTATCCCAGGTCCGGGTGACGTTGTTGATCTCGCCGAGGTCGTTGCCGTAGTAGAACACGTTGTTCCAATCGATGAGGGGGCCCGGCTGCCACTCGTAAGTGGCCGCCATCTGCCAGCCGCCGATGAGCATGTCCAGCGGCCTGGCGAGCGAGTTCAGGAACGGCCGCCCCTTGCCGAACGGCAGTTCGTAGACCGCCGTGGCCACCAGGCGCTGCGGCCGGCCGTCGTTGGAGGTCCGCTCCGTCGGCTGGGTGTCCCATTCGTAGAAGCGGAAGTCCGCTTCGCGCAGCTTCATCGCCGTGTAGCCGATGTTCATGTTCCAGCCCTGGGAGAAACGCTTCTCGAAGTTGACCTGGAACTCGTCGGAGCGGGTGTAGTAGCCGTAATCGCTTGTGTTGCGCAGCCCGTTGCCGCTGGCCATGTGCGGAAACGGCCGCAGGAGCTGGTTCTTGCGGATGGTCTTCGAGGTGAAGAAGCCGTTGGTGTTCATGTCGGCCCACACCGCCGGAGCGTAGTCGGCCGGATTGAGGTTGGCGATATAGAAGGGGTTCGCCACATTCGCGTTCATGCTGTTGGCGATGGCGTCGTTCCTCACCAGCCCATCGGCCCAGTACTGTTCCGGCAGCGCGTCCAGCTTGGTCTGGAGGGAGATGTGGTTCGAATACGAGCCAGCGTAGGAGGCGGTGATCACCATCGAGTTGGAGAGCTGGCGCTGGATGCCGGCCTGCCAGCGCTGCTGGCGGGCGTGCGGCTGGTTGAAGCCGGTGTAGTCGTAGCCCCGGCCGGCGCGGGCCATCGAGCCCAGGGCATCGCGGGTCGGCTGGTCGAACCGCGTGCCGTCGGCCCGCACCCAGAACGGATCGGACATGGGGCTGAGGCCCGCGGCCGGGCTTGCCGCGGCCGGAGTGTTCCAGGTTTGGCCGAAGTTGGTGGAAAGGATCGGATTCGTGCTGCGCGAGTAGCCGTACTGGTTGGGCCCGAAGTTCAGCACGTTGATGGTGTCGTAGAAGATGCCAAAGCCGCCGCGCAGCACGGTCTTCGAGTTCATCTGGTAGGCCGCGCCGAAGCGGGGCAGCCACATGAACTCGTTCTGGTAGACGCGCCGCGGCTGTCCGTTCACGCCGGCGTAGGTATTGCCTCCGGCGATCTTGAACTGGGAAGCGGGCAGCTCCGCGATGGGGCTCTTGGCGTAGCTGGCCTCGGCGCTCTTGGCCAGAGGGATGGAGGTGTTGGGATCGAACGTGCCGATCATGCGGTCGTAGCGTTCCGTCGGACCGAGCTCGTACTCCATGCGCAGTCCGAGGTTCAACGTCAGTTTCGGCGTCACGCGCCAGTTGTCCTGCACAAACCAGCCGTAATAGGGGTTGTGCGTGGCGTAGCTGTCGTTGGTGGCCACGCTGTAGCCGTTGTTGGGCATGCCCATCATGAAGGCCGCCCAGCTCCGGCCGAGGTCCGAACGCGGCGAGTTGCCGTCGTCGTCCTTCCGCACCCAGTAATCGCTGAACGTGAAGTTGCCGCTCGTATTGCCGCCGCCGCCGCCCGTGCGGTACTGATTGCGCACGTCGATGGCCGCCTTCAGCGAGTGGTTGCCGCGGATGTGGGTGACCTCGGCCTTGCTCGTCAGGCTGCGGTAGCGCGTCCAAACCGAAATGCCGCTCGGGCTGACGGTGGAGAAGCTGTTGATGGTCATCTGGGGCAGGATGTGCAGGTCGCCGGCCTTGGCGTCCATGTAGGCCGGAAGCCCCGCGTCGCTCGGCTTGAACGTCCAGGCCTTGGCCTGGATATTGCCTTCGCGGAACTGGTTCAAGGCGACGTTGAAGTCCCAGATGGTCGACGAAGACTGCGCATAGACCACGTCGACGTTGCCGCCCTTGTTGTTGCGCACCAGACCGTTGGGGTTCAGGCCGCGGGCGGTTTCATACACCCAGTCTCCGCGGTCTTCCGGCCCGAACTCGTTGAACGACCAGCGGCCGTACATGCGCCACTTGTCGTTGAGCTGGTAGTCCACGCGGTTGGAATAGGCCTTGTAGTCCCAGTTGTAGGGAGTCTGCGACGCCAGGTAGTTGTTCACCGGATCCTGGCCGGCGGGGATGGCCACGTTGGGCAAAGGATAGATCTTCTTGTACGTCTCGAAAGCGGGGTTGACGACGCGGCTCTTCGGCAGGACGTTCCCGGCGAACGGCGTGCGGATGAAGTGGGAAGAACGCGCCGGATCCGCGGTGATCGACGTCGGGTCGTAGATGATGTAGCGCTGCGGGTTCTGCAGCGCCAGCATCTCACTGAAATCGCCATCGCGCATCTTCAGCGTCGGCACCGTGCGGTTGAAGTTGGCCGCGTCTTCCACCTTCACGTCCTTGAACGCGTTGTAGGTGAAGAACCAGAACAGACGGTTCCGGCCGTCGTACACCTTGGGAATGATCAGCGGGCCGCCGCCCGAAGCGCCCCAGTTGTTCGAGCGCCCCGTGGGCTGCTTGTCCTGGCTGCGCAGATCGTTGGCCAGCGCCGTGTTGCCGGCGGCCTCGGCCGCCGCGATCTTGGAATAGTAGTTCTTCTTCACGAAGAACGGCGTACCCTGCCAGCGCTGCTGCCAGTGCTGCCAGGTGGCCGTGCCGTGGAAGTCGTTCGTGCCTGACTTCGAGATCATCGAAATCGAGGAGCCCGAAGTCTGGCCGATGCCGGCGTCGAAATTGCTCGTCTCCACCTTGAACTCGGCCACGGCGTCCGTGTAGGGCAGGTACGCCGTGCGGCGCGATGGCCCCTGGTTCGGCGAGCCGTCCAGCGTCCACGAGTTGCCGCCGACGTTGCCGCCCACGTTGTAGTCCGACGCGCCGACGTTGGAGTGCAGGGCCAGGTAGTTGTTCACGCCGCTCGTCTGGATGCCCGGCGTCAGCTTCACCAGCAGCATCGCGCTGTTGCCCATCACCGGCAGCTCCATCACCGTCCTGTTGTCCAGCACGCGCCCGGAAGAGACGGCGTTGGTCTCCAGCAGCGGCGCCTCGGCCGTCACGGACACCGTCTCCGTCACCCCGCCCAGCTCCATCGACAGGTTCACTTCAATCCGCGACGAAACGGGCAGCGTAACGCCCTTGCGCACCATCTTTTTGAAGCCCGGCTGCTCGGCCGTGATTTCGTACTGCCCCGGCATCAGCAGGTTGGCTTCGTAGTAGCCTGTGTCGTTTGTTTTGTAGTTCAGGGTGACGCCTGTTTCGGCGTTTCTCACTGCCACCGAAGCACCCACGATGGCGGAGCCCTGAGGGTCCAATACTCGCCCGAACAACATCGAACGTGTTTCCTGCGCGGAGGCCATCCCCGTTACGAGAGCCAGCGCCAGGAATGTAGACAGTTTCCGGTTGAGAGTCACAGACTCGACCTCCTGAAAATCATTTGGCGCGAGTATATATGAATCGGCTTCCGTGAGTCAATCTTTCGCTGGCCCCTGGGTGCGCGACGCAGGAGTGAAGGAAAGCGGGTTTCTCTTTTTTGTGGCCTTCTTCTTAAAGTATGTGATACTGTCAGAGCAGGAGGTACCCATGACCGACCCTCTTTCGAATCTGATCGACGACCGTTCCTCGCTGCTCC
>DAHVTI010000141.1 GCA_027324255.1 Bryobacterales bacterium | reverse complement strand
CAGCACCACCGCCTGCACTGGAGCCAGCCACACCGGGAACGCTCCGGCGAAGTGCTCGATCAGCACACCGACAAAACGCTCCATGCTGCCGAACGGCGCGCGGTGGATCATCACCGGGCGGTGCAGCTTATTGTCGGCGCCAGTGTAGTTGAGGTCGAACCGCTGCGGAAGCTGGTAATCCACCTGCACGGTGCCGAGCTGCCACTCGCGGCCGATGACGTCCTGGACGACGAAGTCGATCTTAGGGCCGTAGAACGCGGCCTCGCCAGGCTCCAGGGAGAAGGGCACCCCGAGGGACTTGGCGGCGTCTTTGCACGCCTGCTCGGCGCGGTCCCACTGGCCGGAATCGCCGACGTATTTGGCGCTGTCCGGATCGCGCAGTCCCACGCGCACCCTGTAATCCTTCATGCCCAGCGTGCCGAAGATCACCTTGACCAGTTCAAGGCAGCCCGCAACCTCCGCCGGCACCTGGTCCTCCGTGCAGAAAATATGGGCGTCATCCTGCGTGAAGCCGCGCACTCTCGTCATGCCGCCCAGTTCGCCGCTCTGCTCGAACCGGTACACCGTGCCGAATTCCGACAGCCGGATCGGCAGGTCGCGGTAGCTGTGGGGATCGCTGTCGAAGATCTTGATGTGGTGCGGGCAGTTCATGGGCTTCAGCAGAAACCCGTCGATCTCACCGCTCTCCAGCCGGTTGGACAACGTCGCGCAGGAACAGCCTTCATGGGCGAGCCTGGCGATCTGCTCCCGATCCACCAGCGGCGGGAACTGGCTGTCGGCGTAATAAGGGAAGTGCCCGCTGGTCCGGTAGAGGTCCAGCTTCCCGATGTGCGGCGTAAAAACCTGCATGTACCCCTGCCGCCGCAGGTGCTCGCTGATGAACGTCTGCAACTCCTGCCGGATCACGGCGCCCTTGGGCTTCCACAGGATCAGGCCCTGCCCCACCTTCTCGTCAACCGCGAACAGCCCCAACTGCCTGCCGAGAACGCGATGATCCCGTTTCCGCGCCTCTTCCTGCTTGTGCAGGTACTCGTCCAACTCCTTCTGAGAGAACCAGGCGGTGCCGTAAATGCGCTGGAGCTGCTGGCGCTTCTCATCGCCTTTCCAGTAAGCGCCGGCGATGGATAGGAGCTTGAAGGCCTTCAGCCGCTTCGTGCTGGGCACGTGGGGCCCGCGGCAGAAATCGATGAAATGCGGTCCGAGGGTGTACTCGCTGAAGATGGCGTCGGCTCGCTCCTCGATGAGCTCGCACTTCATCGGCTCCCCGAGGCCGCGGTACTTCTCCAGACCTTCGTCCTTGTGCACCATCTTTCGCTCGTACGGCAGGTCGCGGTCCCGGATCTCCGCCATCCTCTTTTCGATCTTCTCGAGATCCTCGGCCGTGAAGGCGACAGGGCGGTCGAAATCGTAGTAGAAGCCGTCCGTGATGGGCGGACCGATGCCGAGCTTGGTTTCAGGATAGAGTTCGAGCACGGCCGCGGCGAGCAGGTGGGCGGTGGAGTGCCGGTAGACTTCGAGCGCTTCCGGGTTCCTGGAGGTCAGGATCTCCAGCGCGGAGTCCTTCTCCAGGGGGCGGGTCAGGTCCCACAGGGCGCCGTCGACGCGCGCCACGACGGCGTCGTCGGCCAGGCGCTGGCCGATGGAACGGGCGATGTCGAGCGGGGTCGTCCCGGCGGGTACGGCCCGGATACTGCCGTCCGGCAGCGTGATGGATAGCGTTTCACTCATTGTTTTGCGGGGTAAATTCCAGCCTATCATGCCGTTGGGGCGCAGTCTCCCGGTCCTGGCCGCATGGAGGCTGCTATCCTGTGATCGGAGCCAGTTTCATCATGGAGAATGAACACCCGGAGGTCTCCGCCGCCTTGGAGCCAGCTTCGGCGGAGATGCTGCTGGTTGAGCGCGCGAAGAGGGGCGAAGTCGCCGCCTTCGGCGAATTGATCGGCAAGTACGAGCGGCGTGTCTACCGCATGGCCCGCCAGATCACCCAGAACGACGAAGACGCGGAAGACGTCCTGCAGGAAGCGTGCCTCAAGGCCTTCGAGCACCTCGATTCCTTCCAGGGGCAGTCCAAGTTCTACACCTGGCTGACCCGGATCGCGGTGAACGAAAGCCTGATGAAGCTCAGAAAGCGCAAATCTGATCGAACCGTTTCGCTCGATGAAAACATCGAAACAGAAGAGGAACCGATCGTGCGCGAGATCGCTGTGTGGGACGACAATCCCGAGTTGCGCTACAGCCAGGAAGAGATCAGGCAAATCCTGGACAAGGCCATCGACAGCCTCAAGCCCATTTTTCGCACGGTTTTCATCCTTCGTGATGTCGAGGAATTGAGCACCGAGGAGACCGCCGAAGTTTTGGGTCTCTCTATCGCCGCCGTCAAGAGCCGCCTCTTGCGCGCCCGGCTTCAGCTCCGAGAGAAGCTCACTCGCGTCTTCAAACGGAAAGGGGAGCAGATCCTTGGATACGCGAAATGAAATGGTCACGTGCAAGGACTTCCTGCGCGAGCTGAACGACTTCCTGGACGAAACAACGGACCCCGTTCTTCGCGCCGAACTCGAAAAGCACATCAACGAATGCCCCAATTGCTGGGTGATCTGCGACACGACTCGCAAGACCATCCAGGTGTACAAGGGCATGGAAGCGCAGGCCCTGCCGGACCCCATCCACCAGCGCCTCATGAACGCCCTCGCCAAGAAGGCCGGTCCCGGCAAGGGCGGATCGGGCTGTTGCGGCGGAGACGCCCACTAGCCTTTCAGCCGGACTTTCCTCCGAAACCTGCGAACGCCGGCCTCCCAGCCGGCTTTTCGTTTTTTCGGCGGCTTGTGCGCGGCCGGCGCCGGGCTCCGGATCAGATCCATGACGGAGGCCCGGGCGAGGCAGGACGCGGAAAGGGCGGCCCAGCGGGGACTCAGCGGATCTGTCCCATTCGCGCGCGGCCGCCCCGGAATGCTATCGCTCTGGCGGCAGGCGATTACGGCAGAATGTCGATGGTCGTGGTGCCGTAAACGCGGACCTTTTCGTACACTTTCATCCAGGCATCGTGGGCGGGGTGCTTGGCATAAGCCTTCAGCGCGTCCTGGTTGGAGAATTCCATGCACACGCCGTACTGCCGGCGCAGGGTCTTCACCGGGAGGGTAACGGTTTCGCCTGCCGCCAGCTTCTTGCGGGCTTCCGGGTCCACCTGGCCTTCCACCTCGGTCAGCGCCATGGGCCGCGCCAGCTTGCCGTGCCACACTTTGCCGAGGCCCGGAATCTTGGACGGCAGTGCGTCGGTGGCCTTGGCGAAGGCGTCCCAGTCAGCCGGCGTGGCGGCGTCGATCTGGGTAAAGGCGAAGCAGTGCATCAGTTTCTTATCCTGGGCGGACGCGGCCAGCGCGAAAGCCGCCAGGCAGATCAGCAGTTTCTTCATGGGAATATGGCCTCCTGGAGTCATTATGGTAACTCTTACTGCACGCGTTCGTGGGCGTAGCCGGCGGAGCTGAGGGCCGCCATCAGCTCCTGGATGTGTTGGGGCCCGCGCGTCTCCATGGTGACGTCGATGACGGTGTCCCCCAGGTTGACGCCGTAGTAGGCGCGGTCGTGCTGCGTCTCCACGATGTTCGCCTTGTGCTGCTCGATCACCTCGCACAGCCGGCGCAGAGCTCCGGGATGGTCCGTGAGATGGATCCGAAGCCGCACCAGGCGGCCGTCCTTCACCAGGCCGCGCTCGATGATGCGGGACAGCAGCGTGACGTCGATATTGCCGCCGCACACCAGCACTCCGACGCGCTTGCCCTGCTGCGGGATCTTGCGCTGCAACACCGCGGCCAGCGCCGCCGCGCCGGCGCCTTCGGCCAGGATCTTTTCACGCTCCAGCAGCAGCAGGATCGCGTTGGCGATCTCCTCTTCCTCCACAGTGACGATCTCGTCCACGTAGCGGGCGATGAGGGGCAGAGTCTTTTCGCCGGCCCGGCGCACGGCGATGCCGTCGGCGATGGTGGTGGCTGCGGGGACCGTCACCGGCGAGCCATTCTCCACCGCCGCTTTCATCGAGGCCAGGCGCGCCGCCTGCACACCGATAATCGCCACCCGCGGGTTGATCTCCTTCACGGCGCAACTGAGCCCGCCCAGCAGTCCGCCGCCGCCGATGGGCGCCACGATGGCGTCGAGCGCCGGGTTCTGCGCCAGCATTTCGAGTCCCAGCGTGCCTTGGCCGGCAATGACGTCCTCATCGTCGAAGGGATGCAGGAACGTGGCGCCCTGCTCCTGGCAGGTGAGCAGCGCGGCCTCGTAGGCCTCGTCGTAGTTGCGGCCCACCAGCACCACCTCCGCGCCGAAGCCGCGCGTCGCCGACACCTTCACCAGCGGCGTGGCCAGCGGCATGCAGATGGTGGCGCGGATGCCGCGCAACCCGGAATGATAGGCCACCGCCTGGGCGTGGTTGCCCGCCGACGCCGCCACAACGCCCCGCTGCCGCTCTTCCGCGCTGAGCGAGAGAATGCGGTTCAGCGCGCCCCGCTCCTTGAAGGCGCCCGTGCGCTGCAGGTTGTCCAGTTTGAGGAACACCTGATTGCCGGCGCTGTGCGACAGCGACTCAGAGTGCGTCAGCGGAGTGAGCCGGATCGACTCCCGGATTCTCGACAGCGCGGACTGCACATTCTCCAGAGTGACCATTCCTCCACGATACCCGGCGCGGGGGTGAGGATCGGGAACCGCCCGTCCGGAGTTCAGTGAATGGTCCGCGTCTTCCGCGCCAGGAAGTCCATCATCAGGTACGCGCCCAGGTTGTCGGGCGTGGTGAAGTAGGCCTTGCCGCGGCACATCTCCGTCACCCGCTGCACGAACTGCACCAGGGCGTAGTCCCGCGCCAGCATGAAGGTGTTGATCACGATGCCGGCCCGCTTGCAGCGGCCCACTTCTTCCAGCGTGCGGCTGATCACCAGCGGGTCGAGCCCCATGGGGTTCTTGTAGATGCGCCCGTCCTCGAGCGTCAACGCCGAGGGCTTGCCGTCGGTGATCATGACGATCTGCTTCATCTCCTTGCGCTCGCCGGCCAGGATCTTCTGGGCCAGGATGAGGCCGTCGCGCGTGTTCGTGTAGTAGGGCCCCACCTGCAGCCGCGCCAGGTCCCCCAGCCGCACCTCCTCGGCCGTATCGTGAAACAGCACCAGCCGCAGCGAGTCCCCCGGATACTGGGTCCGGATGAGGTGCGCCAGCGCCAGCGCCACGCGCTTGGCCGGCGTGAAGCGGTCTTCCCCGTAAAGGATCATCGAGTGGCTGCAATCGAGCAGCAGCACCGTCGCGCAGGAGCTCTGGTAGTCGCTCTGATGGACGTGGAGGTCGCGCTCTTCCAGGTTGAGCGGCACCTGCAGCCCTTCACGCTGAATGGCAGAAAACAGCGTCGCCGTGGCGTCCAGATTCAGAGCGTCGCCGAACTCCCACTGCTTCGAGCCGCCGGCCGATTCGATGCCGGTGGAGGCGTGCCGCGTATCGTGCGCTCCCGGAGAGGCCCTGCCAAGGGCGCCCAGCAGGTCCTTCAGCGTCTTGAAGCCCAGCAGGTCCACGCCTTTGTCCGTCACCTGCACGCGCACCTGCTCCCGGCGCTCCTCCGTGCTGATGTAGCCTTCCTCTTCGAGCTTCGCCAGCAGCCCGTCCAGCGCCTGTTCGATGCGCGCCGGGTCCTGCACGCCGCGCCCTTCCAGCGCCCGGCGCAGCGCCTCCCGCAACTGGTCCAGGGTCACCTCGGAGAAGCCGTCGAAGCCGCTGTCGAGCAGCAGGTCCCCGAGCATCTCCATCAGGTCCTCGGCGCTCAGCCCGAGGTCGTCGTCCTCGTACGGCCCGTAGCGGATGCGTTTCATGGCCTAGTTGAAGTTGCGCCGGCGGTCCTTGCGGCGGCGCGGCGGCCACTCGTCTTCATCCTCGGCCTCCAACGGCCACTCGCGCGGCCCGGCGTTCTCCAGCGCGCCTCCCTGGAAGCCAAGCTCTTCGCTGCGGCCGATGCGTTTCTGGGCGTACAGCCCTTCGAGGATGAATTCTCCGGCCGCGGCGCGCACCGCGTCGCACTCGTTCCCGGTCAGCCCCAGGTGCCGGGTCTGCTCCATCAGGCCGGGCACTTTGCCCAAGGCTTCCACCATCGACTCCGCCGATTCCAGCTCGCGGATCTTTAGCGTCTGCCCGCTGCTGAAGTGCTGGATGGTATCGCGCAGGTTCACGCCGTCGAAGTAGCGGGAGTAGACCCGCGCCACGGCCGCGCGAATCAGCTCGCGGGCGACGGCGTCTCCGCCCTTCAGCTCGCCTTCGTACTCGAGCTCGAGCTTGCCGGTGATGGCCGGCAGGGCCGCATAGATGTCCGCCACGCGCGGCACGGCCTCGTCTTCGCCCAGCACCACGGCCCGCCGCTCCGAAGAGGAAACGGCGTTTTCCAGCACCGAGATCGGCAGCCGCTGGCTCACGCCGCTGCGCTTGTCGATCCGCTTGTCTTCGCGCGCGACGAAGGCCAGAGTCTCGATCAGTTCCCGCAGGTAGGCGGGAATGCGGACGCGCACCTCCTGGGGCCGCTCCACCCACGCCTCCTGCCCCGTGATGGCCATGCCCTGCTCCACCGTCATCGGGTAATGCGTCCGGATCTCGCTCCCGATGCGGTCCTTCAGCGGCGTGATGATCTTGCCGCGCGCCGTGTAGTCTTCCGGGTTCGCCGTGAAGACCATCAGCACGTCCAGCGGCATGCGCAGCGGGTAGCCTTTGATCTGCACGTCGCCTTCCTGCAGGACGTTGAACAGCCCTACCTGGATTTTCCCCGCCAGGTCGGGCAGTTCGTTGATGGCGAAGATCCCGCGATTGGCGCGCGGCAGCAGCCCGTAGTGCACGGTCAGCTCATCGGAGATGTGCAGGCCCGTGCGGGCGGCCTTGATGGGATCGATGTCGCCGATCATGTCGGCGATGGTGACGTCCGGCGTGGCCAGCTTTTCGACGTAGCGCTCCTCCGGCGTCAACCATTCGATGGGCGTCTCCTCGCCCATCTCCAGCAAAAGTTGCCGGGCCTGCTTGCTGATGGGGTAGTAGGGGTGATCCCGGACCTCGGACCCGGCCACATACGGCAGGAAGGGGTCCATCAGAGTGGTAAGCAGGCGAAGAAGCCTCGTCTTCGCCTGCCCCCGCAGGCCCAGCAGGATGAAGTTGTGGCGCGACAGGATCGCGTTTACCATCTGCGGAACCACGGTGTCTTCGTAGCCGAGCACGCCTGGGAACAACTCCTCGCGGCTGCGCAGTTTTCGGATCAGGTTCCCACGGATCTCGTCCTTGACGCTGCGCCGGGCCAGCAGGGCCTCATGCCACCGGCTTTGCCGCAGTGCGCCCAGAGTGCGCGGAAGCTCCCAGCGGTGTGCATCCATGACTGTGAGATGCGCCGGCCGTTCCCCGCGGTTCAACGCCTTGCCGGTTTTCACCCGCCGGTGGTGCGCATGTGATATATGTTTGTGCCTGAGGCAGATACCCGGAATGGCAAGGGAACTGGCAGAAGTCGAATACGAGCGGTTCTGGCGCCGCCTGCAACAGGTGGGACTGAACGCATACGAGGCACGGTCGTACCTGGTGCTGGTAGGGCACCCGCGGTTCAAGGCCCTGGAACTGGCGTCGCGCGCCAGGGTGCCGCGTCAGAAGATTTACGAAGTCCTCGACAGCCTGGTGGAGAAGGGCTTCGCGCAGGTGGTGCAGGAGAAGACCAAGCTGTTCTCGGCCGTCGAACCCGGCCTAGCGGTGCCCGCCTACCTGGAACGCCAGAAAGAGCAGATGGAGCAGCAGCTCGAGGACCAGCGGCGCCACGGCCAGTCGCTGGCCTCCGAGCTGAAGGCCGCCTACACCGAAGGGCAGGGCGGCAAGGGCACGCTCGACTACCTGCGGATCGTCAACGACCCGTCGCAGGTGGCCGTCCACTACCGGTCCATGCTCAGCGGCGTGGGCCTGTCCTACATCGAGTTTTCCCGTCCGCCCTACGCGGTGGATCCGCTCGACGAGCAACTGGTGAAGCAGGCCGCCGCGCGCGGCGTGCGGTGCCGCATCATCCTGGAGACCGGCGGCGACACCGAAGAGCACGCTTCCCGCATCGCCGACTACAGCTCCTGCGGCATCGAGGTGCGCACCGTGCCGTCGCTGCCGATGAAGCTCGCCGTCTTCGACGCCACGCAAGGCCTCGTCGCGCTGCTCGACCCCGTCATCACCCGCCCCGCCTGGACGTCCGTCGTCTTCGACCACTCCGGCTTCGGCGAAGCCATGGAGGGACTGTTCGAGCAGTGGTGGAAGAAGGCCGAACAGGACTGAGTCAGCGGCCGGCCCGCGCTCTGCGGGGCGAAACGCCCTGCGTCCCGGCCGCCGGGGCGATCCCCAGCAGATCGGCGATCAGGGGAGCGACGTCCACGGAGCGGATGCGCGGCCAGCGCGAAGCCGGCGCGACGCCGGGTCCGGCCAGGATGCAGATGGCCTGCATATCTTCCCGCGCCGGCAGGAAACCGTGCACGCCGCGCGGCTTGGAGGTCTCGATCAGCGCGCCCGTGGTCCGCGGCGAGGCCGCATAGCCCGGGGCCAGATCGAAGTACAGGTCGCCGCCCGCCGGGCCGCCGATGCCATACTGCGCGCCGTGCCGCTCCGGGGTGAAGAACTCCGTGATGGCCGGCACGGCGCTCAGGGCGCGGCGAGCCTGCTCCACCACGGCCGCGCGATTCTCCAGCGGCACGCTGCCGCCCTTCCAGTCCGCGGTGTTCACGAGGATCGAGTTGTAGAGGTAGGATGCCGAGCCGTCGAGGCCCGCGTCGTTCAGCACCTTGCCCACGGCGACGGACTTGTCCACCGGAGTCATGCCGTGATCGGAGACCCACAGCAGGTAGTCGCTCTTTCCGGCCAGCTTGGCGAACTCCGCCGCCCCGCGGTCCACCGCGATGTAGCCCCAGCGGCGCCATCTTTGATGCGCGGCCGAGCCGGCGCGCGCCGCGGGCAGCCACTCGTGGTCGATCTCGTCGGGGAACGGCAGGTAGCTCTGCAGGAAGCGCGGATGGAAGCGGCGGTCAAGCCACGCCGCGTGGCGCGTCAACTGCCGGATGACCAGCTCCATCGCCTCCAGGTATTCCTCTTCGCTGATCTTGCCGCCGGCCAATAGCGCGTGCGGCCCGTTGCCGATGAACCCGCCGGCGGCCTGGAAAATTTCAGGCGCGGGCACGGACACTCCGAGTTCGTGACACGGCGTGACGTACAGCCGGAAATCGCCAGCGGCCAGAGAAAAGAGGCGGAAGTAGAGCACGGCCGGCTTGGGGCTCGCCACGTAGAGTCCAGCGCTGAAGCGGCGAGCCAGCGAGCGGCGGCGCGGAGGCTCCGCTTCGAGCGGCGCCGCGCGCACCGTGACCAATGCGCGGGAAGACTGTTCCGTGATTCGCAGCCCGCTCTTCAGGCGCTCCACGCGAAAGGCGGCCGGCCCGTGCCTGAAGACCCATGAGCCGTCGGCCTGCTTCGCTCCGCCGGCCTGCGTCCAAAGCGCGTGCGGCGCCAGCATCTCCGTCTGGTAGCCATTCACTACCACCGCGCCGGGCGCGCTGTTCATCGGCGTGAACGGGAAGCCCTGCGTGGGCTGGTGGGCCACGGCGGGCAGACCGGCCTTCGCCGCCGTCACCCAGATCGTTTCAGAGGCCAGTTGCGTGGCGCGGAAACCGTTGCCGCGCTCCAGCGACGTGTGGCCGGCGCGCGGCAACACGGGCGGAGCGTTGGCGGTGATGTGGTTCGCGTCGCCATAGCAGCCGGTCCACAGCGCGGCGTGCGAGTTGGCCGTGGTGGAAGGGAACGCCGCCTGCATCCCTTCGGCCGTGACGCCGCGGCGCGAAGAGTCCCTCAGCACCGTCAACTCCGCGGCCACCGGGTCTTTCGTGAATGTCTGGTAGCCCAGTCCGTCAAAGGAGACCATCACCACGCGCTGCGCGGAAATCCAGCCGGCGGCAAGGAGCAGGAGCGCAGCCAGGCGGCGCGTGATCGGAATCATCTCAGCGCGCCTCCTCAAGTTCCATCGAGACGGCCTCCCACCGGGAGAGAACCTGCGCGAGCCGCTCGCGGCGCTGCTCCAGCAGGTCCATCTGCCGTTTCGTCTCCTCGGCGCTGACGAAGTTCTGCAGCGCCTCTTCCAGGCCGGCGATTTCAGTTTCGATGCTCACCGACTCACCTTCAAGCTGCGCGGCGCGGTCTTCCAGTTGCTTCAGCTTCAGCGGATTGAGGCGGCTCTTCCTGCCTGCTTCGCCCTTGAGGGGCTCGGCCGTCTCCAGGGGACGCTGCTCGGGAGCCGCCTCAACGACAGGCGAGCCGCCGCCTTTGCGGTAGAGGTAGTCCTCGTAGTTGCCCGCGAACACCCTCACTTCCCCGCCCTCGATCTCGAAGACCTTCGTGGCCAGGTTGTCGATGAAGTAGCGGTCGTGCGAGACGAACACCAGCGTGCCGCTGAACTCGCGCAGGGATTCGAGCAGCACGTCCTTGGCCCGCAGGTCCAGGTGGTTGGTGGGCTCGTCCAGCAGCAGGAAGTTCGACGGATTCAGCAGCATCCGGGCCAGCGCATAGCGATTGCGCTCGCCGCCGCTCAACACGCCGATCTGCTTGAAGACGTCGTCTTCGCTGAACAGGAAACAACCCAGCAGGCTGCGTAGCTCGGTGACGGTCTTGCCGTTGGCGACGGAAGCCAGGTCGTCCAGCATCCGCGAGTCCGGATCCAGTTCCTTGTACTGGTCCTGCGCGAAATAATCCGGCTGCACGTTGTGGCCGATGCGGTAATCGCCGCGCGTCAGCGCCTCGGTGCCGGCCAGCAGCTTGATCAGCGTGGACTTGCCCGCGCCGTTCACGCCCACCAGCGCCACGCGGTCGCCGCGCTCGATGGTGAAGTTCACGTCCCGCAGGATGGTCCGTGTGCCGTATGCCTTTTCCACTCCCGTGAATTCGGCCACCACCCGGCCCGACGCCTTCGGCTGCGGGAAGCGGAAGTGGATCGACTTCTCTTCCGGAGGAATCTCGATGCGCTCGATCTTCTCCAGTTCCTTGATGCGCGACTGCACCTGCTTGGCCTTGGTGGCCTGGTAGCGGAAGCGGTTGATGAACGCCTCCAACTGGTCGATCCGCTCCTTCTGGTTGCGGTAGGCGGACTCCAGTTGCTCGCGGCGCTCGGTCTTCTGCTTCAGGAAGCGCTCGTAGCCGCCGGTGTAGAAGTGCATGCCCTTGTTCCACAGCTCGACGATGCGCGAGACGGTGACGTCCAGGAAGTAGCGGTCGTGCGAGATGAGGACGAAGGCGTTGGGATAGCTCTTCAGGTAGTCTTCCAGCCAGTTGCGGGCCTCAAGGTCCAGGTGGTTCGTGGGCTCGTCGAGCAGCAGCAGGCTGGGCTGCTCCAGCAGCAGCTTGGCCAGCGCAATGCGCATCTGCCAGCCGCCGGAGAAGTGCTCCGTGCGCTTGGTCCAGTCTTCCTTGGGAAAGCTCAGACCGGTGAGGACGCTGCCAACTTTCGCTTCCAGCGCATAGCCGTCCCGATTGCGGAAGAGCGAATCCAGGTGCGAGTACCGCTCGCTCGCCACCAGGTACTCTTCGCTCACCGGGTCCACTTCCGACAACTGGTGCAGGAGCGCTTCCATCTCCCGCTCCATGTCCTTGAGCTTGTCGAAGACCGACAGGCATTCGGCAAACACGGTGCGGCCGGAGAGGCGCAGACCGTCCTGCGGCAGGTAGCCGGCGGTGATGCCCTTCTGCGTGGTGCACTCGCCCATATCGAGCGTCTCGATGCCGGCCAGGATCTTCATCACCGTGGACTTGCCGGTGCCATTGGCGCCGACGAGCCCCACGCGGTCCTGGGCCGTGATCAGCCAGTTGACGCCCTCGAACAGCACCTTGGGGCCGAACCGCTTGCCGCCATTGACCAGCGAGATCATTGCCGGCGCAGAATCCTTCCCGGGCGCAGATCCTGAATCTGCCCGTTGTCCACCACCACCGCGCCGTTGACGATCACGTAGTCGAAGCCCTGGCTGTACTGGTGCGGCTGCGTGTAGGTGGCGCGGTCTTCGACACGCGCCGGGTCGAACAGCAGAATGTCCGCCGCGGCGCCCTCGCGCAGCACGCCGCGATCCTGGAAGCCGAAAGTGCGCGCCGGCAGCGACGTCATGCGCCGCACGGCATCCTCCAGCGTCAGCACGCCGCGCTTCCTCACATACTCGGCCAGCACGCGGGCGTTCGTCCCGTAGGAGCGCGGGTGCGGCATGCCTTCGCCGAACACGCGCACGCCGCCGTCGCTGGCCACCGCCGTGTTCGGGTAGCGCAGAATGCGCTCCACGTCCACGTCGCCCATCGAGTGGTAGATCATCTGCGCGCCGCCGGCCAACTGCATCTCGAAGATGGTCTCGATCTGGTTGGCGAGCGTCGGCTCCTTGCCGCGCAGGCTGGTGACCTGCGGAATGGTCTTGCCGTCGTATTCGCGGTTCGGCTCGAAGGAGGCGACGATGGCGTAGGTGTAGTCCTCGTGCCCCAGTTCCTTCAGCCGGTGCCGCATTTCTGCGGCAATCTTGCCGCGGGTGGAGGCGGAGTTCAGCCGCTGCCGGACCTTCGCCGCGCCGTCGGCCAGCGCCCAGGCCGGCAGCGTGATGCCGAGATTCGTCGACGAATGGTCGTAGGGATACTGGTCCACCACCACGTCCACACCCTTGCGGCGGTACTCTTCCACCAGCGCCAGCGACTTCTCGCTGAAGCCCCAGATGCGCGGCGTGTCGATTTTGAAGTGCGACAACTCCACGCGCATGCCGGCCTCCTGCCCGACGCGCGCCGCCTCATGGATGGCGTCGAGAATGGCCGCGCCCTCGTCGCGCATGTGGCTGGCATAGACGCCGTTGTAAGCCGCGGCGGCGCGGCCCAACTCCACCACCTCATCGGTGGAGGCGTAGGTACCCGGAACGTAGATCAGTCCCGTGGATAGGCCCACCGCGCCCTGCTGCATCGCGGTGTGGACCAGTTCCTTCATGCGCGCGATCTCGGCCGCAGTGGCCTGCCGGTTCGCGCTCTCCATCACCTGCCGCCGCACCGTATTGTGGCCCACCAGCGAGGCCACGTTCACCCCGACGCCCATCTCTTCGAGTGTGCGGAACCACGCGCCCAGGTCCGGAGCCGATCCGCCGCAGTTGCCCGTCACGATGGTCGTCACGCCGTCCAGCAGGAAGTTGTCGGCCCGCGGCACCTTCTCGATGGCCCCTTCCACGTGCGTATGCACGTCGAGAAAGCCCGGCGTGGCCACTCTGCCGCCGGCGTCGATGACGCGCGCCGCCGTCGACTGGTCCAGGCGGCCGAGGGCCGCGATACGCGCATCTTTCACGCCGATGTCGGCACGGAACCAGGGGTTGCCGGCGCCGTCGATCACCCGCGCGTTGCGGATAAGGAGATCGTATTGAGCTAGCGCCGGGAGCGCCAGGAGAAGGGTAAGAGCCAGGGGCTTCATTGCGGAAGCGGACCGCAGAAAAAGTTCAGCGACGTCGCGATGAAATCGCGCATCTGGCTGCGCTTCACGACGGCGTCCAGGAAGCCGTGCTGCAGGACGAACTCGGAGCGCTGGAACCCCTCGGGCAGCTTCTGCCGGATGGTCTGCTCGATAACGCGCGGGCCGGCGAAGCCGATCAGGGCGCCGGGCTCGGCGATGTTCAGGTCGCCCAGCATGGCGAAGCTGGCGGTGACGCCGCCGGTAGTCGGATCGGTCAGAACGCTGATGTAGGGGACCCTGGCGCGATCCAGCTTCATCAGCCCGGCGCTGATCTTGGCTAGCTGCATCAGGCTCACGGCGCCTTCCTGCATGCGCGCGCCGCCCGAAGCGGAAACGATGATCAGCGGGGCCTTGCGGGCCATGGACCGCTCAATGGCGCGCGTAATCTTTTCGCCCATCACCGTGCCCATGGAGCCGCCGATGAACTTCAGTTCCAGCGAGCAGACCGAGACTTCCCGGCCATGCAGTTTGCCCGTGGCGGAGATGATGGCATCCTTCAGGCCCAGGTCCTTCTGCATGCCCGCCAGGCGGACGCGGTACGGCTTGGCATCGACGAACTCCAACGGATCCGTCGAGACCAGGTTCGCGTCATGCTCTTCCCACTCCCCGCCGTCCAGCAGGTAGCGTAGCCGCGTGCGGGCGTTGATGCGGAAGTGGTGGTCGCACTTCGGACAGCAGTGAAGCGTCTCTTCGATGTCCTTACGCCAGATGATCTGGCGGCAGCCATCGCACTTGATCCACAGGCCTTCGGTCTTGACATGCCGGTGCTCGTCAGTGACCTTGACTGCTTTTTTGGGTTTGAACCAGTCCATGAGGGGCGCGCCTGCGCCTCCATTCACCGTAGCAGGACAGCCGCCGTGTACTCAAGCCCGCCGTTGGGCCATACTTGGGACTTGAAGCTGCACCTGTACTACATCGGCAAGGCGCGCGATGCCCACGCCAATGGCATGGCGCGGGAGTTTCTGAAGCGGACCTCCCGCTACATCGCCTGCGAGATGCGCGAAATCGTGCCCGCACGCTTCGATCTGTTCGCCCGCCATGCCACCGCCCGCAAGGTCCTCCTCGATCCCGCCGGAAAGGCCATGGACTCCGGCGCCTTCGCCGCGCTGATCGGCAAGTCCGAACTGGAGGCGCGCGACGTCGTGTTCCTCATCGGCGGGCACGACGGGCTGCCGCCCGAATGGAAGCCGCGAGCCGACCTGCTGCTTTCGCTCTCCGCCATGACGCTGCCGCACGAACTCGCCCGCGCCGTGCTGGCCGAGCAGATCTACCGCGCCCTCACCACCCTCCGCGGACATCCCTATCCGCGCTAGCCGGGCGTGTACTCGGTGAATTCGCACACCGCCTGGAAGCCGAGCCGGGCATAGACTGGCGCGCCGTCGCTCGACGCCTGCAGCACCACCGTTTCCAGGTCCGCCCGCAGCCCTTCAAACGCGCAGTGCCACGTCATCGCAAGGCCGATGCCGCGGCGCCGGAACGCGCGGAGCGTGGAGACCATGTGGATCCCGGCGGCGCCGCCGCCCAGAAACAGCTCGGCCGTGGCCGCCGGCTCGCCGCGCAGATAGCCGGCGTACAGCCGCATGGGGCAGCCGCGCCGCAGCAGGAGCGGCGCAGCGCGGTGGAAGAACTCGCCCACCGCCGGGTCCGGCGGATCCCAATTCGCGGCGTTGATTCGCGCGAAGTGGCCGAGAGCCTCCGCGTCCGTCACGCGGCGAATCTCCAGGCCGTCCGGCAGGTCGATGCGCGCCGGCAGGCTCTCGCGAAACGCCGCCATGCCCAACTCGGTCTCCGCGGCCCGCAGCCCTTCGTCCGCCAGCAGCCGCGGCAGCTCATCAGGCTGCGAGAGCGGCCCGGCCCACCAGGTGAACGGCAGGTCCTTTTCCCGAAAATGCCCGGCCGCCGCCCGGATCCTCGCACCGGCATCTTCCGCGGCCAGCCGCGCCCGCAGGATCTTGTTGAACGTGTCCGAAGGCAATCCGGAATCCACCAGCAACAGGCCTGCATCATCTTCCACGTGCATCCCGGCCGTGCGCGCCTGCACGTAGGCCACATGCTCCGCCAGGTTGTCTTCCATGGCGGCCAGAACCTGGCCGCGCGTCATGCTCCGGCCCTCGACACCAGTTTCAGCACGTGCTCGGCCGCCGTGACGCCGCGGTACTGCGCCTCTTCGAAGAGCGACAGGGAGCTGAGGTCGCAGTTGGCGTAGACCAGCGTGCCGTCGTGCCTGGCGCGCCGCAGCCGCTCGGGGTGGAAGATGGCGCCCGGCGCCGGACGCGGCATGGCGTGGCCGATCCGGAAGATGTCGATGCGCCGCACGCATTGCCGGATGTCGGGGTGGGCGCGCTCGAGGTCCGCCAGGATCCGCTCCTGCCAGTATGCGTAGTCGCCGCCCAGCAGCAGGCGGCGCTGGTCGGCGGCATTGCCGTCGGCCAGGGCCATATACCAGGTCCACACGGTCTGGGGCTGGTACGTCTTCAGGCTCTGGTGCGTGGCGATCACGTAGCCGAGGGACGTGGAGTTGTAGATGACGTTGTCCCACGCGTACTCCAGGCCCTTGTTGTCCGGCCAGCGGTGGAGCGTCAGGTTGGCGGTGATCCACGGCGCGGAGGCGATGGGCCAGCGAGGCGGCGCGGGATCGACAATCCACGACGCCAGCCAGGTGGGCGCCGCGAACACCACGCACCGCGCTTCGTAGGCGCACTGCTCGGTGAACACCGCCCAGCGCCCGTTTTCGCGCCGGATGTGGAACGCCATGCTCCCCGTGCGCACGAAACGCCCCAGCTTCCGCAGCAGCCGCTTGAAGATCCAGCCGTTGCCTTCCGGCCACGTCAGCGGCCCTTTGTCTTCCGGCTCCCTGGACGCAAAATAGTGCAGGCCCGCCCAGGCGGAGATCTGGTCGTAGTGCGTCCCATAGTCGTCGCGCGTCGCGTAGTCCAGATACCAGCGCAGATACGGCGAGTACAGGCCCTGCCGCTGCAGCCAGTCGCCCAGCGTCATCCGGTCCAGGCCCTGGATCTCCTGAGTGGATTTCTGGAGCCCCTCCTCCATCGGAATGCGGAACGCGCCCGTTTGGCGCAGTTCCTGGATCAGTTGCTCGAAGCGCTGAAACTGCTCCGCGTCGGTCTTCGTCAGCCCGATGGCCGGTTCGATGCCCTCCTGCCAGCGGCCATGCAGGTAGAGCCGCTCCTGCGGAGAATGGCACAGATGGATCTCGTTCCACGTGTGGCCGTCGAGCAGGCCCAACTCGGCGCACAGTTCGCGCGTCAGCGTCTGGCGCACGTCCGGCACGGGCAGGTAGTGCGCGGCCCACGGATAAGGTGAGATTTCGTTTTCGCCGGAACGCGCGTTTCCGCCCGCCTGCTGCTCCGCTTCCAGCACGACGAAATCGCGGAAGCCGCGCTTGTCCAGGCGCCACGCCGCGGACAGGCCGGCGACTCCGCCGCCCACAATCACGACTTCCGTCTTCTCGCGGCGCGCGGGACTGGCGAAGCGCGCATGGTCGCGGAGGCGGTGCCCCTGGTCCAGCCCCTGGCCCGCGGACTCGAACACGAAGCCGCCTTCGATGCGCGGCCCGCTCTTCGGCGCCAACCCGGCCAGCGCGGCGGAAGCGAAACGGCGGCGGGTGGGTTTCATCGGACGATTTCGCGCCATTCGCGGTCGTAGTAGCGCACCAGCGTCTGGTCCGACAGCCGGTTGGGCTCCACCGGCACCGGCGCCAGGTCCGGCGGGAAGCGGAACAGTTCGGCCACGTTCTGCGGCGTGAGGAACCTCAGCCCCGACGGCAGCCGGGCAGGCGGCTGCCAATCCACATTGGCGCCCAGCACGTAGCCCCACTCGCCGAACGAGGGCACATACACGTGATAGGGGTACGTCCGGAAGCCGGCCTGCTTCATCGTCTCGTTGATGCACCAGAACGACTGCCGGGCGAACATCGGCGAAGTGGACTGCACCACCGCTACACCATGCTCCGCCAGGTGGCGCCGCAGCAGGCGGTAAAAGGCCGTGGTGTAGAGTTTGCCCAGCGAGTAGTTGTTGGGGTCGGGGAAGTCCACCACGATGAAGTCGTAGAGGCCGTCGTTTTGCTCGAGCCACGGGAACGCATCGGCGTTCACCACGTGGACCTTCGGGTTCCTGAGCGAGCCGCCATTCAGGGCCGTCAGCAGCGGGTGCGTCGAGAACTGCCGGGTCATCTCGGGATCGAGATCGACGAGGGTGATGGAGGCGAGGCCCGGATACTTCAGCATCTCGCGCACGGCCAATCCGTCGCCGCCGCCCAGCACCAGCGCGTGGCGCGCCCCTGCCACCGAAGCCAGCCCGGGATGGACCAGCGGCTCGTGGTAGCGGTACTCGTCGCGCGAGGAGAACTGCAGGTGCGAGTTCAGGTACAGCCGGTAGTCCTGCTTCCACTTCGTCACCACCAGGCGCTGGTACGGCGTCGTGCGGGCGAAGATCACCTCATCGGCGTAGAGAGCGGAGTCCGCGGTGTCGGTGATAACGTCGCCGAAGCCGAGCCCTACCCCGAGCACGGCCACCACCACGGCGCAGGCTCCGCGCTGCAGCAGCGGCGCGGGCAGGTGCTCGCGGAACAGCCACGTGGACCACAGCGCCACGGCGGCGTTGATCAGGCCGAACAGAATGGCCCCGCGCACCAGCCCGAGCTTAGGCACCAGCAGCAGCGGGAACAGCAGCGAGGCTCCCAGCGCGCCCAGGTAGTCAAAGGTGAGGACGTTTGCCACCAGTTCCTTGAACTGGAAGCGCTCCCTCAGGATGCGCATCAGCAGCGGAATCTCCAGCCCCACCAGCGTGCCGATGGCGATCACCAGCGCATAGAGCAGGAACCGGAAGGCCTGCGTGTACGCGAAGGCCAGGAACAGCGCCGTCGACGAGAACCCGCCCAGCAGCCCAACCAGCAGCTCGATGGTGATGAAGCGCGCCACCAGCGCCCGGCCGATGAAGCGCGAAAGCCAACTGCCGACGCCCATCGCAAACAGGTAGCTGCCGATCACGGTGGAGAACTGCAGCACGCTGTCGCCGAGCAGATAGCTGGCCAGCGTGCCGGCGATCAACTCGTAGATCAGCCCGCAGGCGGCGATCAGGAAGACCGAAAGGAAAAGAACAACGGCCATGGGTCAGCCTGCGCGGAGGCACGGAGGCCGGCCATGCTCCGCCGCGGCGGAGCCCACCAGCCGCCAGGGCTCCAGCCTAGTGGACGGCCGACGCCACAATGATGGCGATGCCCAGCGCCATCAGACCGGCGAAGATGGCGAGCGCGGAATTCTGCTTCTCGACAATCTCCTTCCATAGGTCGTAGGGCGTGACTTTGTCCCAGGCGACGAAACACGCGATCAGGATGACGACGCCCATCACGGCATAGATGAGCGCGTTCAGCATGGAGCCGAGGTGGAATTCAATGCCCATATGAGTTACTTTCCTCCAAACCAGCGTGGCAGCCAGGAGTAGTGGGAGCGGTAGACGCCGGGATTCTCGCGGACGGATTTCGGAACGTTCTTCACTTCATTCACGGACGTGGGCGAAACGCCCACCCATTGCCCAAAGGTGACGGCGCTGAGCACAAGCAGGCCGTATAAGGAATATCCCGAGAGTTTCATTCGTCGTCGTCTCCCGAAGATGAGGAACCGGAAGCGGTCCCGTAGTCGCTCTCAGACCAGCGCTGCCCCTCAAAGCTCGCGGCCCGGATCGAAGTGAGCAGAGGCGGGATCAGCAGGAACGGAAAAGCCAGCCAGAACAGCCAGGATGTCGGCACGTCGCGCCGCACCACAAGCTCGTAGTTCATCGTCATGCCGGAGGGCGCCTGCGCCGACGCCTGCGCGTCCATCTCCGGCTCCACCCGCAGGTAGTAGCGCCCGGCGGGGACGTGCGGCAGCACCACCGCGTCCTTGGCCCGCCCTTCCGACCACGAGCCGTCGCTGTCCCGCCCGTGGTAGTAGCTCACCTCGCGGCCGAAATCGAACCCCTGCGCCCCGTCCTCCCGCAACAGCGCGAGGTTGAAATAGGACCAGTTGTTGTCCAGGTCCGTTCGCAGCTCGACCTCGACGTTACCCCGGCCCTCCAGCGTGAAAACGTCGGTCACGAACGAATGCTCGCCGGGTGAGTTCTGCACAAAATGATACCGGTGCCGGTAGACTTCGCGGTTGGACGCGCTGAAGACGAAGAACGCCAGCAGCATCGCCCAGGCGAGAGACAGCCAGAGGAAAGTGGTCCAGGACTGCCGGACCTTTCCCCCGTGCGGCGAAGGCTGGTTGGCATATACGCCCCTCGCCGGCGGCGGCGCGCCCTTCAATTGGAACGCCTGCCAGATCTCCGTGCCCGCCACGTAAGTCCCGCGCGACCAGTTGATCTCGCTGCCGGTCTGCTCGGAAGAGAGCACGTAGGGCGGCGCGATATAGTCGTCCACTACGTTCTGCTCGCCCACGCGCACCGCCCAGGGGAACTCGCCCATCACGAACGAGGTCTCCGCCGTGGCGTTCTGGAAATGCCGGTAGGCCTGACCCAGGTAGTGCACCGCCTTGCGGCCCGCATGCACCGTGAACGAAGGCAGCCCGTGCACCGTCACCACGTCGTTCCAATGCCCGTCGTACTGCGTCAGGTAGCGGAAGCCGGCGTACGGGTTGAACAGCAGGTACTCGTGCCACGAATAGGCCGTGCCGTCCACGTAGATCGCGCGCACCTGGAAGCCGATCACCTCATAGAGCCTGCCGCGGAACTTGCCGCGCGTGCCCAGCGGAATCAGGGGCGCCACCCGTAGCCGCTCGTCGAACTGCTGCAGGACCCTCAGCTCCGGCGTGCTGGGATCGATGATGGTGCAACACTGGATGCACACCGCGCTGCGCGTGTGCGAGAAGCCGCGCAGCTCCACCACGCCGCCGCAGTTGGGGCAGTTCAGCGCCGCGGGGGTGGGGACGCGGGGTGCGGCTACCATCCTTCAAACTCCCGCAGGTTGGTCATCCTGAGTTCTTCAAAGGTGACGAAGCGCCCAGTAAACAGCAGCGGCGGGTTCTCGGAGTAGTCGATGGTGGCGAAGCGCGCGTCCTGCGTGCGCAGGTCGGCGCTGAGGAACTCGGAGCGGTCCGTGGTGACGAACGGCAGTTCGCCCTCGAAGCCGACATAGCGCACCGGCGTCAGGTGCGTCACCCGGAACTGCGCGCCGCCGAACTGAAACACGCGCCCCAGCGGCAGTTCCCCGGCCGGCGGGAACTCCACCGGCGGCGCGGTGTGGAAGCTGACGGCATAGTCGGCCTGCGCGTCGCTGAGCCAGCCGCTGGTCTGGTCCGAAAACAGCAGGTGCCACTCGTTCCAGTTGCCCTGCTCCCACTCGTAGCGGATGCGGCCGATCACGGTGAAGCGGCGGTTGTCGAACACGCCTTCGGTCAGGATCTGGATGGGAGACGAGTCCGGCGGCAGGTCGGCCACTTCGCCCACCTTGGCCAGGTCCACGTCGTGGCGGACGAGAATCGCGTGGCAGTACGGGCAGGCCGTCTGCAGGGCGCTGGACCAGGCGAACTGCACAGGCGCGCCGCAGCCCGGGCAGTTGGCCGCGCGGCTCATGCGATGTTCCTTTCCAGCAGCCTCACCCGCACCCTGGAGGCGTAAAAGCGCTGTTCCAATTCGGCCTGGAACGGCCATTCCGGCCGCGGGCGGCAGCAGAAGAGGTTCAGCGAGAGCGTGCCGTGTTCGGGAAAAGTGTGGACGGCGAGGTGAGACTCGGCCAGCAGCGACAGGCCGGTGACACCCCCGGGGCCGGGGAACTGGTGCCACTGTGCCGCCGCGACCGGGTGCAGATCGAGCGCTGCCACCATGTCGGCGAAGAGCGACTCGAGCACGGGCAGAGAGGCCAGGGCGGCCGGGTCACAGCCGGACGCATCGACCACCCATTCGCAGCCGGAGGTCATCTTCGTGATGATATCTCGGATTCGGTTATTGCTGCGGCTTGCCGCACTCCGGGCAGAACTTCGCCGGACGCGGAATCTGCTTACCGCACTCCTGGCAGAACTTCAGCTCCGCGGCCACCGCGCCTGCAACAACACCGGCAGCCGCGGCAGCCGCGGGCGCCGGCGGCGCGGGTGCAGGGGCCTGAGGAGCCGCGGCCGGAGGCGCGGGCGGCTGCGGCGGCTGCTGAGCCTGCGGGTTCAGCGCCTGCGCAAACACGCCGCCCAACCCCATGCCGGCGCCCAGCCCCACGCCGAGCCCAGCCAGCCCGCCGCCGCCCTCGTTGGCGGCCGCGATGGGCAGAGACTGGGCAGCCTGGAACTGGGTGTACTGCTGCATATTGCCGATCATGTTCATGCCCACGCGCGTGTCCAGGAACTTCTGCAGCTCTTCCGGCAGCGACAGGTTTTCCACCGCGAACTGGTCCAGGGCGATGCCCAGTTCCGCGAAGACCGGCGTGACGGAAGCCTTGATCCGCTCGCCCACCTCCACGTAGTTGGCCGCCATGTCCAGGAACGGCACCCCGCTCTCGGCGAAGGCATCCGACATGCGGCTGACGATGGTCTGCCGCAGTTGCGGCTCCACCTGGCTCAGATTGTAAATCTCGCCGAAGCCGCTCACCTTCGTCAGAAACAGCTTGGGGTTCTCGACGTGCCAACTGTAGACGCCGTAGCCGCGCATGCGGATGGCGCCGAAATCCTTGTCGCGGATGGTCACCGGCTGCGCCGTGCCCCACCGCTGCGCCACCTGCTGGCGCGTAGAGAAGTAGAAGACGTCGCTCTTGAACGGAGACTGGAACATCTTGTCCCAGTTCATGAGGTTGGTCAGCACCGGCAGGGTCTGCGTGCTCAGCGTGTAGAGGCCGGGCGCGAAGACGTCGGCGCAGCGGCCCTCGTTCACGAACATCGCCGCCTGCGATTCGCGCACCGTTAGCTTGGCGCCGTTCTGGATCTCCATGTCCTGCATGGGATACCGGTAGGCGAGAACGCCATCCTGCTGGTCGGTCCACTGGATGACGTCAATGAACTGTTTCTTAATGAAAGTTTTGATCTGGTCTCCCAGAGCCATATTGGGTCTCCGTGTACCTGAGTATACGGGAAGAATGGACGCGCTGTTCCCGGAATCGGACAGCCCTCTGTGCGATGATCGAGGAGGTGCGCAGGGTCATTACGGAACAGGATATTCCTCCGCGAGGCGTGCTCCACGTCCCGGCCGGATCCCTATTCACTCCCTCGGCCCGCGACCTGGCCCGCGAGCGCTTCGTCGAGATCGTCGAACTCGCGCCCGAGGATCTGGCCCGCCTGGCCAGGCCGGAAACCACCATCGCCCTCGGCTCCGACCACGGCGGCTTCCGCCTGAAGGAACGGCTCAAGCCCGTCCTGGACGAACTGGGCTGGACCGTCCGGGACGTCGGCGTGCACGAAGAAAAGGCGGTCGACTACCCCGACATCGCCTGTGCCGTGGCGCTGCTGGTCGCCGAAGGCAAGGCCGCCCTCGGCGTTGTCGTGGACGGCGCCGGAATCGGCAGCGCCATGGCCGCCAACAAGGTTCCGGGAGTCCGGGCAGCCCTATGTTATGATAGGGCTTCCGCGCGGAACAGCCGCGAGCACAACCACGCCAACGTCCTGACTTTGGGAGGCCGCCTGCTCACCGAAAGCCAGGCCGAAGACGTACTTCGAACGTGGCTGGCAACGCCGTTTGCGGGCGGCCGGCACCAGGGCCGGATCGACAAGATCACGGAAATCGAACGGCGATACTCATCGTGGACTCCGCAGAACTCGAAAGACTAGCCGCCGAAATCGCAGAGAGCATTTTGGCCGAGTCCGGACTGGCGCGTTCCGGATCCGCCCAGGCTGCGCCCGCCCCCACCCCGGCTCCGGCCGCCGGCATCCAGGGCCGCGAGGGCCTGAACGATTCCCTAGAGGTGTGCCCGGGCTGCGTGCAGCGCTGCGTGCAGATGTGCGCGCGGAAGACGAAGGACATCGTCGAAGCCGGCGCCAGCCGCGTCTCCACCAGCGAGCACACCACGAAGGTGGACCCCGCCCTCGCCGCCCTGATCGACCACACCATTCTCAAGCCCGAGGCCACCGAGTCCGAGGTCCGCAAGGTCTGCGCCGAGGCCCGCCAGTACGGCTTCGCCAGCGTCTGCGTCAACCCGCACTGGGTGCCCGTGGTGGCCGCGGAGCTGGCCGGAACCCCTGTGAAGGTCTGCACCGTGGTCGGCTTCCCGCTCGGCGCCACTTCCACGGCCGCCAAAGTCTGCGAAACGGAGCTGGCCATCCGCGCCGGCGCCCAGGAAGTCGACATGGTGATGAACGTTGGCGCGCTCAAAGGCGGCGATGTCAGAACGGTGGAGAACGACATCCGCGCCGTCGCCTCCAGTTGCCACCGCGGCGGCGCCATCCTGAAGGTCATCATCGAGACCGCCCTGCTGTCGGACGACGAAAAGGCCATCGCCTGCGCCCTGGCCAAGCTGGCCGGCGCCGATTTCGTCAAGACTTCTACCGGGTTCTCCAAGCACGGCGCCACCGCCGCCGACATCGCGTTGATGCGCAAGGTGGTGGGCGCCGGCATGGGCGTCAAGGCCTCGGGCGGCATCCGCACCCTGGAAGACCTTGAGGCCATGACCGAGGCCGGCGCCAGCCGCATAGGCGCCAGCGCCAGCGTGAAGATCGTCGAGGCCGCCG
>DAHVTI010000134.1 GCA_027324255.1 Bryobacterales bacterium | reverse complement strand
GCTCATCGCCCGTCGCCAGAATCGCCACCCGCGGCCGCGCGTAGACCTCTACCTCTGCCGCGCCCACCGTCGCCAGCAGCGCCGTCTCCGCCACCCCGATCCGCTGCCCCGCGCGCAGCAGCACTTCCCCGCCCCGCGCATCGCACCCCTGCGCGTTCACGTTCGCGCCCTTCTCCAGGAGTCTGTCCACCCACACCAGCGAGCCCTCCGCCCGCACGTGCTCCACCATGACGACCGCATCGGCGCCCGGCGGCACCGTCGCCCCTGTCATGATCTCCACCGCCTCTCCCGGCTTCACATCCACTTCGCACGCCTGTCCCGCTCGCACCTCTCCCACCACCACGAACTTCCCCGGCAGTTCTCCGGCGCGCAGCGCGTACCCGTCCCGCATCGACCGCGGCTGCGGAGGATAGTCGCAGTCCGCCCTCACGTCGCACGCCAGCACCCGCCCCGCCGCCTCCGGCAGCGGCACGCACTCTACCGCCGGCCTCCGCCGTCCGCTCTTCACCTGCTCCAGAACGCACCTGCGCGCCTCGGCGAAGCTCATGGTTGCCACGGTTCCCATTCTATCGGGTAGCCTGTCCCATATGCCTCACCACCTCGCCCTCGACGAAATGCGCGGCCTCCTCCAGCAGGGCCGCCTCTCCGCCGTCGAACTCGTCGAGGCCCATCTCGATCACATCCATCGCGCCAACCCCGCCATCAACGCCTTCACTGAGCTCTACGCCGGCGAAGCCCTTGCCCAGGCCCGCCACCCCCGCCCCGGGTCCCTCTCCGGCATCCCCGTCACCGTCAAGGATTCGTTCGACTACGCCGGCCGCGTCACCTGGTGCGGCTCCCTCCTCCGCCGCGCCGAGGAAGCCCGCCGCCACTCCACCGCCGTCCAGCGCCTCCTCGACGCCGGAGCCATCGTCATCGGCCGCACCGCCGTGCCCGAATTCCTCTACTACTACGAAACCGACAACCGCATCACCGGCCCCGTCAACCACCCCCTCAATCCCGCCTTCACTCCCGGCGGCTCTTCCGGCGGCGAGGCCGCGGCCATCTCCGCCTGCATGTCCGCCGGCGGCGTCGGCAGCGACGGCGGCGGCTCCATCCGCGTCCCCGCCCACTTCTGCGGCATCTGCGGCCTCAAGCCCACCCCCGGCCGCGTCTCCGCCGCCGGACACTGGCCCGAAATCACCCACCCCACCGGCTTCATGGGCGTCGCCGGACCCCTCGCCCGCACCGCACGCGATCTCCGCATCCTGTTTGAAACGCTCCAGGGCTATGATGTTCGCGACCCCTTCTCCGCCCCCGTCCCTCTCCGCCAGACACCCTCCGCCGCCGCCCCCGTCTACTTCCTCGATCACCTCACCGTCCAGCCGCCCTGCCGCGCCGCCCTTACTCTGGCCGCCAAGCTCCTCCAGGACCTCGGCCACCCCGTCGAACTCTTCCCCCCCGCCTTCTTCGAAGGCGCCCACGAACTCTGGCGCGTCCTCTTCGTCGATCTCATCACCCCGTCCCTCCGCGCCTTCCTCAACGGCCGCGAAAACGAATGTTCCTGGACCGGCCTCGAGCTCATGCGCTACGCCCGCGAGCACGTCGATATCGCCCGCCTCGCCGCCGTCCTCGCCCGGCGCGACCAGATGCGCGCCGCCTTCCTCGAATGGCTCCCGCCGAACGCCGTCCTCCTCGCCCCCGCCTTCGGCACCAACGCCTACCCCCACCGCCAACCGCCCATGGACATCCTCGAAGCTGTCCGGCCCGTCTCCCCCGCCAACCTCCTCGGCCTCCCCGCCTTGGTCCTGCCCCTCCTCCTGGGCGACAATGGAATGCCGGCCGGCGTCCAGTTGATCGGAGCCCCTTACTCGGAGGAACTCCTGCTCGACCTCGCCGAACAGCTCGAAACCGCCAGAGGACCTCAATGGCAGAAGCCAGCATCTTCCCCTTCCCCTTCCACCAGCACGACTTCCCCAACGGCCTGAGGCTCGTCACCGTCCCGCTGCCCTTCCCCAAAATCGTCAGCCTCTACATCGTCGTCCACGCCGGCTCCCGCAACGAAGTCGAAGAGGGCTGCAGCGGCTTCGCCCACTTCTTCGAGCACATGATGTTCCGCGGCACCCCCGAGTTCCCGCCCGACCGCTACGAAGCCGTCCTCCAGGAGACCGGCGCCTCCTCCAACGCTTACACCGACGACGACCGCACCGTCTACCACACCACCCTCACGCGCGAAGACTTCGAGCGCGTCCTCGCCATGGAGGCCGACCGCTTCCGGAACCTCTCTTACTCCGTCGAAGACTTTCAGACCGAAGCCCTCGCCGTCTACGGCGAGTACAACAAGGATTCCACCGAGCCCGCCAACAAGCTCTTCGAAGTCCTTCGCGATACCGCCTTCGACCGCCACACCTACAAGCACACCACCATGGGCTTCCTCTCCGACATCCAGCGGATGCCCCGGATGTACGACTACTCCCGTCTCTTCTTCGATCGCTTCTACCGCCCCGAATACACCACTCTCGTTGTCACCGGCGACGTCAGCCCCGAAGTGGTCCGCGCCATGGTCGAAAAGCATTGGGGCGCCTGGCAGCGCGGGTCGTATCAGGTTCAGATCCCCCACGAGCCCCCGCAGTCCGGCCCGCGCGCAGCCTCCATCCCCTGGCCCACCCACACGCTGCCCTACCTCTTAATCGCCCAGAAGGCCCCCGCCTACTGCGACGAGTCCCTCGATTGCGCCGCCCTCGACCTGCTCACCTTCCTCGGCTTCTCCGAATCCTCCGCCCTCTACGAAAAGCTCGTCCTCGACGAACAGTCCGTTGACCTCCTCTGGGCCTCCAACTCCGATCACGTCGATCCGTACCTCTTCACCGTCATGGTCCGCGTCAAGGACCCCGCCCAGTTCCCCTCCGTCCGCCAGTCCATCCTCGACACCCTCGCCGGCTTCGCCGCGCAGCCCGTCAGCGTCCCCGAACTCGAAAAGGTGAAGAGCCACCTCCGCTACCGCTTCGCCCTCTCCCTCAACAACGCCGACTCCATCGCCGCCAACCTCGCCCACTACATCTCGCTCCGCCGTACGCCCGAAACCATCAACCGCCTCTACCGCCTCTACAGTCAGGTCGCGCCCGAAGACCTCCAGCGCGTCGCCCGCTGGATCTTCACCGAATCCGGCCGCACCACCGTCACTCTCCAGCACGAGGCCGCGTAAGTGAAACTCACCGCCATCCCCGACTCCTCCCCCCTCGTCTCCCTCCGCATCGTCTTCCGCACCGGCGCCGCCCAGGACCCGCCCGGCAGGTCCGGCGCCGCCTGGATGACCGCCCTCCTGCTCGCCTCCGGCGGCTCCCGCACCCGCACCCACAAGGACATCCTCGACGCCTTCTTCCCCATGGGCGTCAGCGTCGGCAGCCAAGCCGACAAGGAGATGATCTGCTTCGCCGCTGAAACCCACATCGAGAACCTCGATGCGTTCTACGAGATCTTCCGCTCCATGCTGCTCGATCCCGGCTGGCGCAAGGACGACTTCGAGCGCCTCCGCGAAGACGCCGTCAACTACCTCGAGGTCGGCCTCCGCGGCCAGAACGACGAGGAGCTCGCCAAGGAGATTCTCTACCAGCGCATCTTCCTCGATCACCCCTACCACCAGAACTGCGCCGGCGCCGTCTCCTCCCTCCGGGCCCTCACCGTCTCCGACCTCCGCGAGTTCTACGTCGCCCAGTTCGCCCGCGAAAACCTCACCATCGCGCTCGGCGGCGGCTACCCGCCCGGCTTCGAGCAGCGCCTCCGCCAGGACTTCTCCGGCCTCCCCTTGAAGGCCCGCCGCCAAGCCACCATCCCTGCCCCGCCGCCCGTCCGCGCCAACGAGCTCTACCTCGTCGAAAAACCCGCCCGCGGTGTCGCCATCTCGCTCGGCTTCCCCATCGACGTGCGCCGCGGCCATCCCGATTTCCCCGCCCTCCTGCTCGCCTCCTCCGCCCTCGGCCAGCACCGCATGTCCAGCGGCCGCCTCTTCAACAGCATGCGCCAGCTCCGCGGCCTCAACTACGGCGACTACGCCTACATCGAGTACTTCCCCGGCGGCATGTTCACCCTCGAGCCCGACCCCAATTTCGCCCGCTCCCACGAAATCTTCCAGCTCTGGATCCGCCCCGTCGAGCGCGGCCAGGCCCACTTCGCCCTCCGCCTTGCCCTCTTCGAGCTCGACCGCCTCGTCACCGCGGGCCTCTCCGCCGGGGAGTTCGAGCGCACCCGCCGCTTCCTGCCCAAGTACTCCAACCTCCTCATCAAGACCAGGGACGCCGAGCTCGGCTACGCCATCGACAGCGAATACTACGGCATCCCGCCCTACCCCGAATACCTTCGCGACGCATTCAACCGCCTCACCCTCGACGACGTCAACGCCGCCATCCGCCGCCACCTTCGCGCGACGCGCCTGAAAATCGTCATGGTCGGCGAAGGCCTCGCCGCCCTGCGCGACGACATCCTCGCCAACAAGCCATCGCCCATCGCTTACAACTCGCCCAAGCCCGAAGATCTCCTCGCCGAGGACGCCGTTGTCCAGGCGCTCCCCCTCGACATCGCCCCCGACAACGCCATCGTCGTCCCCGTCGATTCCGCCTTCGCCTGACGCGTGCCGCCCCGGCGGCGCTTCCCGCCCCGGCGTCCACCCCCGCCCCGGCGGCCGCCCCCGCCCGCCGCACCCCACCCCGGCGTCCATCCCCACCCCCGCGACCATCTCCGCCCCGGCGCCCATCCCCACCC
>DAHVTI010000128.1 GCA_027324255.1 Bryobacterales bacterium | reverse complement strand
CTGATGAAGCACACGCTGCTGGTGTTTTGCGGCGCGGCGTTCGTGGCGGCGGCGGCGGCGCGGGGGGAAGGGTGGCAGGGGCTGGCGGAAGGGTTTGTGGCGGGGTGGCTGGTGATGATGGGGGCGGCGTACGTGCTGCCGCAGATTTTATACCGGCGGTCTTCGGGGCGGTGGGCGCTGCCGCTGGTGCCTCTGCTGAAGTTTTTCGCGCTGCTCTTCCGGCCGCTGACGATGCTGCTGGGTTTTTTGCAGTCGCTGTTCGAGCTGAGCGCGGCGGAGGAGGCCGAAGACCGGCAGGACGCGGCGGAGGACATCGAGGCGCTGATTTCGGCGGGCGAGGAAGAGGGGATTATCGAGAAAGAAGACTCGCGGCTGATCCAGAACGTGGTGGCGTTCGGGGACAAGCGGGTGCGGGAAGTGATGACGCCGCGGCCGTCGATTGTGGCGATCGAGGCGGCGGAGCCGCTGGAGTCGCTGCGGCGGCTGGCGAAGGAGCAGCAGTTTTCGCGGATCCCGGTGTACGAAGGGACGATCGACCGGATGGTGGGGTTCGTGCACGTGCGGGACCTGTACGAACTGGACGACGAACAGCGGCGGGCGCGGAGCCTGCGGGACCTGATGCGGCCGATGCAGGCGGTACCGGAGACGAAGCCGGTGGCGAAGCTGCTGCGGGAGATGCAGGAGCGGGGGATCCATATCGTCTACGTGGTGGACGAGTACGGGCGGCTGGCGGGGCTGGCGACGATGGAAGACCTGGTGGAAGAGGTGTTCGGGGAGATCCGGGACGAGCACGAGCCGCAGCACGACGTGGAGAAGGGGGAGGACGGGTCGGTGGTGGTGTCGGGCTCATTCGACCTGGACCACCTGGAGGAGCTGTTCGGGTTCCGGCCGGAAGAGGGGACGGAGTCGACGACGGTGGGCGGCCTGGCGAGCGAGTGGGCGGGGGCGGTGCCGAAGGCGGGCGAGTCGATCGAGCACGGGGGGCTGCGGATCGAGATTTTGTCGGCGGACGACTATCGCGTGGACCAGGTGCGAATCAGCCTGCTGGAACCGCGTGAGGGAGAAAAGGAGCCCACTTGAGCAAGAACCGAGGGAGAAAAACAGCCGCGAAGAAGTTTGTTTCGGGATTCGTGTCGATCCTGGGGCGGCCGAACTCGGGCAAGTCGACGCTGCTGAACGCCCTGACCGGGACGAAGCTGGCGATTGTGGCGGACAAGCCGCAGACGACGCGGACGACGATTCAGGGGGTGTGGACGGCGGAGAGTTCGCAGGTGGTGTTCGTGGACACGCCGGGGATCCACGCGGGCGAATCGCTGTTCAACCGGCGCATGATGCAGACGATCGGGGAAGCCTTGCAGGAGCGCGACCTGCTGCTGTTCCTGATCGACGCGACGGCGAGGCCGGGGGCGCTGGACGAGGAGGCGGTGGAGCTGATCCGGGGGGCGGGGGCGCCGGTGTTCGCGGTGGTGAACAAGATCGACGCGGTGCCGAAGAAAGCGGCGCTGCTGGCGGTGATCGAGCAGTACAGGCAGTGGCACGAGTTTGAAGAGTTCTTTCCGGTTTCGGCGCTGACGGGCGAAGGGCTGGAAGAACTGCGGACGGCGATCGTGAAGAAGATGCCGGCGGGGCCGGCGTGGTTCCCGCCGGACCACGTGACGGACCAGCCGGAGCGGTTCCTGGCGGCGGAGATCGTGCGGGAGAAGATATTGGCGGTGACGCGGCAGGAGGTGCCGCACGCGGTGGCGGTGCTGGTGGACGAGTGGAAGGAAGAGGGGCGGCTGACGCGGATCTCGATGACGGTGCACGTGGAGCGGGCGGGGCAGAAAGTGATCCTGGTGGGGGCGAAGGGGGCGCGGCTGAAGGAGATCGGGACCGCGGCGCGGGTGGAGCTGGAATCGATTCTGGGGGCGAAGGTGTTCCTGACGCTGTTCGTGAAGGTGAGCCCGAAGTGGCGGGAGAACGAGCGTTTCCTGAAGGAGCTGGACTGGCGGGCGATGCTGGGGGCGGCGCCGCTGGCGCCGGCCACGGAAGCAGAAGAAGAGCAGGACGGGCCGGTGACGCTGTAGGCTCGGGGTGTAGGCTCGGGTCGCGCGAGGGCGGCCAGCCTGATACGATAGGCAGCCAACATGCTGCCTGACTACCTGTCCAAAGCCAAGCCGAATCCGGCGGCGGCGCGCGCGCCGTGGTACAAGAACACCGCCCCGAGCTATGCGGGGATCTTCCTGTGGATCGCGTTCTACAACTCGATTGCCGCGGGGACCATCGCGAAAGGCTCGCTGGCCGTGTGCCTGCTGGCGCTGGCGGTGGCGGGGCTGCTGAGCTACGCGCTGTATTACCTGGCGCCGGCGATGCTGGGGATGAAGACGGGCTACCCGCTGTACGTGGTGGGCAGTTCGACGTTCGGGACGCGCGGCGGCTATGCGATGCCGGGGCTGCTGATGGGGCTGCTGCAGGTGGGGTGGCTGGGGGTGGGGACGTTCTTCGCGGCGAAGTTCATCCTGACGGCGCTGGGGATGGAGGCGAGGCCGGGCACGGCGCCGTTCATCGTGACGGGCGTGGTGTGGGGCTACGTGATGGCGTGGATCGGGGTGATGGGGATCCAGTACGTGGCGAAAGTGGCCACCATTTTGAACTTCATTCCGCTGCTGATGCTGGTGGTGGTGTTCGCGAAGACGGCGCCGGGGATGGCGGGGCACGTGCCAACGGAGCCGGACCCGTTTGCGGCGTTCACGCTGCTGGTGCAGATGGTAATCGGATTCTTCGCGACGGCCGGGGCGGCGGGTGCGGATTTCGGGACGAGCAGCCGGGACGCGCGGGACGTGAAGTGGGGCGGGCTGGTGGGCATCACGCTGGCGGCGGTGATCGCCGGCGGGCTGCCGCTGCTGTCGGTGGCGGGGGCGCGGGTGCTGAACCCGCGGATTCAGGGCTTCAACTACGACACGGTGGTGGCGGCGGTGGGCGGGCCGCTGGCGTCGGCGATGTTCATCCTGTTCACGCTGGCCTGCATTCCGCCGGCGTGCTTTTCGTCGTTCATCGCGGGCAACAGTTTTTCGACGATGATCCCGGGGGTGTCGCGGATGGGCTCGACGATGGCGGGAATGACGGTGGCGATCGTGCTGGCGGTGACCGGGGTGGCGGAGAACCTGATCGGGTTCTTCACGATCGTGGGGGCGTCGTTCGGGCCGATCTGCGGGGCGATGGCGGCGGACTACCTGAGGAGCGGGAAGAAGTGGGCGGGGCCGCGCAGCGGGATCAACTGGGCGGGCTACGGGGCGTGGGCGGTGGGCTTCGCGATCGGCATCCTGCCGTTCCTGCCGGTGCCGCCGGAGGTGCAGCGGCTGGCGCAGCCGGCGGTGGTGTACAGCTTCGCGGCGGGCTTCGGGGTGTACTGGCTGCTGGCGGCGGCGGGGCTGGAGCCGGAAGTGGTGCGGATGCCGGCAGACTAAAGAGAGGTTCCGGATCAGCTCAAGCGCGCTCCATTCATGCCGATGCGTGGAATTGAAAGGAGCGCGCATGGCGTTCGTCGAGTGGAGACCGGAGTTCAGTGTCGGCGTGCTGGAGATTGATGCGCAGCACCAGCGGCTATTGGACATTATCAACCAGTTGCACGATGCGATGAAGATGGGGAGCAAGCCGGCGATGCTGGCCCAGGTGGTGAACGAGCTGGTGGGCTACACGCGCTACCACTTCGCCTACGAAGAGAAGCTGATGGAGGCGGCCAACTACCGGGAACTGGAAGAACACCGGCGGAAGCACCGCGCGATGGTGGCGCAGGTGGAAGGCTTCCGCGACCTGGAGACCTCCGGACAGGCGACGGTTTCGCTGAAGCTGATGGCGTTTCTGAAAGAGTGGCTATCGCGGCACATCCTGGAGACGGACCAGCGGTATGCGGGGTGCGTGGCGGGAGTGAAGGCTTAAGTCCGCGCCAGCTCCAGGAGGAACGAACGGCCCTGAGCGGCGGGAGCGGATGTCGAAACCGGCCTGGCGCGCCAGGGCTTCAAAGTGTGAGGCGCCGCGGGCGGTGTCGCGATAGAGCGGCCGGGCTTCCTGGAGCACTTTGCACTGCTTTTTCAGGGGGATGAGCCTGAGGGTGTAGAAGCAGGTGAAGGTGGAGCGAGTGAAGGTGGAGCACGACGCGTCGAGGAACTTGAGGCCGGAGGCGTTGGCGAGCGCGCGGGTGCTGGGGTCGATGGCGACGACCTGCACGCCTTTCAATTGGGCGATGACACCTTCACCGCCGCCGTCGAGGTCGAGGATGAGGCCGCCGGCGGCGATGCCGGCGACGGGGATTTCTTCGCGCTCGTTGCGGTGGATCTGTTCGGGCGTGAAGCGGGGGCGGGTCTTCTGGGCGGCGGCGTATTCCGGCAGTTTGCATTGAACGGGAGGCAGTGGTAGACCAGTGACATGTTGCGTCTATCGTTGCTGGCATTGCTACTCCCGATGCCGGCGCCCGCGCAGGCGCCGGCGGCCGTCGATCCCGGACTGAAGACCGTGGTGCAGGTGGCCATCGTCACCCGGGACATCGAGGCTTCGGTGAAACGCTGGGCGGTGGCGCTGGGCGTGGAAGCGCCGAAGATCACGACGACGCGTCCGGGGCGGGAAGTGAAGGTTGAGTTCCGCGGCAAGCCGTCGGGCGGGCAGGCGAAGCTGGCGTTTTTCAAGTTGGGGCAGGTGGCGCTGGAGCTGATCGAGCCGGTGGGGGAGGAAACTTCGTGGAAGCAGTTTCTCGGCGAGCACGGGGAAGGCGTGCAACACCTGGGCTTCCAGGTGCGGGACCTGAACCAGGCGATCGACAACGCGCGGAAGTCGGGCATGCCGGTGCTGCACCGCGGGCGGTACGACGGGAACAACGGCGACTACGTGTACGTGGACAGCGCGAAGGCGCTAGGCGTGACGCTGGAGTTTCTGCACTCGGATCCGGTGAAGAAGTAGGAGCCGAGTGAAGCACCGCCACCTTCACTTCCCGCCCCGGACGCGTCGTCG
>DAHVTI010000114.1 GCA_027324255.1 Bryobacterales bacterium | reverse complement strand
ACGCGATGTTGGCGCCCAGCAGGCGGAAGGCGGCCACGCCTTGAACGCCCGCCCGGGTGCGCTCCAGGCCGCGGAAGGCCAGGTAACTGAAGATGTTGTCCATGCCCCCCGAGTCGTTCGAAGAGGTGCGCCCTCGCTTGAATTCCGCCGGCGACGTAAGCACCACCAGTTCCTCCGGGTTCTGCACCGGCAGCGCGCGCAGCAGCGCCTGGTGCATCAGCGAAAAGATGGCGGTGTTGGCGCCGATGCCGAGCCCCAGCGAGAGGACGACGACGAGGCTCACTACCGGGGTGCGCGAGAGAGTGCGTAGGGCGAAGCGGAAGCCTGACATGATGAGAAATTGGGGTCGCACCGCGAGTGCCAAACCGCAAGTGATTGATTTCGCAGCGGAGGCGCCGCCAATACAGGACGCCGGGTGTCCGCTCCGCTGCCCTGCCGTCCCAAAAGCGGACAGCTACAGGGCGGCCAACGCCGCCGCGACACCCGCCTTGAAGTCGCCTTCCGGCAGGTAGGCCAAATTGATGTCCACGTTGGCGCGCGCCCCCGTCTGGGCCGCCTGGGCAAGCGCCCGGGCGGTGGTCACGTCGGAGGCGAACTTGGCGGGCGAATGCGCGGTTAGCTTTTCCAGCGCCGCGGCCAGTGCCGCCGCGCGCTGGAGCACTTCCAGCGGCACTACCGTCGCCCCGCGCATCGCCTCTTCCACATACGGCGCGCGCTCCGCCTTCGGCCGCTTGTACGCTGCCACCACGGCGTTGTAGGCGTCGGCGTCCCGTTGGACGGCCGCGGCGAACCACGCGCGCCAGTCCTCGAATGGCGCCGGATCGAGCTTGGACAATCGGGCCACCATGGCGCCCAGCGCGGCCCCCATCGCCGCGGCCGCCGCCGCCGCGCTGCCTCCTCCGGGCGCCGGCGCCGGCGCGGCCAGCGCCTCCAGAAATTCGTTCAACCCCGTGCGCTCCGCCATCGCCTCCGCCACGCGGTTCTCCAGCACCATCGACGGTTGGAAGTTCTCCACCCGCAGATAGAAGTCGGCCGTCATTTCCAGCGCCTTCTTCGGGATCAGGCCGATGATCTCGCTGCCCGCCACGGCCACGCCGTAGCGCGCCGCCTCGCTGCGCACGCACTCGAAGACGCGGTGGATGGGCGTCGCCTCGAAGTCCGTCAGGTTCATCGACACCTGCGCCAGCCCGCGCGACGCCAGCGGCACGCCCATCGCCTTCACGAAGCGGAACCCCCCGGTGGAGTGGCGGATGCCCTTGGCGATGCGCTTCGCAATCTCCACATCGGCCGTCGCCAGGTTGATGTTGTAGGCGATCAGGAACTTGCGCGCGCCCACCACGGTGGCGCCGGCCGTGGGGTGCAGTTCGGCGTCGCCGAAATCCGGCGCGCGGTCGGGGTTCGTCCGGACCTCTTCGCGCAGCCCCTCGAACTGCCCGCGCCGCAGGTTCTCGAGGTTCACGCGGTCCGGGCGCCGCGCGGCGGCTTCATAAAGATACGTGGGGATCCGCAGCCGCTTCCAAAGTTCGGCCGCGGCGTGCTCGGCCAGCTTGACGCAGTCCTCGAGCGTGACACCCTCCAGCGGCACGAAAGGCATCACGTCGGTGGCGCCGATGCGCGGGTGCACCCCCTGGTGCTGCGTCAGGTCGATCAGTTCTGCCGCCTTGGCGGCGCCAGCCAGAGCGGCTTCCACCACCGTCTCCGGCGGCGCCGCGAACGTGATCACGCTGCGGTTGTGGTCCGCGTCGAGCTCCAGGTCCAGCACCACGGCGCCCGGCCAGGCAGCGATGGCGGCGGCGATCCGGTCCACCTTGGCCCGGTCGCGGCCTTCGCTGAAGTTCGGCACGCATTCGACGAGTTTGCGGCTCATGAGAGTGTCAGTTCCTTTCCGCGCGCCAGCGGGACGCCGCGCTTTACGGTGTCGCGGACGTGGTTGGCGCCGAAATAGTACGGGATTTCGCGGTAATCGGAGACGTTCAGCACCAGGAAGTCGGCCTGCTTGCCGGCCTCCAGGCTGCCGGTGCGCCCGTCCAGGCCCAGCGCGCAGGCGCCGTTGACGGTGGCGGCGCAGATGGCCTCCGCCGGTGTCATGCGCATCTGCGAGCAGGCCAGCGACAGCACCATCTGCATGTTCCAGGTCGGGCTGGTGCCGGGGTTGAAATCAGTGGCCAGCGCCACCGCCGCGCCGGCGTCGATCAGGGCGCGCGCCGGAGCGTAGCGCGTCAGGCCCAGGTGCAATACGGAGCCCGGCAGCAGCGTAGCGATGATGCTGGAGCGCGCCAGCGCGTCGATGTCGCGCGGGTTCAGCGCTTCCAGGTGGTCCAGGCTGTAGGCGCGCGTCTCCAGCGCCAGCCGCACCGCGCCCAGGTCTTCAAACTGCGCCCCGTGGATGCGCGCCGGCAGGCCCAGCCGCCCCGCCCCCAGCAGGTAGCGCAACGCCTGCGCGTACGTGAACGCGCCCTCGTCGCAGTAGACGTCGGCGAAGCGCGCCAGCTTCCTGCGCGCCACCTCGGGCAGCGCCTTCCGGATCAGGAAGTCGATGTAGCTTTCCGGGTTGCCCTGGAACTCGGGCGGCGTCACGTGCGCGCCCAGGAACGTGGGCACGATGTCCAGCGGGCGGCCGTCCAGGTCGCTCAGCAGGCGCAGGGACTTCAGTTCGCCGGCCAGGTCCTGCGCGTAGCCCGACTTCGCCTCCACCGTGGTGGTGCCGCAGGCCGCCATTCGCGCCAGGTCCGCCGCCGCCTGCCGCTCCAGCCACCGCGCCGTGAACCGCCGCACCGCGCGCAGCGTGGAGGCGATGCCCCCGCCGTTGGCCGCGATCTCCTGGTACGTCTTGCCCTCGATGCGCGCCTCGTAGTCGGCCAGCCGCGGCGGGCCGTGCACCAGGTGCGTGTGCGAATCCACGAACCCCGGCATCACGACGCAGCCCGAAGCGTCCAACTCCTCGGCGCGCCGGGCGGCCGCCAGGTTCTCCACGCGCCGCGCCGGGCCGATGGAAGAAACCACGCCGTCTTCCACCAGCATGGCGCCGCTTTCAATGATGGCGAGATCCCGCAGTGCTGTCCCGCGGCGGGGACCGGAAGGGCCGCGCAGAGTGAGCAACTGGCGGGCCCCGCGGACCAGCAGAGATTTACCCATGATTAGGCTTTTTCCATGGTAGACGGAGATGGTGGCGCTGTGCGCACTCCAGGGCTTCCGGGTAGCCGGCGTCGGCGTGGCGCACCACCCCCAGGCCGGGATCGCAGGTCATCACCCGCTCGGCCCGCCGCGCGCTCGCCTCCGTGCCGTCCACCACCGTCACCTGCCCGGCGTGCAGCGAGTAGCCGATGCCCACCCCGCCGCCGTTGTGCAGGCTCACCCAACTGGCCCCCGCCGCCGTGTTGAGCATCGCGTTGAGAATGGGCCAGTCGGCGATGGCGTCGCTCCCGTCGAGCATCGCCTCCGTCTCGCGGTAGGGCGACGCCACGGAGCCGCAGTCCAGGTGGTCGCGGCCGATCACGATCGGCGCCTGCACTTTTCCCCTGGCCACCAGTTCGTTCAAACCCAGCGCGAACTCCGCGCGCTCGCCGTAGCCCAGCCAGCAGATGCGCGCCGGCAGGCCCTGGAAATGCACCTTCTCGCGCGCCAGCCGGATCCAGCGCTGCAGCTCGTCGTTCCGCGGGAACATCCGGCAGGCCAGGTCGTCGGTGGCCGCGATGTCGGCCGGGTCGCCCGACAGCGCCACCCAGCGGAAGGGCCCCTTGCCTTCGCAGAACAGCGGCCGGATGTATTCGGGCACGAAGCCGGGGATCCGGAAGGCATCGGCCACGCCGCGGTCGGCGGCCATGCGGCGGATGTTGTTGCCGTAGTCGAAGGCAACGGCGCCGGCGCGTTGCAGGGCCAGCATGGCCTCCACGTGCGCGGCAATCGAGTCCAGCGCGCGCCCCACATACTGCCGCGGGTCGGACGCGCGCAGCTCGGCCGCCTGCTCCAGCGTCAGGCCGGCCGGGATGTAGCCGTTCAACGGGTCGTGCGCGCTGGTCTGGTCGGTCAGCAGGTCCGGCGTGACGCCTCGTCGGACCAGCTCCGGCAGCACCTCCGCGCAGTTGCCGGCCAGGCCGACCGACAGCGCGCGGCGCTCGCCGCGGGCGCCTTCGATCAGGCGCAGCGCCTCGTCCAGCGATTCCGTCATCGTGTCGCAGTAGCCCGCGTCGAGCCGTTTCCGGATCCGCGCCGGGTCCACCTCCACGCACAGGATGGCCGCGCCGTTCATGGTGCCCGCCAGCGGCTGCGCCCCGCCCATCCCGCCCATGCCGCCGGTCAGCACGAACCGCCCGGACAGCGACCCGCCGAAGTGCCGCCGCGCCGCCGCCGCGAACGTCTCGAACGTGCCCTGCAGGATCCCCTGGCTGCCGATGTAGATCCAGCTCCCCGCCGTCATCTGCCCGTACATCGTCAGCCCCAGCCGCTCCAGCTCCCGGAAGTGCTCCCAGTCGGAGAACCGCCCCACCAGGTTCGAATTCGCGATCAGCACGCGCGGCGCCTCGTCGTGCGTCCGGAACACGCCCACCGGCTTGCCGGACTGCACCAGCAGCGTCTCGTCGTCTTCCAGCCGCAGCAACTCGCGCACGATGGCGTGGTAGCACTCCCAGTTGCGCGCCGCCCGCCCCGTGCCGCCGTACACCACCAGGTCCTGCGGCCGCTCCGCCACCTCGGGGTCCAGGTTGTTCATCAGCATGCGCAGCGCGGCTTCCTGGCGCCAGCCTTTGGCGGAGAGCGCGGCGCCGCGCGGAGCGCGAACGACAGGGTTCATGTCAGGATTCTACGCCCGGGCGAAGACGGGCAGAAGGCCCTACTTAAACACCACCAGCCTGTTGATCCCCACCTTGGCGCCCGTCGAGTTCGTGTGCCGCACGCCCAGCACCACCAACTTCACCGTGTGCTGGCCCGGCTTCAGCATGAACTGGTGGAACACGCTCTCGTCGCCCTTGCGCGCGTCCTCGTCCGAATAGACGTCCACGTTGTTCACCCGCTTGCCGTCCACCCACGCCTCCGCGAAGCCGCCGTCCGGCAGATACGGGCCTACCACGATGAAGCCCGTCCCCTCAAAGGCGATCTCGGCCGTCGCGTTCTTCTCGTCGGTCATGCGCAGGCCGGACTTCTCATCCGTGGCCCAGTTGCCGCCGAACTTCCACCGCGCGTCGCTCACCGCCACGCCCTCCACCGGCGAGCCGTAGTCGTCCCAGACCTCCAGCTTGGCCGCCTTGCCCGCCTGCGCCGGAACAATCAGCCGGTCGTTCTCCACCCGTCCCCCGGCCTTCCGCACCACCGCGATGGCGCGGTTCACCGTGCTGTCCACAATCGTCTTGAAGGTGAAGTCCGTGTAGCTGAACTTGCGGTCCGCAATGGCCGGAATGCCGCTCTTCCAAACGCCCGGAATCTTGTTCCAGCCGAGCATGGTGCCCAGTACGCCCGCCGCCGACGAAGGATTGCAGTCCGAGTCCTGCCCCGCGCGCGTCGAAATCTCGATCGTCTTCTTCATGTCGCCGTCGCCGTACAGCAGGCCCAGCGCGATGTAGGCGCCGTTGATCTTGGCGTCGATGTTGAATGGGCTCATGGCGCCCGCCGGGCACGGCTCGCGCCGGTTCCACTTCTTCTCGATCTCGCCCCACGCCTTCTCCCAGTCGTTCGGGAACTGCTTGTGCCAGCCGATGAGGTCGGAGATCAGCATGCCGTAGGGGCTCCGGGCCGGGATGCACTTCAACCCCTCTTCCACCACGCGGTGCGGGTCCGTCTCGAAAAACGCGGCGGCGTACATGCAGCCCACGAACATGCCGCCGTAAATCCCGTCGCCGTAGTTCATCACCCGGCCCGCGCGCCAGGCAATCGAGTTGGCCTCCTGCGGCAGACCCGGCGTCATCAACCCGATGAAGTCGGCCTCGATCTGGAAGTCGATGTCGTTGGCGTGTACGTTGAACTTCGGCGTGCCGCTCAGCGTGGCCGGCACGCCGCGCCGCAAGGCCCGGCGGGCCGCCAGGTTGGCGTGCCACAGGCGGTACTTCGCTTCGCGGAACATGGCGCCGAAGTCGTCGGTGGTGGCGTTCAGCCCCTTGTCGTCCAGCACCTTCGCGAAGGTCATATCCACGTACAGGTCGTCCTGGTTCAGCGCGTTGTCCACCTTTTCCGGACGCCACTCGGGCAGCTTGTCCACCGGGATCATCGCGTTGCGGTAGCGGAACTCGGTGGGCGCGCCATAGGAGACGCCGAACATCTGCCCGGCCCAGCCGCCCTGAATGCGGTCGCGCAGGTCGGCCAGCGAAATAGAGCGCGCGGCGGGTTGCCCGAAGGCGGGAAGCAGCAAAAGGCAGGCAAGGGTGAACCGTTTCATGGCGACTCCGATTTGCACCTTACCACCCGCCTCCGCGCTCCGTCAAAGCCTGCTCAAATCACGTCCACCCGCCGGAACGCCGGCTTCCCCGCGCGAATCCAGCCGCCCGCCACCACCGCCGGCGTCCACGCCACGATCAGCCCGATCTGGTACCACGGCTGGATCTGGCCCCATGTCGCGATCAGCGACGCTACCCCCATCAGTTCGCCCCACACGATCAGCCCCAGGATGTGATGCCACGGCTTGGCCCTCGCGATGCGCGCCGTCACCCAGCCGCCCACTACCGAATAGAGGGTGCTGCTCACCAGGCTGACCGCCGCCAGGCGGTCCGGCGGCATCTTGCCCACCGCGTAGTCGCCAGGATAGAGCATGTGGAGCAGTCCATCCGTCAGGATGACGAGGACGCCGACGCAGCCCCATCCCGCCAGCACCGCGAGAATGCTTCTTGCCATTGACATATGCTAGACGCGGCGGGCTCTGGTGCCAAGCAAAATCGCGCGGGCCGCCGCAGCCGGCTAGGCGAACCGCACCTCGGAAGCGTCAGGGCAACGGGCCTGCTTCTCCGTTTCCTTCCACCCGCCGCCGCGCTATGCTGTTGCCCGGAGGCAACCCGTGAGTCTCACTTCCCCTTCCCGCCGCGGCTTCATCACCGCCGCTTCCGCCCTGCGCGTGATGGGCGCCAACGACCGCCTGAAACTCGGCGTCATCGGCGCCGGCGGCCGCGGCCAGTACCTCATGCGCTCCCTCAATCAGCTCGGCGATCAGGACTGGGTGGCCGTCTGCGACATCTACGACGCCCGCCGCGACCAGGCCGAAAAGATCGCCGGCCACAGCGTCGCCAAGTACGGCGACCATCGCCGCCTGATCGAGCACAAGGAGATCGACGCCGTCATCGTCGCCACCCCCGACCACTGGCACGCCCCCATCGCCATCGACGCCCTGCGCGCCGGCAAGGACGTCTACGTCGAAAAGCCCATGGTCCACAACCCCAGGGACGGCCAGGCGCTGGTGAAGGCCGTGCGCGAAACCGGCCGCGTGCTGCAGGTCGGCATGCAGGGGCGCGCGCTGCCCCAGTTCGTCGAAGCGAAGCAGAAGTACATCGAGTCCGGCGTCATGGGCAAAATCGGCATGGCCCGCACCTGGTACATGTCCAACTCCGGCTACGTGCTGGAGCCCCCGCCCGGCATGGAGCGGAAGCCCGCCGGGCTCGATTGGGACCGCTGGCTCGGCCGCGGCCCCAAGGTGCCCTGGAACCCCAATATCTACTTCTCGCCCTACAAGTGGCTGCACTACGACGGCGGCATGATCATGGGCATCGGCATTCACGTGGTGGATTCCGCCCACCACTGGCTGGGCCTCAAGAACCCCGCCGCCGCCGTGGCCGGAGGCAGCACCTTCTTCTACAACGATGGCCGCGACACCCCCGACGTCATCGCCTTCATCCTCGAATACCCCAACAAGACCACCGTCACCTTCAGCGCCGAATGCCTGTCGGCGCCCGGCGTCCGCACCACCGCCGGCGTCGAAGCCCGCGGCACCGGCGGCACCCTTTGGGCCGAGCGCTACGTCGTGGACAAAGGCTGGAAATACGTCCCCAACGGCAAGTTCAGCAAGGCCCCCGTGGCCGACGGCCCCGGCACCGGCGCCGCCGCCGGCGGTGTCCTCAAAAACTGGCTGGAGTGCATCCGCACCCGGCAGAAACCCGTCGCCAGCGTCGAAGAAGGTTACTCCTCCTCCATGGCCTGCTTCATGGCCAACCAGGCCTACCAGCGCAAGGCGCGCGTCGTGTGGGACCCGGCCTGGAACATCTGACGCCCCGCGGCCTTGCTCTTGCGGCAGCCGCGGGCAATCCGTTAGCCTGAAGCCTTCCGCCCGGGAGATACACCATGAAGATCCGCGTTTACAACCGGACGCGCGGCACGGAGGTCGCCTCCGCCGCTGACGTCGCCGGCTCCAGCGCAAGCCGCCGCGAAGGCCTCCTCAAACGCACCGGCCTCGCCCCCGGCGAGGGCCTCTGGATCGTGCCCTGCGAAGCCGTCCACTGCTTCTTCATGAAGTTCACCATCGACGTCCTCTTCCTCGACAAATCTCGCAAGGTCGTCAAAATCCGTCCCTCGCTCAAGCCCTGGCGCATCTCCGGCGCCCTGCGTGCCCACTCCACCCTCGAACTGCCCGAAGGCGCCATCGCCGCCACCGGCACCCGCCCCGGCGACGAATTGGAGATCGAGGAACTCGACGAGCCATGATTACCTCGGTCCCCCGCCTCGCAGCCCTCTGCGCCCTGGCCGCCGCCCTCTACGATGCCCGCAGCGCCCCCCAGCGCTTCGCCGCCTCCGAACTCCGCGCCGCCTGGACGCTGCAAGGCGTCTCCGCCGCTGAATTGCCATGCTGCGCCGCACCCTCCGTGGTCCTCACAGTCGTCGTCGCCGCCAGTTATGAGCAATATTACGGCGTGTTTCGTGCATACAACAGCAATCCTAAACAGTAAAGTCCGGGTCGTAGCCATACGCGAGAGCGCACGCCCGGGCCGTCGCCGCGAATATCCTTGGCAAGTAGGGTGGGGCTCCTGGACTCGGTGAGTGTGCCGTGGGCGTGTGGCGGTTGTGGGGGATCAGCGCTGGCCGCGTCTCGCACGATGAACAGTACTGAGGCTTTGGCGTACACACAGGAGATCCTTGCTGAGCACGAGGCGCGAATGTGCGCCGCTGGCCATGGGATAGTCAAGACGGCGCTTCTGCATTGCCTCACCGTTCCAGGGGTAGAATAATACCGGAAGGGCTATCGTAACGCTTCCTGGGTCGGTTACAGGCTTCTCAGGGGCGCCCACTCTTCAAGCGACTCGTCCGATGGCGGCGTGAGCCTCTCGATATCAGGAGCGCAGGATGTACGAAGTCCTTGACAGTTTGTCTGATGACGCGCTGGTTTTGGATCTGGGATCCGGTAGTGGCAGCTTTCGGGCTGAAGATTATAGATTCACAACAATCCTCGTTGACTCCAAGCTCGACCATCTACCCGCTGGCCGAAATGCGGTGCAGGCGTGTGGGCATGTACTCCCATTTCGTGCCAGGTCGTTCGACGCCGTCATTCTCAGCCATGTCCTGGAGCACGAAGAGAACCCCAAGCGCATGCTGCAAGAGGCTGGTCGTGTACTAAAGCGATCGGGGGCTGCGTATGTCGCAGTGCCGGACGCACGCACGTTCAGTGATCGCCTCTACAGAAAGCTATTTCGAAACCGTGGAGGGCACTTGAGCCTCTTCATCTCTGAGGCAGGCCTTCGCACAATGATCGCTTGGTACCTCGGGCTGCCCCACAAAGCGACTCGGACGCTCTACAGTTCATTCGCCTACCTCAACCGTAACAATTTTCAAGATGCTACAAAGAGAATTCACATTCTGCTTCCCCCGCTTCCTGAAGCTCTAGTGGCTACGCTCACGTTTGCGGTCAATAAGGTGGACAATTGGCTTGGAACAAGAGCAAGTGTTTACGGGTGGGCGCTCTATTTTGGTGAGATCAAAACGGAAGTGCTCGAACAGGCCAATCCAAACGTTTGTGTCCGATGCGGAAAGGCGGAACTCGTTTCTCGTCAACCGGTGAGGCCAGGCCTGCGCGGGCGCATTCTGTTCCCACTGTACAGGTGCTCTCAATGTGGGGCGAGAAACGTACATCGATCACGGACTCCGCGCGACGCTTGAGACGCCATATCAGCGCACCGCGAAACCTCCTGCGCCATCACCAGGTCTGAGTGCGGAGATCCTCTATGCAGCCGGAAATGTCACTGGCAGCCGCTGTAGACGTTTCCACTTTGATTGAGCGAAACGTTTCCGATAGTCCTAATCATGCTATTCGTGTTCCCGGCGAAACAGTTATTGGTATTGGTAATGCTGACACTCGATACCGATCCCACTCCATTTGTATTGATCGTTACGGGATATAAAGGTCTGTTGTTCGCTCCATAGTTGCTGATTTGAATATGATTCGAGGTTTGTGGGAGTGTTGTGGAGTTGCTAATTGCAATTCCAGAGAACGTGGGAGAGATTGTGCGATAGTTGTCTCCGCCCTCAAGGTCTACGCCGATGCCCTCCGCACCCGCCGCCGCCTCCGCGCCGGGGCCGCCGCCGGCAAGGCCCGCATCAAGACGCTCCTCCCCTTCGTGCTCCTCATCCTTTCGGCCCTGTTCGTCACTACCCTCGTGCCCGGTCTCCTCAGCGTCCTCCGCGGCCTCAAGGGCGGCATCGGCGCGTTGACGCCGCGTCCCGGCGATACGTGATATACGATATCGCTAGCCCGAAGTTCTTCGACCCGATTGAAGCAAGTCTGGGCAGGGCAGGAACTTAGCGGGTTTTGTGGAGCGGCCTACTGCCTACAGAGCGGTATTAGTTGAGTCGTAGTGTGACGCCCAGGAGATCGAAAGCGCGCTGCTGAATTGCGGTGGGTTGGGTGAGCATATCGAAGGCGGGGATGTTTTTGTCGGCGGGCTGAATCCTGTTTTTGACGATCGTGGCGAGGTCGCTGAGCAGAGTTTGAAAGCTGTGTACCGGGAGGCCGTCGGCGGTTTGTTTGGTCAGGGCCTTGCGCTTGGCGGCGGCCGAGCGTTGAGCGGGAGCGACGATGGAGCGGCGTGCGGCCTGCGCTTGCGGCCGGTCGTCATCGTCGAAGAGCAGGGGAGCCAGGCGTTGACGCATGTGCCACTCGACGTAATAGGCCAGCATGCACAGCAGGATGTGGGCGCGGACGCGGCCGGGCAGGCGGTGGTGAATGGGGCGCACGTGCAGATCGACGCTCTTCAAACTGCGGAAGGCCCGTTCCACGCCGGACAGGCTTTTGTAGCTGGCCACGACCTGCTGGCTCGATAAGGCCTCCTTCGGCACGCTGGTCCGAATGACGTAGATTCCGTCCAGACTCTGTTCGCGCTCGATGTTGGCGGTCTTGCGCTGGTAGTGGAAGCTGTCGTCTTCGATGCGTAGTTGAAAGTGCTTGCCCATTTTGTAGCGGTTGAGAACCTGGCCGGCGCGCAGCCCGATGTTTTGCTTGCCGCGCAGCGGGCGCTTGCGGCGTTGGGTGGCGGCAACCAGTTTGTCCAATTGCTTCTCGGTGGCAGCCAACAGGTCGGGTCTCTTGCGCGCGCGCTCCTCGGCCAGCAGCGGATTGAAGCAGGCCACCAACCGTTCGCCGGGGAAGTCCGGATGCGCAATCTCGACCAGATCGGTCTGGTCGAAGAGCGACATCTGTAACTGGCCACCGGCGGCCAGTTTCTGAATCTGGCTGGCGCGCAAAGCGGAGATCCACTGGATGCCGTGCGAAGCCGGCAAGTCCTCGCGAATACGGGCGCTGGTGATCATGCCGCGGTCGCCGACGAGGACGACATCGGAGAGGCCGAAGCGCTCGCGGAGTTTCTTGACTTGCGTGGCGACTGTCTTGGGATCACTCGTGTTGCCTTCGAAGACCTCTACCGCTACGGGACAGCCCGCGGCGTTGGTGAGCAGGCCAAACACGATTTGTGGTTTGCCGGATTTGTCGTCGCGGGAGTGACCCAGTTTGCCCAGTGGGCAGTGGCGGCCTTCGAAGTAAGTGGAAGTCAAATCGTAAAGCACCAGACCGCCGTGGGCGAGTTGGCGCTGAGCGAGTTCCTGTTCGATGCGGGCCTGCTGTGGCAACAACCAGTCCATGGCCTGGTACAGTTCGGTCTCGTCGGCCGAATCCAACTGCAGCAGCTCGCCGAGGCTGTGGTGCAGAGTGTCGGAGTGAAGACCGCGGGCGGTCGCAAGCTTGGAGGCCGGTTCCAGAATGCGGGCAACAATCATCGCCATGACGAGATCGCGCTGGCGGCTCGCCCGCGGATCGAGAATCGAGTCGAGGCGCAGATTGCGCAAGCAGCCGAGGACAGAGGCGACGTGGCCGTGCGGCAGGGAGCGGGCGATGCGGAAGGAGTCCGGCAACGGCGAACCGGCGGCGGGCAGAGAGCCGGACAAAGCCCGGCGGAGCGCTTGAATTTTGTGGGCGCCAAGGTGGGTGATGTTGGCGAGGGTGCGGGTCTTGACCTTGCCGTTTTCGCGGTAGGATTCGCGCAGGAGGATGGCGGGCGGGGAGTTGCGGTTGGGGACGGGGGCCACGTATCTGCTTACCCGTTCTCCA
>DAHVTI010000079.1 GCA_027324255.1 Bryobacterales bacterium | reverse complement strand
CGACAACCGGGCTGGATGAACAGGAGCCGGTTGCGTTGCCGGCCAGTTTCAAAGACGCGCACCGCACCCGGAAGGCGCTGAGAGGGACTTTGCCGCAGTTGCTGACGGCGGCCGACAAGGCCTGGACAGTGAGGGTCCAGGGCCTTGTCGGGCTGCCATTACGGATTCGCCATCGCGCGGTGACCGTCCCCGGCGGCGGGTTCGACGACGGGTCGGCCGCCGTGAAACTCACGTCGTGAGGGGTGACGGTCAGCCAACGGATGTCGGTCTGCGCCGCCAGGGCCGGCGACAGCGCCCACATCAGGATCAGCACTCTACCGCGCATGGCCTTGGCTGCTAGCTGGCGGAGATGGTCAGCACCACCGATGCCTGGTAGGAGTCGGTTTCGTACTGGGGCTTGTTGGCCAGCACCCAGTCGATCAGCCCCGCCGTGCCGTCGTTGGCGGAGCGGATGTTGGCGCCGAAGCTGAGCACGTTCGTGCCCGCGCCGCCGACGACCGCTGGAATGGCGCTGCTCTGGGCCGTTACGCCTGTCAGGGGGGAGGACGAGGTGTAGGTCAGGTCGCCGCCCGCGATGAGCGGACCGGAGCCGGAGGCGTCCCCGACGAAGTCCGCGGCGAAGGTGGCCACGACCGTGCCCGATCCGCCCGATTTCGTCGTGCGGACCTTATAGGTGAACGGCATGCTCAGCAGGTAGTTGTTGAACACCGTGCCCGAGAGGGTGAACGTCTGCGTGGCGGAAGCGATGGAAATCGACGCCTCCGGGCCGACGGTCACTTGCAGGCTGGTGTTGGCCTGGTTGGATTGAGCGCTGAGTTGGCAGGCAAATGCCAGCACCAGCGCGGTGATCAGGAAGGCTCTCATGCGAGGGCTCATCGTGTTGTTTCTCCTCTTCCAATGAATTGCCGGACGTTGCCGGCTTTGCTCCGATCAGTAGTAGCTGATCGTGAAGACCAACCCCACAGTGAACGCCCCGGTCTCCAAAGAGACGGGGTTTTGCAGGGAAAAACTGAGAGTGGCCGCAGCCGGGTCGCTGGCGCTGCAACCGTTGCCGCCTCCGGTGCAGGAAGCCGGTTTCAGGGTCAGCACCGTGCGCTGCGCCGTGGCGCTCACGGTCTGGGTGCCGCTGCACGGCGTTCCATCGCCGTCGGACGAGCAGGTGAAAGTGAGCATTCCTCCCGCTACACTCGGCCCGCCGGACGGCGTGAAATCGCCGCTGGACTGAACGGTGATGGAACCTGTTCCGCCGCTGCTGGTGCGCGCCCGGTAAGTGAACGGCAGAGTCCCGCGAAAGGCGCTAAAGGCCGTGCCCGAGGGGGCCAACAGGGTCTCCGTCGGAAGGGTGACGCGGCCGAGGGGAGCGACGGACACCGAGACCGTCTGTACGGCGGTGAGGATTTCAGCCTGGCTGACTGGGGCGGCTACGCCCGACAGGAGTGCGAGCAGGACTAAGTTATTCGCCTGACAAAGTACCATCCCTGGAACAATCGGCGTATACGGGGATATGCTTAGCCTATCGAAAGATTGCTATTTTCTTTATCTACAGGTAATGATTGGACTTACGGCGACGGGTTCAGAGCCGGCCTCGAGCGATGGCCAGCGCGCCTTCCACACCGCCACACCCGTCTCGCCCGAGTTCGCGCTGCGGCTTCCTGCCCCGAAGCAGATCACTTCTGCCACTGTGGTGCGGCTGGCCGGGCCCGACGGAACCGCGCGTCCCGCCGCGCCTGCCTGGGCGGTCCAGGACAGTTCGGCCTCTGGCGGCAGGGCGGGGAATGCGAGACGAATATCTCCGCTGCCCGTAAGCCGATCCGTGCGAATCAGATAGAGGAAGGTGGTGATGCCGGAGGCACGGGTCCAGCCGTCCTCGGTGACATTTTCCGTCAGGGCGGTCCGGACGTTGCGCAGTTCGCAAGCGGCCTTGATGTGAACCGCCAGTCCCCCCTGCCCGGACCGGGATTGCCCGCTCGACAGGGCGGCGAAGAGCAAGGCAATGGCGGGCAGGCGCATCTTCATCTGCGGTTCTTATCGGCAGGCAGGTCCGAGATTGGCGTGGCAAACGGGGCGCGGGAATGGCCCTATAGGCATGGAGGGCCCAGTACCTGTGAATCCAGCCTCACGCCGGAGACGGTTCAGGCGCCGCGGTACGAAGCGGACCGTGTACCTGATGTTCGAAGAGGATTTCGTGCCGGGGCGGTAGGGCCGATCGCTGCATCACCGGCGGGGGCTCATTGCCGGCGTGCCGGTGCTAAGATGAGGCGGATGCAACTTACCATCCGTTTGATCCGCGAAACGGACGGCCACTGGATCGGCGACGTTCCGGAACTGCCCGGGGTCACAGTCTACGGTTCGACATCCGAAGAAGCAACGCGCAAGGCGAAATCGCTTGCTCTCCACGTGGTCGCCGAAGAAATTGAGAATGGCGAGTTGAGGCCGGACGCCGACACTCTCCAATTCTCAACGGCTGCATGAGCGGATGGCCGTCCACCAAGGCCCGGCGCGTGCTGGCCGCGCACGAGCGAATTGGGTGGCGAGCGGTTCGCGCTTCCGGCTCACACAGGACTTTGAAACGTGAGAGCTGGTCTCAGTATGGTTTCGCTTTCCACGACAAAGAGGAACTGGGGCCGGTGATGCGGGCGGAGATTGCCCGGCACACGGGGTTACGGCCGGAAGACTTGTAAGGCTTGCGCCTGTCGAGCCGCCTTGCCATGGGGTTCCTTTCCGGACGCACGCAACTGATGCGTTAGTCGTCACCGCAGCCCGGATTCCGAAGAATCATCGAGAATGCGAAGATAGTGGTCGATGAAACGGACTGCCATTCTGCCGGGGATCGCGCGCGGCGTCCTGCTGGCTTTGTTCCTCCATTCTCCAGTTGCGGCGCAGAAGGTGGATTCGAAGGCCACTCTGAGCTGGGTTGACGTTCCGTTCGTGGGGTGCCAGGCGGGAGGACAGACTGATCTTCTGGAAGCGCCCAAGGGCACCCGCAAGATGGTCACAGACAAGCTGACATACCTGAGCGAGACCGTCGTGGAGTACGTGACGCCGGCAGGTAGAGAGGGGCTGGGGACCAAGTCCTGGCTGAAGATCAACGATCGCCCAATTCACGGCGCGGCCATTCTCACCGATGGTCCCGACCTGCTGCACCTGGCGGTGAGGCTGCCCGATGACCTGGCTGGACTCGTCCCGGCGATCGTGCGGCAGTTCGAAAGCGACGCCGCGCACATGCCGAAGGAATAGGCGCGGCACCGCGAGGTACAGCGCCCACCGAAGAACTACAGTTGCACGCTGAGCGTGTCCACCGCCGCAGGCGCAGCCGCTTCGAATGCCGCGATCTGCGCTTCGTGCTTCAGTAGGAAGCCCAGTTCGTCGATGCCTTCGAGGAGGCAGGTCTTCGAGAAGCCGTCCACGGGGAACTGGCACTCCGAGCCGTCCGGCAGCGTCAGGGTCTGGGTGGCCAGGTCCACCTGCACGCGCGCCTGCGGATTGGCCTTCATTTGCTCCATCAGCTTCGCGTGGACGTCGCGCGGGACGACGATGGGCAGCAGCGAGTTCTTCAGGGAGTTGCCCTTGAAGATGTCGGCGAACGAGGTGGAAATGACGGCGCGGAAGCCGAACTGCGTGAGGGCCCAGGGGGCGTGCTCGCGCGAGGAGCCGCAGCCGAAGTTGTCGCCGGCCAGCAGGACGTTGGCCTGGTTGCCGGGCGCGCTGTTCAGCACGAAATCGGCCTTGGGCGAGCCATCGGCCTCGTAGCGCCAGTCGAAGAATAACTGGTCGCCGAGCCCTGCTTTGGAGATGGTCTTCAAGAAGCGGGCCGGAATGATCTGGTCCGTGTCGATGTTGTCCACGGACAGCACGGCCACCAGCGAATCGAATGCGGTGAATTTCTCCATGGCGGTTGCTCCTTATCCCAACAGCGTGCGCGGATCGGTGACGACGCCGGCGACGGCGCTGGCGGCGGCGGTGAGCGGGCTGGCGAGGAACGTGCGCCCGCCCTTGCCCTGGCGGCCTTCGAAGTTGCGGTTCGAGGTGGAAACCGAGTACTGGCCCGGGGTGAGCTGGTCGCCGTTCATGGCGATGCACATCGAGCAGCCGGCCTCGCGCCACTCGGCGCCGGCGGCGCGGAAGATCTGGTCGAGCCCCTCGGCCTCGGCCTCGCGCTTGATCTGCTGCGAGCCCGGCACCACCATGGTGCGGACCTTGGGGTTCACCTGGCGGCCCTTGAGCACGGCGGCGGCGGCGCGCAGGTCGGACATCCGGGAATTGGTGCAGGAGCCGATGAAGACCACGTCCACGGGGCGCCCGGCCAGCGGCTTGCCGGCTTCGAGACCCATGTAGGCGAGGGCCTTCTTGAGCGACTCGCGCTCCACGGCGTCGGCCACGGCAGCGGGATCCGGCACGGCGCCGCTGATGGCCATGCCCATGCCCGGGTTGGTGCCGAAGGTGATCATCGGCTCGAGCGTATTGGCGTCGATCGAGATCTCGTGGTCGTAGGTTGCGCCGTCGTCGGTGGGCAACTGCTTCCAGCGGGCGACGGCCGCGTCCCAAGCCGCGCCCCGCGGGGCGAAGGGCTTGCCGGCCAGGAACTGGTAGGTGGTGTCGTCGGGTGCGATGAGGCCGGCGCGGGCGCCGCCTTCGATGGACATATTGCAGACCGTCATGCGCTCTTCCATCGTGAGCGCGCGGATGGCGCTGCCGGTGTACTCGAAGACGCACTCGGTGCCGCCGCCCACGCCGATGCGGGCGATGAGGGCGAGGATGATGTCCTTGGCGGTGACGCCGGGGCGCAGGGTGCCGTCGACGTGCACGGCGTAGCTGCGGGAGCGGCGCTGCAGCAGGGTCTGGGTAGCCAGCACGTGCTCCACCTGGGAAGTTCCGATGCCGAACGCCAACGCGCCAAATGCCCCGTGCGTGGCGGTGTGCGAGTCGCCGCAGACCACCGTCATGCCGGGCTGCGTCAGGCCGTACTCGGGCCCGATAACGTGCACGATGCCCTGGCGCTCGCTGCGGAAGCCGAAGTGCGGGATGCCGAACTCAGTGCAGTTCTTCTCGAACTGCTCCACCTGGGCTCGGGCGATGGGGTCGATGATGGGCAGCTCACGCGGCGCGGTGGGGGTCGAGTGGTCGCAGGTGCCGAAGGTGCGGTCCGGCCGGCGAACTTTCAGGCCGCGCTGCCGCAGTCCGTCGAAGGCCTGCGGGGAGGTGACTTCGTGCACCAGGTGCAGGTCGATGTAGAGCAGCGCCGGCGCGCCTTCGGGCTCGCACACGACGTGTGAATCCCACAGCTTCTCAATGATGGTTTTCGGTTTCGACATGGTCAGATTGCCTCGCACACGGCCGCGCCCACCTGATCCGTGGTGCGGGGCGCGCCTTTCGGTTTCAGGTCCGCGGTCACCTGGCCGCTGTTGAGCACGGCCTCGATGGCGCCGTTGACGGCCTTGGCCTCTTCGAGTAGTCCGAAAGAGTATTCGAGCATCGCCGCCACGCTGCCGATGGCGCCGAGCGGGTTGGCCTTGTTCTGGCCGGCGATGTCCGGCGCCGAGCCGTGGACCGGCTCATAGAGCCCCACCCACGCGCCCGAAGCCTTCTTCTCGCCGATGGAGGCCGATGGCAGCATGCCGATGGAGCCGGCCAGCACGGCGCCCTCGTCGGACAGGATGTCTCCGAACATGTTTTCGGTGACGATCACGTCGAAGCGCTTCGGGTTCAGTACGAGCTGCATGGCACAGTTGTCCACCAGCACGTGCTCCAACTCGACGTCGGGAAACTCGGCGGACACTTCCACGATGACACGCCGCCACAATTGCGAGGTCTCGAGCACGTTCGACTTGTCTACGCTGGTCAGCTTTTTGCGGCGCTGGCGGGCCAAGTGAAAGGCCATGCGGCCGATGCGGGCGATTTCGGCCCGCGTGTAGGCCATGGTGTTGCAGGCGCGTTCGCTGTCGCCCTCACCCTCGATGCCGCGCGGCGTGCCGTAGTAGATGCCGCCGGTGAGCTCGCGGACGATGATCATGTCGGTGCCGCAGATGCGCTCGTTCTTGAGCGGGGAGCTGTCGATCAGCGCCTCGTAGGTGCGCACGGGGCGCAGGTTGGCGTAGACGCCCAGCACCTTGCGGATGCCCAGCAGGCCGCGCTCGGGCCGCTGCGCCGGCGGGGCGTTGTCGAACTCCGGCAGGCCCACGGCGCCCAGCAGCGTGGCGTCGGCGTCGGCGGCCAGCTTCGCGGTTTCGTCGGGGAACGGCGTGCCCGTCCTGTGGATGGCGATGCCGCCCAGCAGGCCATCGGTGAGTTTCAGCGTGTGGTTGTACTTTTCAGCGACCCGGCGCAGCACGCGCACTGCTTCGCGGGTGACTTCAGTGCCGATGCCATCGCCCGGCAAGACAAGGATATTGAGGTTCATACTTCCCGATTTCTGTCATGGATGCGCGCCTAGGCGCGCGAAAGTTTGGATGCGCGCCTGGGCGCGCCAAAGGGTGAGGAAGCGCGGCTCCTCAGTCGGAGGCCACCGCGCTGTCGCTCTGCACTTTTTCGCCGGCCTTCAGGGTGTGGATGAGGGCCGAAATCTCCTGGTCGGTCACGCCCTTCTTGCGGTCCGCGATCTCGATGAAGCCGTGGTAGACGGCGTCGAGCTCGTCCTTGCTCAGCGTGTAGCCGAGGTGTTCGCATTTGGCGCGCAGGGCATGGCGGCCGGAGTGCTTGCCGAGCACCAGGCGGCCTTCGGGGATGCCCACCGACTTGGGGTCGATGATCTCGTAGGTGGTCTTCTCCTTCAGGTAGCCGTCCTGGTGGATGCCGGCTTCGTGGGCGAAGGCGTTGGCGCCGACCAGCGCCTTGTTGGGCTGCGGCCCGAAGCTGATCATCCCTGTCAGCATCTGGCTGGCGGGGAACAGGTGCTCGGTGACGATGTTGGTGTAGAACGGAATGCGGTCGCGGCGGACGTTCATGGTCATGACGACCTCTTCCAGCGCGCAGTTGCCGGCGCGCTCGCCGATGCCGTTGATGGTGCACTCGATCTGGCGGGCGCCGGCGGCGACGGCGGCCATGGAATTGGCCGTGGCCAAGCCCAGGTCGTTGTGGCAGTGCACGCTGATGATGGCGCGGTCGCCGACGGCGCGGGCCATGCGGCCGATGAGGTCGGCGTGCTCTTCCGGCACGGAGTAGCCGACCGTATCCGGCAGGTTCACGGTGCTGGCGCCGGCGGCGACCACCGCCAGGGTGACCTGCTCCAGGTAATCCGGCTCCGTGCGCGTGGCGTCTTCGGCCGAAAACTCCACGTCGCCGGTGAATTTCCGGGCCAGCTCCACGGCGGCACACGCTTCATCCAGAACTTGTTGGCGGGATTTCTTCAACTTGAACTTGAGGTGGATGTCGCTGGTAGCGATGAAGGTGTGGATGCGCGGATGCTGGGCCGGTTCCAGCGCGCTGGCGGCCCGCTCCACGTCCAGCTTACAGGCGCGGCTGAGCGCCGCCACCCGCATCCATGGGAGTTCCGAACTGACCACCCGCACCGCCTGGTAGTCTCCCTCGCTGGCGATGGGGAAGCCGGCTTCCAGGATGTCCACCCCAAGGTCCGCCAGCTTGTGGGCCATCCGGAGCTTCTCCGGAACCGTCATGGAACACCCGGGCGACTGTTCGCCGTCCCGCAGGGTGGTGTCGAAAATGAATACGCGCTGCCTGTTCTGCGACTCTACCATTCTCGCGTCTGTTCTCCTTGTCTCGCCTGCCCCTCACCGTCCGGTAGGCCGGCGCCGGGTTCCGGCGGTCATATTCCATTGTCACGTGCGAGGAGCGATTGCACAAATTTATAATTCTCTTGTCTTGAATAAGGCTGCTGAATATGATAAATTTCGTTTATAGCTGTCTGGAAGTGCGAGGAAGTCTATGGAACTCTATCCCTTGCGTGTATTTCTGACCGTCGCCACGGAGAAGAGTTTCTCCCGGGCGGGGGAGAAGCTGCTGCGGACGCAGCCGGCGATTTCCCTGGCGGTGCAGCGGCTGGAGATGGAACTGGGCGAGAAGCTCCTGGACCGGACGGGGCGCGAACTGGTGCTGACGGACGCCGGGCGGATCGTGCTGGAATACTGCCGCCGGTTCGAGAACCTGGAACGCGAGTTGGAGAACGCGCTGGCCGAGCTGCGGGACATGGCGGCAGGCCGGTTGTCGATCGGCGCCAATGAGTCTACAGCCCTTTATTTGCTGAAACATATCGAGTCGTACCGGCGGTTGTACCCGAAAGTGAAAGTGCAGGTGCGGAGAGCGCTGTCGAGCAAGATTCCGGCGCAGTTGATCGACGGGGACCTGGAACTGGGGGTAATCAGCTACGATCCGGAGGACGACCGGTTGGAAGCCAAGGTGATCTACACCGACCACCTATCTTTCGTGGTTTCCCCGCTGCACCGGTTTGCCGGGCGCAAGTCTGTTTCCATCAAGGAGTTGGGGATGGAAACGTTCATCGCGCACAACGTCATTTCCCCGTATCGCGATGTGGTGCTGCGCGCCTTCCAGCGCTCCAAGGTGCCCTTGAACATGGACGTGGAGATGCCCACGGTGGAGACTATCCGCCGCATGGTGCAGCGCAACGAGGGCGTGGCGTTCCTGCCGAAGATGTGTGTGGAGCAGGAGCTGGAGCAGGGCATGCTGTCTGAGGTGGAAGTTGAAGAATTGCGCGTAGAACGAAAGATTCGCTTGGTTTATCCGGCCAAGCGGGTGCTCAGCCATGCCGCCCGGGCGTTTCTGGAAGTGATTCAGGGGCCGGCGCAGGCCTGAGGCGGCGGGGCGCTGAAGTGGCCCGCCACGCGGCGCTCGAATTCCGCGGGCATCTTTGCCAGCGCGGCGGTGTGAGGCACGCCGGGCGGGGCCCAGAGGGTGATGCACGAGGGATTCCGGGCAGCCAGCCGCAGTGAATGCGCCTGCGGCACGTTGGTGTCCTGGGAACCATGGATGAGCAAGACCGGAACGTGGATTCCCGCCGCGACCGCTTCGGGCGATGCCTGGGAGAAATCGAGTCCGTAGCGGAACCTGGCGTAGAGGAGGGCGGAGTCGGCCAGGGCCGGGCCGATCGGACCCGCTTTCTGCCGGACGCGGTAGCGAGCCACCGCCCGGAGGCTGGCGAAGGGGCTCTCCGCCACGATGGCGCGGAACGGCACGCCGTGGCCGGCCGCTTGAAGCAGGATGGCGGCGCCCATCGATTCTCCGAGGCCGAAGACCGGTTCGGCGGGATGCCCGCGGCGGATCCAATCCACCCACAGCCGGACGTCATTCACCTCCAGCAGGCCGTGCGTCAACATCGCCCCGCCGCTCTCGCCGTGGGCGCGGCTGTCGGCGGCCAGTACCCGGTAGCCGTGCCGCAGCAGGATTCTGGAGCAGGCCAGCACTCCGCGGCGGCTATCCGCCACGCCGTGGATGAGCAGGACGCTGCCTGTGGCATGGGGCGGCTCGAACCACCAGGCCCGCAGGCGTGCTCCGTCCGCAGCCGCGATCTCCACCGGTTGCCAGCGGCACTGGCTCTCTTCGGCGGTCCAGCGAGCGAGCGCCGGGTCCGCGGATGGGCGAAAATGAGGCGCTAATTTCAAGGCGTTTTCGCACAACAGCGCCGCCGCCGCCACCCAAAGAAGGAGTGTCACGATGACGACGGCTTTGAACGTGCGCTTCACGCTTACCTGGCACTACGCCCGGGAGGGCGCGCCTGTTCCGTTTGTTTTCACCAACTCCGCGTGGACACGCGAACGACGGGGTAGGCGTCCTTGTCCGGCTCGAAGTAGGGCGAGCGTTGGAAGAGCCACAGCAGGCGGGCGCGCGGATTCGAGGCGAAGGCTTTGTCCTGGGCGAGGCGGGTATCGAACGCCGCCTTGAGACTCATGTTTTGCTTGAGCAGTGCGCGCGCAATAGGCTCAAAAATATAGTCGCTGAAGTATTCCTTCTGCTCGAAGATGGGTTGGAAAAACCCCCAGCGAAGGGCCGAGTCCGGCGCTTCCGGCTCAAGAATCTGCATGGCCACTTTGCCGGCGCGCTGCGCGGCGGGGACGAAGACCGAGCCCGCGGGGAGCGTACGGGTCTCCCGCTCAATGCGGGGCGTGAAGGCGGAGACCTGGAAGCGCCCCTCGAATGGGGCGGGCGCGAAGCGGACGCCGGAGAAGTGGATGGCTTCAAATTCTCCGGTCACCTGGTGCTTGAGGATTTCCATTTGAACGCCATGAATCCGAAGCAGTTCGATGACGCGAGGCCACTGCCTCGGCACGAGATAGCCGAGCGGGGCGGGCGGCGCCACTTTTTCCACCAGGGCGCGCACCAGGACGGCCTGCCGGTTGCTCGGCCGGGCGGTGTAGCGGGTGATGGAGGCGCCGGTGACCGGGCTGGGCACCTGCTCGGACTCGAGCTGGCGGAGGGTATAGGGCTCGCCGTCCTGGCCGGGTGTGCCCTGCAGGAACACTTTCTGCCCCGGCGCGACGGCGGCCTGCATGCGGTCGGACTCCAAGGAGGCCCGGCTGAGCTGGGGCGCGGCTTCGGCGGCCAGATCGAGCGAGGTCTTCATGATGTCGTAGTGGGCCCAGACCCGCGTTCGGAAGGACTTCAGGCTGTGGGTTTCCACCAGCAGCGCGGCCCGGTTCCGGGCGGCGGCATAGCCGGTGGAGTAGCGGGGAGAGGCGGTCATGACGGCAAGGGACTGCCCGTCGCGGCCGCGGGCCTCGATGTAGAACCCGGGCACGTGGCCGAGCTTCTCCATGCGCGCCATCAGCTCCGGCAGGTAGCGGGTCTTCACCCACTGGCCCATGGGCGGGGCGATGTCCTGCTCGGTGTGGGAGGCGATGGTGACGTCGTACTGGTTGTCGCTGCCGTCGGTGACGTGGTTGTCGATGAGCAGGTCGGGCAGCCAGGCGGTGTAGAGCCCGAGCCAGGCGCGCATCTCGGGGGTGTCGGCCTTCAGGTAGTCGCGGTTCAGGTTCAGGCGGGTAGAGGTGACGCGGAAGCCCATGCGGGCCGGGCCGTTCTCATTGATGCGGTTGAAGGGCGAGGTGTGCTCGTGGCCGTCGGCATTGAAGACGGGGATGGAGAGGATGGTGATCTTGTCCGGCCACGCGGTCAGGCGTTTGGTGACCAGGACGTCGCGCAGCAGCATCATGGCGGCGTCCTTGCCGCCGTTCTCGCCGGCGTGGATGCCATTCTGCAGCAGAACCACGGGCTTGGAGGAGCGGCGGGCCGCATGCGGGGTGAAGGCCCTGTCCTTGGAAACGACGAGCGCGTAGAGGGTTCGCCCTTCTCCAGTGGCGCCGATGGGCAGGAGCCGGGCGAAGGGGGAAGACTTTGCGAGCGCGCGGTAGAAGGCCACGGCCTCGTCGTAGCTGCCGGTTTCGCGGAATCCGGAGGTCTCGGCCCGGGTCAGCAGGCTCCGCGGGGCAGCGGCGGTGCTTTCAGCCACGGAGCGGGCCTCACGCATGGCCGGGGTCTCGGCCAGCGATTGCGGGGGCATGGCGGGGACAGCGGCGGTCTGGAAAGCGAGCAGCAGCGCCTGAAACATGCCTCCCAGTGTATGCAATGCGACGCGGCCGCCGAGGGGCAGGGAGGCAGCGGGGCCAATGGCGGCGGCAATTTTTCCGCTGCGGCGTGTAATATCAGGAAAT
>DAHVTI010000075.1 GCA_027324255.1 Bryobacterales bacterium | reverse complement strand
AACAGGGCCAGGTTCCAGTTCTGGAAGCCGACGTTGTTGAAGGCGATGGAGTTGCGGTTCTGGTTCGGCAGCGTGCCGTTGGCCGGCTTGTAGGCCCACAGGGTGCCGTTCGGCTTGGGGTTGAACCAGTAGTCGGTGACGCCGACGTAGTTGCCGGCGGCCGTCTCGTTGGCGAACTTCAGGGGACGATCGGTGTCACCGGTCAGGCTCCACGGCTTGTCGTTGGCGGCGCCGGTGCCGAGGTAGTCGTCGGTGCGGCTGATGGTGAAAGGCGCACCGGTCTGGAACTGGATCACGCCGGACACCTGCCAGCCGCCCGCCACGGTCTTGACCAGGTTGGAGCCGGCGTTGTTGAAGAACGGCATGTCCCAAACGGCGTTGATCACCGCAGTGTGGCGCACGTCGTTGTCGGACTTGCCCCAGTTCAGTTGCGGGTTGAAGGCGTCGATGAACAACTGGCGGAGGCCGGAATTGTTGTCCATCGTCTTGCCGTAGGTGTAGGCGAAGCCGTACATCAGGCCCTTGGTGAAGCGGCGGTTCACTTCGAGCTGCAGCGCGTTGTAAGTGCTGCGGCCGGAGTGCTCGGTCATGGTGATGTCGGCGAAGCCCTTGTAGGGCCGCAGGTAGTTGGTGTTCGCGCCCACATTCGCGGGCAGGAACGTGGTGCCGGTCTTCAGTTGGTTGACGTCGCGCGTGCGGGCCAGGTAGTTGCCCGTGGTGCCGATGTAGCCGATTTCGACCGTCGTGTCGCCAGTGATCTGGCGCTGGTAGGTGGCGTTCCAGTTGTAGCTGACCGGGATCTTGTAGGCCGGGTCCACCGTCTGGAAGAACTGCGGGAAGGCGTTCTTGGAGCCGCCGCCCGGGTTGTCAGCGACGCCGTTGGTGATGGAGACCATGGGCTGCCAGGGCGGATTGCCGCCGAGGAAGGCGTTGTCGTAGACGCCGGGGCGCGACGCGAAGCCGCCGAAGCCGAGGCGCACGACATCCTTCGACGTCGCCGAGTAGGCGATGCCGATGCGCGGCATCCAGTTCCACTGGTTCTGGGAGGGGTAGGCGCTGCCGCCGCTCAGAAGGTTGTTGTACAGGCCGGAGTCGATGGCGGGCACGCGGCCCTTGCCGGCGTCGGGGAAGGAAGCGCCGGGGATGACGACGCCGTTGAAGCGGTTGCCGGAGAGCACGTAGCCCGTGGCACGGTCGATCACCGCGGCGTTGGTGGCATCGTACTTGTTGGCGTCGAAGATGGCGATGTTGCCCCACAGCGACTTGTAGTAGCCGTTCTGCCAGGTGGCGCGGAAGCCGATTTCGAGCTTCAGCTTGTCGTTGACGCGCCAGGAGTCCTGGCCGAAGAACTCGAACATGTGGCTGCGGTAGGGGGTGTAGGCGCGGGGGCCGATTTCGGCGTAGGTGGAGAACAGGCCCATGGCGGCGTTGGCAATGCCGGTGCCGGTGCCGGGCGCGCCGGCGGGACGGCTGTCCTGGAAGATGAAGCGGCCGTTCTGGTTGTTGGTGCCGCCGGGGACGCCGCTGACGTTGATCTGGTCAAAGTCGTTCTGGCCGGAGCGTTCCCAGAGAACGCCGAACTTGAACGTGTGGTTGTTCACGATCTTGGTGATGTTGTTGGAGATCTGGTAGATGGGGCCGGCCGAGCTGGACGGATACGGACCGCCGTCGATGGTGCCCAAGTTGGGGATCTCGATGGTGGGGACCTTGTCGTAGATCTCTTTGTTTTCGGGGAAGATGTAGGGGTAGTTGATGCCTGGGCGGGAGCGGAGGTAGCGCTCGCCGGTGCGGTCGACGCCGATGCGCACGCGGTCCACCGAGCCGGAGACCAGGAACTCGTTGATCATGGTCGGGCTGAGGGTCCAGGTGTGGGCCAGGCTGGCGGTGCGGTTCGGGCGGTCCCAATCTGTGATGGCGTAGTCGAAGCCGCTGCGGCTGGTGTCGAGAGCCTGGTAGCTGTAGTTGGCCAGACGGAACTTCACGAACTGGTTCGTCGTCGGGTTGTAGTCAATGGCGACGGTGTCCTTGCGCTGGTTCTGCCAGCCGGGCCGCACAAGGAGCCAGTTGTTGCTGCCGAAGTTGCCGTTGGGCGCGTAGTAAGTTTTGAGGAACGCGGTGCCGTTGGGGCTCAGCCGGCTGGACGGGATGATGTTGCCGGCGAAGGGCGTGCCCGTGCTGGGGTCATTAATGACGCGGCTGCCGCTGTAGAAGATGTTGGACTGGAGCAGTTCGCTGAAGTCGCCGCCGCGCATGGCGAGGGTGGGGACGCGCTGCTGGAGCGTGTCTTCCCAGCGCCGGCGGACGTATTCCTGGCTGAAGAGGAAGAACAGCTTCTCGCGGTTCTCGTTGAAGACCTTCGGAATGGTCACCGGGCCGTTGACGTTAAAGCCGAACTGGTTGAACTTCAGCGGCGCGACGAAGTTGGTGGACGCGCGGCGGTTGCGGTTCCAACTGTTGGCGTCGAGGTTGTTGTTGCGGAAGTACTCGTAGGCGGTGCCGTGGAACTGCTTGGTGCCGGACTTGGTCACCATGCGGATCTGGCCGGCGGCCGAACGGCCGTATTCGGCCGAGTAGTTGGCGGTGAGCACCTGGACTTCCTGGACGGTGTCGAGGTCGGCGGTGCCGATGGAGGTGCCGTTGGCGCGAGTGCGGATGCCGACGGCGCCGTCGAAGGTGATGAGCGAATCCTGCGAGCGGCCGCCATTAATGGTGAGGCCGCCCGAATCCAGGCCGTAGCTGAATCCGTTCATCGGGGAGCCGCGGCGGACGCCCGGCTTGAGGATGGCGAGGAACAGCGGGTTGCGTCCGTTCAGCGCGAGGTTTTGAATCTGCGCCTGCTCGACGGTCTTGCCGACAGTGGCGGATTCCGTGTTGAGCTGCGCCACGCTGGCTTCGACCGTGACGGACTCGGTAATCTGGCCTACGGTGAGGTCGGCGTTGACCTGAATCGGGATGGTCGCCTCCAGCTTGTTGCGGGTCTTCATGAACGCCTTGAAGCCGGTCGCTTCCACCTTGACTTCATAGAAGCCGGGCTGGACGTTGGTCACGGTGTAGAAGCCGGACTCGTTGGTGGTGGTCTGACGTTCGAAGGCGGTGCCTTCGTTCTTGACAGTTACTTTTGCGTTGGCGACGACAGCACCCGTCGGATCCTTGACGATTCCCGAGATGCTGGAGTTGTCAGACTGTCCGAACGCGCACAGGGCTACGGCAAGTAGCAGCGCGCACGCGACAGAAGCTCTACGCAGAGCCTGAAGCATCATGCAATCTCCTTGTTGACTTTTTTCACCAGAATTTCAAATGACCGCGCGGGCGTAAGACTCCTGCGCGGACCCTAAGCATGGCTCCATCCTATCCGTGGAGGGCCTTCCGGCGCACTCGATCTTAAGATAGAGGGTGAACGCTCTCTAGCTTGACTTGGCGCCTTGTTTTGAAATACCTTAGCGGTTTCTGAGCCGTCCACCAACCACCATGCAAAACGCTGACAATCCCTTTACGGTTCTGGTGGACGAGTACCTGGAGTCGAGCCTCGATAGCGTGGATAGTTGCGAGGAAAAGACCAAGGACGCGGCCTTGGGCATCGGCTTTTCAGAAGAAGACGCCTACCAGGTGGGCTATGCCGTGCGCGAAGCCCTCGTGAACGCGGTGGTGCATGGCAACCAGTACAGCGCCAACAAGCGCGTTCGTTTTGTTCTCAGCCGCAGCGAGCATACGCTGCAGATCGAGATCGAAGATGAGGGGCGGGGCTTTTCGCCGGACACGCAGGGAGACCCCCTGGCGGAAGAGAACCTCCTCAATCAGTCCGGCAGGGGTATCATGATAATCCGGGCCTTCGTGGACGAACTGCAGATCGCGGCTGCTCCCCGTGGCGGCACGCGCATGGTCATGAAAAAATCCATAGTGGCGGGTTGAGACAGCCCGCGGGAACCGCAAGAAGATACTTAGGAGGCAACTCAGAGTGAGCGTGAAACTGACCACCCGACAGGTTGGAGACGTGACGGTAATCGATGCCGCAGGGCGCATCACCCTCGGCGAAGGCTCTTCCACCTTCCGTGACACGATCAAGGAAATGGTGAACGCCGGCCAGAAGAAGATCCTGTTGAACCTGGCCGAAGTGAGCTACATCGATAGCTCCGGGATTGGCGAGTTGGTGAGCGGCTATACCACGGTTTCGAATGCCGGCGGGAGCCTGAAGCTCCTCAACCTCACCAAACGCATCCACGATCTGCTGCAGATCACGAAGCTCTACACCATTTTTGAGGTGTTCGACGACGAAGCAAGAGGTCTCGCCAGCTTGAAGTAGGGCGGTGGCGGGAATCGATTCCGGACCTGCACGCCATGGAGCCGGCGGCCTTCAGGAAACTTGTCATCGCGGAAGAGCCAGGGCTGTTCCGCGATGGCCTTGTCGCGTTGTGCCAGGCGACAGGCCGGTATGAAGTGATGGCTGTCACGGCCTCGGGCGAAGAGGCTTGGCGGCACGTCGAGGCCCTTGACCCGGACCTGGTGCTGATCGATCTGCAGGTTCCGCTTCTGCACTCGCTGGAGATCGCCAAGAAGCTGGCGGAGCCGATTTCCGGGCCGCGTTCCTACAGGACACGCTGCATCATCCTGGCCACTCGAACCGACCGCAAGACCGTGCTGGAAGTGCTCAAAGCGGGCGCGCAAGCCTACTTTCTGAAGTCCGCGAGCGGAGGTCAGTTGCGGGATTGCATGGATCAGGTGCTGGAGGGCGGGGTCTACGTTTCGCCCGGCGTGGATGTCCAAAGCCTGTTTTCGCCGGATGGCCGAAGCGGGGGGGACGATCCCCTGGGCCGTCTGAGTGCGAGGGAGTACCAGGTCTTTTGCCTGCTGGTGGAAGGGGTGCGCGCCAAGGAAATTGCCGCGCGCCTGCAACTGAGCCCCAAGACAGTGGACACGTACCGCGCGAACCTCATGAAAAAGCTTGACATCCACGATGTGCCCGGCCTGGTCCGCTTTGCCATCCAACGGCAAATCCTCCCCTCCTGACCTGTGGCCCGGCACTGCGCCTCACGCCGGAGCGCCCCGGCCCGCGGCGCGTGATAAAATGAAGTGTTTGTCTTAGCGGAGTATTTTGTGGATCGTCTTACCAGACATGAGCTGAAGTCCGACAAATTCGTCGAAGAGGTCGGCCAGACCGTACATTTTCTCGAAGAGCACAAGCCGCAGATGCTGCGGTACGGCGGCATCGCCCTGGCGGTGCTGGTGCTCGCCGGCGCCGGCTACTTCTTCATGAAGAGCCGTGCCGCGGGGCGGCAGGCCGCCTTGTACGAGGCGCTGGAAACCTATAACGCTCCCGTCATGCCCCAGAATGCGCCCGAGGGCGTCAAGTCGTTTCGCACGGAACAGGAGCGGCAGGCGGCTATCCAGAAGGACCTCGGCGCGATCGTCTCCAAGTACTCCGGCACCGACGAAGCCGCCGTCGCAACGTATCTGCTGGGTGTAAATGCGGCTGACAACGGGCGGCTGGACGAGGCCGAGCAGGATCTGAAGAGGGCCATTGAAGAGGCTGGGAAGGACTACGCCTCCCTGGCCCGGCAATCCCTGGCTGAGATCTATGCCTCGCAGGGCAAGACGGCCGAGGCGGAGACGCTTCTCCGTGAGGTGATCGCCCACCCCACGGTGCTGGTATCCAAGGAAGCCGCCTCTCTGAGCCTGGCCAAGATCCTGGCCAAATCGAAGCCGGAGGAGGCCAGGAAGCTGCTCGAGCCGCTGCGCGCTTCCACCGGCCCCGTGAGCCGCGCGGCGATTCAGGCCTACGCCGAGATCGGCCAGACCAAGTAGCGCGGGCCAGTGCCGTGACGCTTGCGCGGCTGCGGTATCCCAGCGAATCCATGAGGGGCCGGCGTTACCCCGAGCCGCCCCACCCCTATCGCAGCGAGTTCCAGCGCGATCGCGACCGGATCGTGCACGCCCGCGCCTTCCGGCGGCTTGAAGACAAGACGCAGGTCTTCGGCGAGCGCCTGTCCGACCACTTCCGCAACCGGCTCACGCACACCATCGAAGTTTCGCAGATCGCCCGCACCGTCGCTTCCGTGCTGTCGCTCGACGAAGACTTCACGGAAGCCCTGGCATTGGCGCACGACATCGGCCATCCGCCCTTTGCCCACGCCGGCGAGGAAGAGCTGAACCGGCAGATGCAGGCCTTCGGCGAGTCCTTCGACCACAATCTGAACGCGCTGCACCTGGTGGAGAGCTTCGAGCTGAGGTATGCACGCTTTCCCGGGCTCAACCTGACCTTCGAAGTGCGGGAAGGGATGGTGAAGCATTCGCGGGATTTCGAGCCCGGCGAACGCCCCGAGTTCGACGAATACCTACCCGGACTGCGGCCGCCGCTGGAGGCTCAGTTGATCGACCTGGCCGACGAAGTCGCCTACAACACCGCCGACCTGGACGACGGCTACGCCGCCGGCCTCTTCACGATGGATGAGATCGCGGCGGCCGTGCCGCACTACGGGGAACTCACGGCCGAGATCGAGCAGCAGTTCCCGGCCGCACCGGAAAAGGTCCGGTTCCAGGAGGTGTTGCGGCGCCTGATCGACTTGCTGGTCTCAGGACTGATCGAGGGAACCGCGGCCAGCGTCGCGTCGAGCGGCGCGCAGGCGCTGGAAGACATTCGCCGGCTCCCCCGGCTCGTCCGGCTCTCACCCGGGGCCGGCGAGACAAACCGGGCGCTGAAGCGGTTCCTGTTTGAGATGGTCTACTCGACCCCGTTGCTGCTGGAAGAGCGGCGAAGGGCGTGCGAAGGCGTCTCAGCGCTGTTCAATTTCTACCTGGCGCAGCCCGATGAACTGCCCGAATCGCATCGTGCGCGGATGGAAGAACTGCCCCTGCACCGCGTGGTCTGCGACTACATTGCCGGGATGACGGACGGATACTTTCGCCGCACGGCCGCGCGGCTGCTGGGCTGAGCCGGCCTACTCGACGCTGACATCGTGCAGCGTGGAAACCTCCGCGCGCCGGACCCCGTAAACCTTGCGCAGTTCACGGCACAACTCCTCCGCGAAACGCTTCGGATCCTCGCTCTCCTCCAGATCGACCTCCACCTTCAGGTACACGTCAATGGCTTTCATCTCTCGGATGATACGATAGTCGCAATGGAGCGCGTAAACTGCCATCTGTGCGAGTCCAGGCCGCCGCGCCGCGCCTGCCCGGCACTGGGCCGGGACATCTGCGCACCTTGCTGCGGCCAGGAGCGCGAGGTGAGCATCGACTGCCCCCTGGAGTGCCCGCACCTGCGCGATGCCCGGGAGCACGAAAAGCTCCCTCCCATGGATCCGAAGTCGCTGCCCAATCCCGAAATCGAACTGTCGGACGCCTTTCTGGAGCAGCAGCAACCGCTGGCCATCGTCACAGGGCGCTTATTGCTGGTTGCGGCCATGGAAACGCCCGGAACAGTGGACCCGGACATGCGAGACGCGCTCGACGCACTGACCCGCACCTACCGCACCGCGGAGACGGGACTGGTGTACGAATCGCGACCCACCAACGGCATCGCCGCGGCCGTCGTCGACCGGTTTCAGCAGGAGGTCCGCCAGTTTCGGGAGCACGTAGCGCAGAACACGGGCGCGCACACGGTGCGGGACAAGGACCTGCTCGGCGTGCTCGTCTTCTGGCAGCGCATGGAATGGCAGCGCAACAACGGCCGCCGCAAGGGCAGGGCGTTCATCGAGAGCCTGTTCAGCCTGCTCCCGCCGCCCCAGGAGGAAAACAACCTCAGCCTGGCCTGAAGCATCCCACTGAGTGAGGGGCTATGCAGGCCAGATTGATCGAAACGCACGAAATCGCGCCGGAAGTGCGCCAGTTTCTGTTTGAAGTGCCGGAGTTGGATTCGCTGGCCTTCCAACCGGGCCAGTTCGTTTCGTTCCGCGGTGAACTGGAGGGACGGCCGGTGACCCGGGCGTACTCCATCGCCTCCCTGCCGCGGGGAAACCGCTTTGAACTCTGTTTGAACCGCGTCCGGGAAGGTCTCTTCTCTCCCTGGCTCTTCGAGCTGCAGGCCGGGCAGAGTGTCGTCATGCGTGGACCCCTGGGCTACTTCACTCCTCGGAGCCCCTTCCGTGACGCCGTCCTGGTGGCGACGGGCACCGGTGTGGCTCCTTTTCGGGCCTTCCTGCAGTCTGATACGGTTTTGGACAACGGGGCGCGGGTCACGTTGCTCTTCGGCACCCGCTACGAACAGGGCCTCCTGTACCGCGCCGAGTTCGAGGCGCTGGCAGAATCCTGGCCCGGTTTCACCTACATTCCAACATTGACCCGCCCTTCCAACGGCTGGCAGGGACGCCAGGGCCGCGTCCAGGCGCACCTCGAAGAAGCACTGGCGAACCGGACCGGCCTGGACGTCTACATCTGCGGCCTGAAGGAGATGGTGGAGGAGGTCCGGACCCTGCTGAAAGCGCGCGGCTTCGACCGCAAGCAGATTATCGCCGAAAGATACGATTAGAATCAGAGGCATGGGTACTGCCACCGGCCGCGCGCTGATGCTTGTCGCTTCAGCCGTCATCGTTTTTGGGGTCACCGTGGCCATCGGCCTGAAGATCCTCCCCGGCCCGCACAACGAAACCGACTACCTGGTGGTTGGTTCCGTTGCCACATTCCTCGCCCTCGTCGTTCTCTTCGCCGTATTGTTGACCACCTGGCTCCGGTCGCCGGACATTTTCTTCCGCAAGCGAACGAAGCCCAATCCTGAGGCGAAGCCGGATTCAAATCTGGACTAAGTTGATAGGGTATTAGGTGTTGTGATACCCTGGGGTTGAGATGGCCTCAGGAAAAGTGTCCGCGGCGGAGATTCTGAAGGGCGGCAGCCGTCACCTGCGCGGTGGGATTGCCGAAGAGCTTCTGAACGAATCGAACTCGTTCACAAAACCCTCGAACGGGCTGCTGAAGTTCCATGGGATCTATCAGCAAGATGACCGGGACCTGCGGAAGACCCAGCCTGAAAAGGTTTACGGCTGCATGGTGCGGGTGGGCATCGCCGGCGGCGTGGTTTCGGCGGAACAGTACCTGAAGCTCGATGAGCTGGCGGATACGGCAGGCGACGGTACGCTGCGGGTGACCTCGCGGCAGGACGTTCAGTATCACTACGTCGGCAAGGTCAATCTCAAGGGGTTGATCGCGGCCGTCAATGAAGCGGGGCTATCCACCTATGCAGCATGCGGCGACGTCGTGCGCAACGTGACCTACGATTCGACGCCGCTCGTGAGCCCTGAGCGCAGCGATCTGCTGGCGCTGGCGCGGAAGGTGAGAAAGTCGTTCCACCCCCAGAGCCGGGCCTACGCCGAGATCTGGCTGGACGGCGAGAAGGCCGCATCGCTGGAGGCGGAGACGGAAGAGGTCTACGGCGACGTCTATCTCCCGCGCAAATTCAAGATTGCTTTCTCGTTCGAAGGCGAGAACCTGATCGACATCTACTCGAACGATCTGGGCTTTGTGGCGCACTTCGAAGCGGGCGCTCTGGCGGGATTCACGGTGCTGGCTGGCGGCGGGATGGGGCAGTCGAACGGAGTCAAGGAGAGTCATCCGAGGATGGCGGATGCCGTTGCCTTCGTTGGCCCTTCGGAAGAAGAGGTGCTGGAGGTGGCGCGGGCAGCGGTGTCGATCCACCGCGACTTCGGCAACCGGGAAAACCGCAGGCTGGCGCGGCTGAAGTACATTCTGGACGAGCGCGGGGTGGAGTGGTTCAAGCAGGAACTCGCGAGCCGGCTGGGCCGCACTCCGGCGCCTCCGCTGGAGCTGAGGTGGTCGCGGCAGGAGGACTATCTCGGCTGGCACGAGCAGGGCGACGGCCGTTGGTTCCTCGGCCTGCGCGTGATCAGCGGCAGGCTGAAGGGCGGCATCCGGCAGGCGGTGCGGGAGATTGTGGAAGCGACGGGCTGCGAGGTGCGGTTCACGGCTCAGCAGAACCTCCTGCTTGCCGGACTCGGGCCGGAACAGAAAACCCTGGTCGATGGCATTCTGAAGAACCACGCCGTGCCGCATGCGGCGGAATTGCCTCCTGTGCTGCGCCACTCCATGGCGTGCGTATCCCTGCCCACGTGCGGCCAGGCGATCACGGAAGCGGAGCGGATCCTGCCGGATGTGGCCGCGGCGCTGCAGAATGAGCTGGACGCCGCGGGTGCGGCGGGACAGACCATTCACGTGCGGATGACCGGCTGCCCGAACGGCTGCGCGAGGCCGTACACGGCTGAGATCGGCATTGTCGGAGAAACGGTGGGCAAGTACACGATCTACCTGGGCGGATCGCCTCGCGCCGATCGCCTCTCCGTGGCCTGGAAAAAGCTGATTCCAGTGGAGGAACTGGCCTCCACGCTGCGGCCGCTGTTCGACCGGTACGCCGTGGAACGCGCGCCGGGCGAAGCCTTTGGAGACTGGTGGCACCGGGTCGCATGAGCACGATTCACATTGTGGGGGCCGGACCGGGGCGGGCGGACCTGCTGACGGTTCGGGCGGCGCGCATCCTGGCGCGAGCAGACGCGGTGCTCTATGACCGGCTGGTGTCGGCGGAGGTGCTGGAACTGGTCCGGCCCGGCGCGGAACTGCACGCCGTGGGGAAAGAAGAGGGCCGGCAGGAGGAGATCCAGCGCCACATCCTGGAACTGCTGGAAGATTGCGCGCGCCGGCATGAGGTCGTGGTCCGCCTGAAAGGCGGAGACCCCATGGTGTTTGGGCGCGGGGCCGAAGAGTGGCTGCATCTCGCGGAGCGAGGCTACGCCGTGGAGGTGGTGCCGGGTATCAGTTCCGCGGTGGCGGTGCCGGAACTGGCCGGCATTCCGGTGACCTTCCGCGGCGTGGCCGGCGGCTTTGCGGTGGTGACGGGCAACCGCATGGCGGGGTGCTGCCAGGAATGGGAGGCTTACGCCCGCGTCGATACCCTGGTGGTGCTGATGGGTGTGGGGCGGCGGGCCGAGATCGCCGCTTGCCTGATGCGGCACGGGCGCGGCGGAGACACTCCGGTGGCGTTCATCGAGAACGGGACCACGCCGGAGGAGCGCGTGGTGGTGACGACACTGGCCGGCTCTGGCGGGGCCGACGTCGGTACTCCGGCGGTGATGGTGATCGGGGAGGTCGTCGCGCTGCGGGGAAAACTAGCCGACGCGGCGGGTCGTGACGCGGTCGTAGACCTCGCGAGTCTGGTCTAGAGAGGCGAAGCTGACGCCGGGCAAACGGGCGGATGCCGTGCCGGCCGCGACACCCCAGCGCAAGGCGTCGGCGGGGTCGGGGTTGCGCCGGATGGACCAGACGTAGGCGGCGGCGAGGGCGTCGCCGGCACCGATGGGGCAAAGCGCCTCCACTCGCGGCGGCACGGCTTCCCAGATCGAACCATCTTCCAAAGCCGCCAGGGCTCCGCGCGCGCCCAGCGAGAGGACGACGCTGCCGGCGCCCATGCCGCGGATGCGCTCGGCGGCTTCCTGAAAGTGGTTGCGGGTGAGGAGGGCCCGGTTCAAAAGCCTTTCGGCCTCCTGTTGGTTGGGCGTAACGACGGTGGGGCGGGCATCCAGGGCGGCATCAAACTCGTCACCGTCGGCGTCGAGCAGTGTCTTGACGCCTTGCTTGGAAGCGGCATGGACCAGGCGGGCGTAGAAATCCGGCGGCACGCCCGGCGGGAGGGATCCGCAGAGCATCAGCCAGGATGCGCTTCTGAGGTGGTTGCGGACGGCCTTTTCAAGCCTGCCGACCTCGGAGGCGCTCAGCTCAGGCCCTTTCTCGTTGAGCTTGACGGCCAGCCCGTTGCGGTCGGCGATGGTCATGTTGGTGCGGATCTCGTTGCGCACGCGGACCAGTTCGCAGGGGAAGCCGCAGGACGAGAGGAATTCCTCCAGGAGCTTGCCGGATTTTCCACCGCAGGGCGCGATGGCGAGCGTTTCTGCGCCGTAGGCGCGGATGACGCAGGAGGCGTTGATGCCGCGGCCTCCAGCCGCTTTGCGGGTGGACAGAATATAGGCCCGGTCTTCAAAGACGAGACGATCGACCGTCACGTTGCGGTCGATGGCGGGGTTGGCGGTCAGAGTTACGATCAAGCCGTCATTTTATCGGGAATTGCCGCCTGAATGGTACCCTAACGTTTTGACGAAGCATCCTCAATTCTGGGCCTACGCGGCTCTCGGTTCCGTGTGCTTCTTCTGGGGGACCACCTACCTGGCAATCCGCATGGCGCTGGAGACGTGGCCGCCCATGCTGCTGGTGGCCACGCGATTCATTCTATCGGGCGGCATTCTTCTGGCCGGCTGCCTGGCGGTCCGCGCCAAATTGCCCCGTGGCCGCGAGTTGTGGCTGACAGCCTTGAACGGAGTGGTGATCCTTGGCATCGGCAACGGGGCGCTGGTGCTGGCGGAGACGTGGGTCCCCAGCGGCCTGGCCGCGCTGATCATCACGGTGAGCCCGTTTTGGCTGGTGGGCCTGAATGCGGTTCTGCCGCCCCGCGAGAGGCTGCACGCTCCGACACTGTTCGGCATGCTGGTGGGCCTCGGCGGCGCCGCGCTGCTGGTGGGGCCCGGCGCGTGGCAGGGCGGAAGCGCCGGCGCGGCCATGCTGCAGGGCGTGGCGGTGCTGCAGTTGGGCTGCCTGGCCTGGACGCTCGGTTCGCTGCTGCAGAAGCGGCAGGCTTCGGACGTCAATCCCATCGTCGCCGGAGCCGTGCAGCAGTTGGCGGCTGGTGTAGCCTTTGTGCCGGTGGCGCTGCTGTTTCCGGGGGAGATCCACTGGTCGGCGCGAGGGGTGGGCGCCCTGCTGTACCTGGTGACGTTCGGCTCCATCGTCGGCTATTCGAGTTACGTCGTGGCCCTGCAGCGCCTGCCGGTCGCGCTGGTCTCGCTGTACAACTACGTCAACCCGGTGGTGGCCGTGATCCTGGGGTGGCTGTTCTACCGCGAGCAGTTCGGCGTGCGGGAGGCCCTGGCCATGGCCGTTATTTTCTTCGGCGTGGCGCTGGTCAAGAAAATGGAAGCGCGGCGGAGTTGAGCCGGCCGGTCAGGGCTTCTGGCCGCGGAGTTTCGCGCCGAGGGCTCCACCCATGGAGCAGAACAGCGTGAGAAACACGAACTGGAAGACCAGTCCGAGAATGATGGATGCGGCAAAGGCGCCCGGATCGGAGGCGAGCTTTTCGAACTGCTGTGCGGCCTCCGGCGGCAGGCCCAGGCTGGCGGCGCTGTCCTTGTAGGCCTTCATCAGTTGATCGCTGCCGGCGAGCAAGGCGATTCCGGCGGTGAAGAAGACGGTCATGATGACGAAGCAGAAGATGCCCGTGATCCAGCCCATGCGCGCACCGTTCAGAACGGACAGGCGGGCGCCCGTACGGCGGGCGTAAAGGACTACGGCGTAGAAGCCGCCGCCCAGCAGCACCAGCGGCAGCAGCAGCGAGGCGCCTGCGGCCGCGCTCAGCGTGGACGCCAGTTGGACGATCGCGGCGGCCAGGAAGCCGACCCGCACCGCGGCGCCGTTCCGGAAATTGACGGAAGGCTCCGGGGCCTCCGGCGCTACCGCCTGCTCCACTGGCAGACTCACCACAGCCGGCTGCGGATTCTCTTCCCGCTCCGGTTCCACCAGTTCGCGCAGGGGCCTTCCGCAGCGATGGCAGAAGAGGGCGTCCTCCGGGAGCTTGGCGCCGCAAGTGCAATAACCGTCCACCTCACCAGTGTCCCGTAGGGCGCGGCGCAGCCGCAAGGCGGGGCAGGGCAGTATCCTGGAAGTCGATACATGCCTGGACACACATTGTTGGTGCTGAACGACCCCGCCGCGCGGTACCTGGCGCTGCTGGACCGGCTGCCGGCCGAAACCAGAATCGTCGTTGCGGAACGCGCCGAGGCTTTCGGCAAGGCGGCGCCGGAGGCGGACGTCGTGCTGGTGGGGGCGGTGCCGCGGACGCTGGTGGAAGAAGTCTGGCCCATGACGCCGAACGTGAAATGGGTCCACTCGATGTGGGCGGGTCTGGAGACGCTGCTCTTCCCGGCGCTGGCGGAGAGCGGGGTGGTGCTGACGAACGGCAAGGGCGTGTTTGCGCGGTCGCTGGCCGAGTTTGCCCTGACGGGGATGCTCTGGTTTGCCAAGGACGTGCGGCGGATGCGGCGGCAGCAGCGGGAGAAGCACTGGGAGAAGTTCACCGTCTCCGAACTGCACGGGCAGCACCTGGGCATCATCGGCCACGGCTCCATCGGCAGGGCCACGGCGGCGCTGGCTTCGGCGTTCGGGATGCAGGTGCGGGGCGTCGGCCGGAGCCACAGGCCGGAAGAGTTGGAAGAGATCCTGGCGCACTCGGATTTTCTGCTGCTCAGCGCTCCGCTCACGCCGGAGACCAGAGGCATGATCGGCGAGGCGGAGCTGAAGAAGATGAAGCCGGGGGCGGTGCTCATCAACCTGGGCCGCGGCCCGGTGGTAGTGGAAGAGGCGCTGATCCGGGCTTTGAAGGAGGGCTGGATCCGGGGGGCGGTGCTGGACGTTTACGATCAGGAGCCGCTGCCGGCGGGCCATGCCCTGTGGGAGATGGACAACGTGCTGCTGTCGCCGCACTGCGCGGACAACACCACCACCTGGTTGAACGAGGCCATGGAGTTGTTCATCGAGAACTTCGGGCGGTTCGAGCGCGGCGAGAATCTGAAGAATATGGCGGACATGAAGGCGGGCTACTAATGACGGAAGTGACTCTCGAAGACATTCGCGCGGCTGCACAGCGGATTGCACCCATCGCCCAGCGGACTCCGGTATGGCGTTCCCGGAGTTGCGATGAGCGGAGCGGGCTGGAGATCCACTTCAAGTGCGAGAATTTGCAGAAGGGCGGCGCGTTCAAGATTCGGGGCGCCTCGAACTTCCTGTACTCGATGCCCGAGAGCGAGCGGAGCCGGGGCGTGGTGGCCTTCTCGTCGGGCAACCACGCGCAGGCCGTGGCGATCGCGGCCCGCGTGCTGGGCATGCCGGCCACGCTGGTGATGCCCGACGATGCGCCCAAATCGAAGTTGGAAGCCACGAAAGCGCAGGGTGCGCGCGTCGTGATCTACGACCGCCACAAGGATTCGCGCGAACGCATCGGCCGCGAAATCGCCGCCGAGACGGGCGCCACGCTGGTGCCGCCCTTCGATCATCCCTGGATCGTCGCCGGGGCCGGCACCTGCGGGCTGGAGTTGATGGAGCAGGCGCCGGGGCTCGACGCCATGGTCGTCTGCCTGGGAGGGGGCGGCCTGCTATCCGGCTGCGCCCTCGCCGCCAAGGCGCTGAACCCCGGCATCCGCGTCTTCGGCGTGGAGCCGGAAGTGGCCAACGACTACTGGCTGTCGCTGCAGAAAGGGGAGCGGATCGAGATCGCGTCTCCACCGACCATCGCCGACGGGCTGCGGACCACGAAGCCGGGCGAGCTGAACTTCGCGGTGATCCGCGAACTGGTGGAAGAGGTGTTGCTGGTGTCGGAGGAGGAGATCCGGGAGACCACCCGGTTCGTTGTGTCGCGCACCAAGCTGCTGGTGGAGCCGAGCGGGGCGGTGGGCGCAGCGGCGGTGCTTCACGGCAAGCTGCCGCAAGGGATTCGCAAGGTGGGTGTCGTGCTCTCCGGCGGAAACATGGATCTGGAGGCGTTCGGGACGCTATGAAGCGGCGGCCGCCGGTGACTGCGAAAGTCCGGTTCGACGAGCGCAGAGATGAGTTTGCCGGGATGGACCTGGCGGGCCGGTTCACGCGCGTCCGGGAGACGAACCTGTGGGGCGCGGAAGAGTCCGTCTCCGGGCTGGGCTCCGAGCTGGCAGCCACCGCCAAAGTGCGCGAGGAACTGCCCAGGCTGCTCGCGGACCTGGAAGCGAAGAGCCTGCTGGACATTCCCTGCGGCGACTTTCGCTGGATGAGTGAAGTGGACCTGGCGGGCGTCCGATACCTGGGCGGAGATATCGTCGCGTCGCTGGTGGAGGAGAACCGGGCGAAGTATGGCCGTGAGTTCCTGCGGTTGGATCTCTGTGCGGACGAACTGCCCCGCGCCGATGTGGTGTTGTGCCGTGACTGCCTGGTGCACCTCTCCTGCGCGAACATCCGGCGGGCAGTGGAGAACCTGATGCGCAGCGGCTCCGAGTGGCTGCTGACGACGCATTTCCTGGAATGCGAGAAGAACCAGGACATCGAGGACGGCGATTGGCGCATGCTGAACTTCGAGCTGCCGCCCTTCCTGTGGGGGCCGCCGCGACGCGTGCTGGTGGAAGAGTGCACGGAGAGCGGGGGCGGCTACGAGGACAAGACGCTGGCGCTGTGGCGCATTGCGGACCTCACCAGAAGTGGGCGTCGATGATCCTGGCGGGCGTCGGGCTGTTGCCAATCACCTTGGTGTAGAGAAGGACCTGGAAGTTGCCCTGGCTCAGGGGCCGGCGCGCCCGGCGGCTCAGTTCCTCCAGCCGTGAGGGCTCGGTGAGAAACTCGGCCGCCGCTTGAGTGCCGTAGGTGGAGATGCCGGCGGCGATGATCACGGTGCGGCCGCTTTTGGAGTCGATCACGCGGCTGGCCAAGGCGTAGTCTTCCGAAGGAGTGCCGGGGTAGCGCCCGGGTGTGGCACGCCATTGGCGGGAAGGGTTCAGGCTGTCGAGGATGTGCTGGCCCGGGCCGCCGATGAGCTTGAAACGGTACTCGTTGTTGATCTCCACGGTCCAGGGCGATGAGAAAGCGCCGAACAGCACGGCCGGCTGGTTGCGGAGGTCGGCGAAAGAGAAGTCCGTGCCCGACTTGAGAGTGTACGGCTTGCCGGTTTGCGCGCAGAGGACGGCGAACCGAATGGCGCCGACCGCCGCGCCCACCCCGACCTTATGTGGCGCGGAGGCGAAAAACCGCAGTTCGCCGGCAGGGCCGACCCCCTGCCAGACGGGATCGGTCTGGCGGCGTGCCTCGGCCTCGCCGATGGCGCTGTAGGAGGCCGGAATCGGAAGGAAGATGACTACGGGCTCGGGGGACCTCAGGATAGGGGCCCAGAACTGTTCCAGGGCGGATTGGCGCCTGGGGAGCAGGGTCAGGCTGGCGGCCGCTGCAATGGTGGCGCACAAGGCTGCTGAGATCCACGGCCAGCGCGGCCGCCGCCGGGACGCAACCGCCGCTGCGGCGTCTGCTGTCTCCCGAGGGGCTGCCGCCGCCTCCAGCCGGACGAAGTGGGGCACGTAGTTGCCGACGGGCAATTCAAAGCGCAGATGGTCTTCCGCGTGCTCGGTGGCGTAGTAGGCGGCCAGCCTGCGCCGGACTTCTCCGGCCTTCACGCGGACAAAGGAGTCTTCCGAGGAATTGTAGCCCAGCCCACGCTGGAACACCTCGACGGCAATGTTGCGCTCCTTGATGGATTCCTCTCGTCCCTCCAGAACCTGATTGACGACAAAGCGCAGAAACTCCTGGCTGCGGCGGCTGTTGCGGAAAGGTTCACTGGCGAGCACACGATCGAGGTGTGCCCCGATCTCGGCGGGTGTGAAACGTGGCTGGAGACTCGTAGGCACTAGGCTCGGAGCAAGCATATCACGCGTAACGTCCACGAAACGGGGGCGCAAATAACTGAAGATGAAAGGACTTGGCGAAGAGACGGTCAATAACGGAGCGAAACTCTGGATGGCCGGGCGCATCGGCTGCATACTCTGCTCAGAGCTCGTTCAGGAGTTTTCAAGATGAACTACCGTCTCCTACTTCTTGCCGCTGTCGTAGCCACGCTGCTGCCCGCGCAGGACGCGCGCGGCCGCATCGCAGGCCGGGCCATGGACCCATCCGGATCAGCCGTGCCCAATGTCCTCATCACCGTCACCAACACGGAGACGGCGGTAAAAGTGTCGGCCACCACAAACGATGCCGGCATGTACGACATCCCCTACTTGCAGCCCGGCGTCTACACGCTGGCGGCCACTGCCGCCGGCTTCAAGAGCTACGAGAGGAAGGAACTGCAGGTGCGGGTGGGCGATCAGTTGGCGATCGACATTCCGCTGGAGGTAGGGCAGGTGTCGGAGTCCATCACGGTGTCAGGCCAGGCCTCGCTCCTGGAGACTTCGACGGCCAGCGTCGGACGGGTGGTGGACAGCAAACGCATCCTGGACCTGCCGCTGCCGGGCGGCAACGCGCTATCGCTGTCGCGGCTGGCGCCGGGCGTGGTGAACCTGTCCGCGCCAAACCACCCTTCGCTTGGGCCGGCCACGGAGGTGTTGTCGCAGCTTTCCGTGAACGGGGTGCGGTCCGGCAACATCGAGTTCACCGTGGACGGCACACCGGCGATGTGGGGGACCAATGCGGCCTACGCCCCGCCGACGGAGATGGTGGCTGAATTCAAGGTGCAGACCGCCACGTATGACGCCAGCGCTGGCCGCGCTCCGGGCGGGAACGTGAACGTGGTGCTGCGGACCGGGACAAACCAGTTCCACTCCACTTTGTCCTGGTATCACAACAACCAGCACCTGCAGTCGCTCGACCTCTTCCAGCGCCAGAACCTCTACAACCCGGCCACGGGACCGGTGACAGACCAGAAGAAGAAGACCATCAACCCGCTGAACATCCTGAACCGATTCGGGGCGACCTTTTCGGGTCCCGTGATGCTACCGAAGCTCTACGACGGGCGGAACAGGACGTTCTGGATCTACTCGTTCGAAGGCCTGACACGGCCGGGGGTGGAGCGTGGCAACACGTTCTTCACCGTGCCGACGACGGCCCAAAGGCAAGGCGACTTCTCGGCGCTGCTGCCGCTGGGCTCCGTCTATCAGATCTACGATCCGAGGACCACCGCTCCGGCGGCGGGCGGGCGCTACGCCCGGCAGCCGTTTGCGGGCAACATTGTGCCGCAGTCGCGTTTCGACAAGACAGCCGCCGGGCTGCTGCCCTACTGGCCGGATTCCAACACCCAGGGCACCAACGACGGGCGGAACAACTATGTCCGCCTGCAGACGTCCTATAACGAATACCGCTCCCACACCGCCAAGGTGGACCACAACTTCAGCGAGAAGCACCGCGTCTTCGGCCGCTACAACCAGTGGTACCAGTTGTTCAGCTCCGGGCAGACTTTTCCGAACACGGCCAACGGCAACGACAGGTACCGCTACAATTTCGGCGGCGTCTTCGACGATGTCTACGTCCTCTCCCCGTCGCTGTTGAACAACGTCCGCGTGGGCTTCACCCGGTTCGAGCAGCGGAACGACCCCATGTCGATCGGCTTCGACCTGGCCGCGGCGGGCTTCTCCAAGACTCTGGCCGATGCGATCGATCCGCAGGCCCGAGTCTTCCCGGGGCTCCAGATTACGGGTTACCAGAGTCTGGGCGCCAACAGCCCGTCCCGCTCGCTTTCGAATTACTTCACCTTCTCCGATGACGTCACCTGGACGAAAGCCAAGCACACGGTGAAGATGGGCGCCGAGTTCCGCCTCTACCGTGAGCACAACTACAACTTCGCCAACATGACTCCGCTGGAAACCTTCGCCAGTGCCTACACGGGCGGACCGCTGGACAACTCCCCGGCGGCGCCCATCGGCCAGGGCCTGGCCTCCTTCCTGCTGGGCATCCCGTCGGGCGGCCAGATCAACGTGAACGACTCCTCCGCCGAGCAGTCGAAGACGACGGCCTTCTACATCCAGGACGACTGGCGCGTGACCACGAAACTGACCGTGAACCTCGGCATGCGGTACGACTTCGACAGTCCGATCACGGAGCGCTACAACCGCTCCGTGCAGGGCTTCAACTTCGACGCCCAGAACCCCGAAGGGCCGCGGGCCATCGCCAACTATGCGAACAAACCGCTGCCTGAGCTTCCCTTGAGCCAGTTCAAGGTGAACGGCGGCCTGACGTTCGCCGGGATCGGCGACAATTCGCGGTCCCTCTGGAGCGCGGACAAGAACAACTTCGCGCCGCGCATCGGGCTGGCCTATTCGATGTTCAAAGGCACGGTGCTGCGGGCAGGCTACGGCATCTTCGTCGTTCCGCTTGGGGCGGACCGCAGCTCGGTGAACCAGTCCGGCTATACTTTGCGGACGTCGCTGGTGGCCTCTACGGACAACGGCCAGAGCTACATCGCTTCTCTGTCCAACCCGTTCCCGAGCGGCTGGCCCAAGCCGCCCGGCGCCTCCCTCGGACTCGGCACCGACGTCGGCAAGGCGGTCAGCTACTTCCGCCCTCAAGCCCTGAACGGCTACATGCAGCGCTACTCGTTCGGCATCCAGCAGCAGTTGCCGCAGGAGTTCGTGCTCGACGTTTCCTACATTGGCAACCGCGGCACGAAGCTGAGCGCGACGAGGCAGTATAACGGGATCCCGAATTCGCTGCTGTCCACTTCCCTCTCCCGCGACCAGCAGACCATCAACTACCTCAGCGCGCAGGTGCCCAACCCGTTCTATCCCCTGCCGGGAACGAACATCGCCGGCACCAACGTGGCCCGGAACCAGTTGCTGCGGCCTTACCCGCAGTTCACCGGGATTTCCAGCGACGAACCGCAGGGCTTTAGCTGGTACCACTCGCTGCAGACCACCGTGGAGCGCCGTCTCCGCGCCGGGTTTACTTTTCAGGCGAACTACACCTACTCGAAGATGATGGAAGCGACGGCCTTCCAGAACGACGCCAATCCCATCCCGGCGAAGGTCATCTCGGACCTCGATCGCACGCACCGCATCGCCATCAGCGGCATCTATGAGCTACCCTTCGGCCCGGGCAAGAAGTTCCTGTCAGGCCCGAATCCCTTTGTCCGGCAGGCCGCCGGCGGGTGGCAGTTGCAGGCGGTCTGGCAAAGCAACACGGGGCAGCCCCTCGGCTTCGGCAACTCCATCCTGACCGACGACATCCGGCGAGTGCCTCTGTCCGGCTCGGCCCAGACCCTGAACACGTGGTTCAATCCAGCGGCCTTCAACAGGAACGCCGCGCAACAGCTCCAGTACAACATCGTGACGATGTCGAGCCGGTTCTCCGGCGTGCGCGCGCCCGGCGTGGATGTATGGGATATCTCCGGTGTGAAGAACTTCTCGCTAACGGAAAAGCTGCGCATGCAGTTCCGCGCGGAGTTTCTGAATGCCATGAACCATTCGAACCTGGCGGCTCCGAACACGGCTCCCACAAATTCCCTGTTCGGCAGGATCACGGCCACCACGGGCTTCCCGCGTTATATCCATTTCGGGCTGAAGCTGATTTACTAGGAGACGATATGCTCAGACGAACCTTCCTGGGCGGGCTGGCCGGAGGCACGCTCTCCGCGCGGCTGCTGGCGACGCCCAAGACCAACTTCGTGTTCATTCTGGCGGACGACTTCGGCTGGCGCGATCTAGCCTGCTACGGCAACTCCTACTTCTCTACCCCGAACATCGACCGGCTGGCCTCACAGGGCGTGCGCTTCACCAACGCCTACGCAGCGTGTCCGGTGTGCTCGCCAACGCGGGCCAGCATCGTGACGGGCAAGTACCCGGTGCGCACCGGGGTGACGGACTGGATCCCCGGGAGGCCTTCCTACGCGAGGGGTCCGATTATCACTCCGCGCACGGCAATGGAATTGAGACTGTCGGAGACGACCATTGCGGAGAAGCTGAAGCCGGCCGGCTACCGCAGCGCGAGCGTCGGCAAGTGGCACCTGGGCGGCGAGGGCTTCTACCCTACTGACCAGGGCTTCGACGTGAACATCGGAGGCAACCATACCGGTAGCCCGCCGCGCAGCCCCAAGCCGTACTTCGGCCCGTTTGAGCTGCCGAATCTGAAGGCCGGCCCCGGCGAGTTCCTGACGGAGAAGCTGACCCAGGCCGCCGCTGGCTTTATCGCGCAGAACAGCGCGAATCCTTTCCTGCTCTACCTGCCGCACTACGCGGTGCATATTCCGCTCGGCGCCCGGGATGCGGACGTGGCCCGCCACAAGGAGAAGGCTCAGGGCCGCTACAACCCTGTCTACGCCGCGATGGTGGAAAGCCTGGACGAGGGCGTCGGGCAGGTTCTGACCGCCATCGACCGGACGGGCATGGCGGACCGGACCATGGTCATGTTTTTCGCCGACAACGGTGGGCTGCGGTACGAAGGCAAGTCGGCCCGATCCGTGACGGACAATGCGCCGCTGCGGGCCGGGAAAGGCCACCTGTACGAAGGCGGCATCCGCGAGCCGCTGATCGTGCGGTATCCCGGCGTTCCGAGGCCAGGCTCTACCGTCGATACGCCCGTCTCCAGCGTGGACTTCTTCCCGACGATGTGCGACGCGGCCGGCGTGGCTCCAGGGGACGTCGACGGCGTCAGCCTGCTGCCGCTGCTTAGGGGCGGGACGCTGAAGCCGCGCCCGCTCTTCTGGCACTATCCCCACTACTCGAACCAGGGCGGGGAACCGGGCAGCGCCATTCGCGAAGGCGACTGGAAGCTGATCGAGTTCCACAAGGACGGCAGGCGCGAACTGTTCAACCTGCGTGAAGACCTTTCCGAGAAGCTGAACCTGATCGAAAAAGAGCCTGCAGTGGCGCGCCGCCTGGCGGCGAAGCTCGACGAATGGCGCAGGAAGTCCGGGGCGGTAATGCCGCAGAAGAACCCCAATGCCGATCCGGCCTGGCCCGGGTGGGGGCTGACGGGAGAGGAAAAGCCCACCCCGCCGGTCCGGTAGGGACCGGCGCGCGGGGATCGGCTATTTCCTGGCCGGCGCCAGGGCGCGATCGATGATCCGAATCAGTCCGTCGCCTTCGAAGACGGACTTGAGGGAGTCGCTGTAAACCAGGTCGTCGCGGACGATGCCGTTAGCGTCCACCACCAGCAAGGTAGGCAGGTTGATCTGGGGGTTCTGCGGCGTGATGCGCAGCATGGCGGCGGTGGCCTGGCCGAAGTCGAACAACACCGGATTGGTCACCTTGTATCTGGCGATGTAGCCGGCCACGGTCTGCGGGTTGTCGGGCGGATTCACGATGGACAGCACGGCGATGCGGTTGCCGTACTTCGCCTTGATGCGCTCCAGGGTCTTGCTGAGGGTCTGGCAGTGCGGGCAGTTCGTCTTCATGATGTCCACCAGCAGCACTTTGCCGCGGAAATCGAGGACATCGTAGTATTTGCCCGTGGCGTCGGGCAGCGTGAAACTGGCCAGGCGCTTGCCGGAAATCGGGCCTGCGCAAAGACTCAGGCCGGCCAGGAAAAGGGTGGCGATCAGTCGTTTCATTCTCAGTTCTCCTTTGCCAGGCGTGTCAGGCTCTCCTCGAACGGAGCGAAAGCGACGCCCTTCTCGGTGATGATGCCGGTGACGTAGCGGTTGGGGGTGACATCGAAAGCCGGGTTTTCGACCGCGGTGCCCGCGGGCGCAACCGGAACGCCGAAAACTTCTGTCACCTCGCTGCCGGGGCGTTCCTCGATGGGGATCTCCTCGCCGGAGGAAAGCGAAAGGTCCAGGGTGGAGATGGGCGCGGCGACGTAGAAGGGGACGTTGTTCTCCTTGGCCAGCACCGCAACACCGTAAGTGCCCACTTTGTTGGCGACGTCGCCGTTGCGGGCGATGCGGTCGGCCCCGACCACGACGCAGCCGATGCGGCCGGACTTCAGAAAGTGGCCCGCCATGTTGTCCGTGATCAGCTTCACCGGGATTCCATCCTGCTGCAGCTCCCAAACGGTGAGACGGGCGCCCTGCAGGAAAGGTCTCGTTTCATCCGAGAACACGTCGATCTTTTTCCCGGCTTCGACGGCGGCGCGGATGACGCCGAGCGCGGTGCCGAATCCGGCCGTAGCCAGCGCGCCGGCGTTGCAGTGGGTGAGCACGGTTTTGCCGTCGGGGACCAGCGGAGCGCCGTGGGCGCCGATGGCGCGGTTGATGGCGATGTCCTCGCGGTACACGGCCTGCGCTTCGGCCACCATGGCAGTGCGGATATCCTCAATCGGGCGGCCCTGCAAACTCGCGTAGAGGCGCTTCATCCGGTCGATGGCCCAGAAGAGATTGACGGCCGTGGGCCGCGTGGCGGCGAGGGTCGAGCAGATGGTTTCGAACTCGCTATCCAGGTTGGCCGGGTCGGCCTTCAGGACGCCGAGCGCCACGCCCATGGCGGCGGAGACGCCGATGGCCGGGGCGCCGCGCACCACCATGGTGCGGATGGCGTGCGCCACTTCCTGGTATGTCGTGCAGGTAACGAACTCCTCTACCCGCGGCAGCTTCGTCTGATCGATCATGACGACGCCGGAGCCGGTCCATTGAACGGTTTCGACCATTATGTAAACAGATCCTTCCTTTGCAGCAGAAACGCGGTGAAGAACGTCAGGTTGTAGGTGGCGTGGGTCAGTGTGGAAGCGGCGGTGGAGTCCGTCCTCCAGCGAACCAGGCCGAACACGAACGAAGCCAGAAAGAGCAGCAACACGTGCTGCCAGCTCCACGAATACTGCGGGCCGTGCAGCAGGGCGAAGGGCAGGCTCGCCAGGGCGATGCCCAGCCACGAGCCGAAGGTGCGCATCGCCAGCGGTTGAAGAAAGCCGCGGAAGATCAGCTCTTCAGCCAGCGGGCCCAGCGTCGTCGCGAAGAAGCCGACCAGCAGGATGGAAAAGCGGTCCCGCAGCAGGCGCTGCACGGCGTTCTCGATCTGTGGTGTGCGCATCACTTCACCAAGCACCGCCACCACCAGGACGAGCAGGGGGCCCACGAACAGGGTGAGTCCCATCTTGGGCCAGGGAATCCGCCACGCCATGGACGGCCAGAAGGCGAGGTTGTAGCGCTGCTTCAGAACCACCCAGAGCGCGCCGAACCACAGTGCGTAGGCCCCAAACTGGGGGGCGATGGCGCGAACCACATCCGGCTGTGGGCCCGGCAGCAGCAGCAGGATGCCGTAACTCAAGGCAACCGCCAGCAGAAGGCAAGGCAAGGTGAGGCCGGCGAGCACCGCGGCATCCGTCCAGGACCAGGGCGGGAACACGCCCGGCTGGGGCTCCAGGGGCTGGGGCCGGGTCATTCCGCCGCCTCGGCCAGGATGGCGGCCAGCAGCGGAATCATGATCTCGTGGTGGCCCGTGATGGAGTAACCGCGGCCTCCGCTGCGGGCGTGCGGCCGTTCGACGACATTGAGCCGGGGGCGGTAGTGCTGGAGAAAGTCGAAATTCGCCGTAATGAACCCGGTCAGAGGGTGCCCCAGGTTCCTCACCACGGAGACGGCCTTCAAGAATACTTCCGGCAGCACCACGGCCGAGCCGACGTTCAGATACGCACCGCCGCCGTTCAGCTCCCGCACCACGGAAGAGAAAAGCCGGAAGTCCCGCAGGGACGCCTCTCCGATGGCCGCTCCACCGGCGGACGGATGGGTGTGCGGCGTATCCGTTCCAACGGCCACATGGACCGTGACGGGAATCGAGCGGCGCCACGCCTGCACCAGCAGAGAGAAGCCGGCGGACTCCGGCGGAGCCAGTTCATTCAGCGCCTGGCCGAGCGCCTCGCCCATGCCGCAGTCGCGGCCTTCAGCCTTCAGGATGGCCTCGTTCATGAACCGTCCGGTCTCGTCGGCCGAGCCGAAGCGGCCGTCGGGCAGCACGGCTTCCACGTCTTCGCTGGTGCAGCCGGCAAAGCCGAGTTCGAAGTCGTGGATCGAAGCTGCGCCGTTCATGGCCAGGGCCGTGACAAAGCCGCGATCCATCAGGTCGATGAAGACCGGCGCCAGGCCGCACTTGACGACATGGCCGCCCAGGCCCCAGACGATGGCCCGCCCGGATGCCCTGGCGCGAATCAGGTCGGCAGCCACGGCGCGCAGCGAATCGGCGGCAAGGATTTTCGGCAGGGATTCCAGCCAGGCTGAAACGGTCGTTCCGGCGGTGTGCGGCCGCGCCATGTGCTCCAGGCGCACTTTTCCGCCGCGCTCGGCGATGGGCACGGTGGAGAGACTGGAAAAATCGAGGGGCTCGCGAGTGTACTTACTCAAGACTTCCTACCCAGCTTTGCCGTTTTTCAACACTTTTTCAAGTGCGCGCGCCGTGTGGCTGCGGCGGGATTTCAGAACCTGCTCCGGCGTGCCCGCGGCCACGATGGTGCCACCCTTTTCGCCTCCTTCAGGGCCGAGGTCGAGGATCCAGTCCGCCGACTTGATGACGTCGATCTGATGCTCGATCACCAGCACGGTGTTGCCGAGGTCCACCAGTTGGTTCAGCACATCCAGCAGCCGGCGCACGTCCTCGAAGTGGAGGCCGGTGGTCGGCTCGTCGAGGATGTAGAGGGTGCGCCCGGTCTGGCGCCGCGAGAGTTCGCGGGCCAGCTTGATGCGCTGGGCTTCGCCGCCGGAGAGCGTCGTGGACGACTGGCCCAGGTGCAGATAGCCGAGGCCGACGTCCACCAGCGTCTGGAGCTTCAGTTTGATGGCGGGGATGTTCTGCAGGAGTTCCAGCGCGTCTTCCACGGTGGTTTCCAGCAGGTCGGCGATCGAGGAGCCGTTGAACCGCACGGCCAGCGTCTCGGAGTTGTACCGCCGGCCGCGGCAGACGTCGCAGGGCACGAAGACATCCGGCAGGAAGTTCATCTCGATGCGCTTCATGCCGTCGCCCTGGCAGGCTTCGCACCGCCCGCCCTTGACGTTGAAGGAGAAGCGGCCCGGCTTGTAGCCGCGCTCGCGCGCCTCCGGCAGCATGGCGTACAACTCGCGGATGGGCGTGAACGTGCCGGTGTAGGTGGCCGGGTTGGAACGCGGCGAGCGGCCGATGGGGGACTGGTCGATCTCGATCACCTTGTCGATGAGATCCAGGCCTTCGAGGCCGTCGAAGTTGCCCGGCGCCGCCTTGCTGCCGTAGAGATGCTGGGAGATGGCGCGGTAGAGCAGGTCGTGGACGAGGGTGGATTTGCCGCTGCCGCTGACGCCGGTGATACAGATCAGCGTGCCGAGCGGAAACTCGACATCGATGTCCTTCAGATTGTGCTCGCGCGCGCCTCGCAGCGTCAGCTTGCTGCCGCTGCCGGGACGCCGGTAGGCGGGCGTCTCGACGCTGCGTGCGCCGGCCAGATACTGGCCGGTGAGCGAGGAAGGGATGGCCGCGATCTGGTCTGGCGTGCCTTCCGCCACCAGTTCGCCGCCCAGGCGGCCGGCGCCCGGACCCAGGTCGATGACATAGTCCGCGCGCTCGATGGTCTCCTGGTCGTGTTCCACGACGAGGACGGTGTTGCCGAGGTCGCGCAGGTGCTCCAGGGTTTCCAGCAGCCGGTCGTTGTCGCGCGGGTGCAGGCCGATGGACGGCTCGTCCAGAACGTACAGCACGCCGCGCAGCTTTGAGCCGATCTGCGTCGCCAGCCGGATGCGCTGGGACTCGCCGCCGGAAAGCGTGGCCGCGGAGCGGCTGAGGCTCAGATAGTCCAGCCCCACGGCGGTGAGGAATTCCAGGCGGTTGCGGACCTCTTCCAGAATGCGGCCGGCGATCTGCTCCTCGCGCTCCGTGAGGACCCACGACCAGCACTCCGGCAGGGCGCGCGCCACCGGCAGGGCGGTGAACTCGGCGATGCCGGTTCCTTTCACCTGCACTGCCAGCGAGGACGGCCGCAGACGGCGGCCGGCGCAGGCGGCGCAATCCGTCGCCGACATGAAGTCCATCAGGTAGTCGCGGTAGCCTTCGCTGTACTCCTCGAAGGCGCGCTCCAGAATGCGGATGATTCCGACGAAGGAGCCGCTGCCGTTCAGCAGGGCCTGCTGGTGTTTTTGCGGCAGATCTTCGAACGGCTTGGAGAGGTTGATCTTCAGCGTGCGGGCCGCGTCGGACACGGCCTGCTGCATCAGCGCCGAGGAGCCGCCCGGGCCCAGACCCCCGTCAAACAGCGGCTTGGAGGAATCGACGATCACCTTCAGCGGATCGAAGGCCCACTTCGAGCCCAGCCCGTGGCACACGTCGCAGGCGCCGTAGGGGCTGTTGAAGGAGAAAGAGCGCGGCTCCGTTTCCGGCACGCTTTCGCCGCAGTCCGGGCACGCCATCTTGAGCGAGTACAGCCGCTCGCCGCCGTTCACCACGGCGATGATCACCAGTCCGCCGGCCAGCTTGGTGGCGGTTTCGATGGAGGCCTCCAGCCGCTTCTCCAGGCCGGGTTTCAATAGCAGGCGGTCCACTACCACTTCGATCGTGTGGTTCTTTCGCTTGTCCAGGCTGATCTCTTCGTCGAGCGAACGCAGCGTGCCGTCGATGCGCGCGCGGACAAAGCCGGCGCGGGTGAACTTCTCCAGTTCCTTCTTGTATTCGCCCTTGCGGCCCCGCGCGATGGGGGCCAGGATCATGATCCGCTCATCCTGCTTGAGCGCCAGCACCTGCTCCAGGATCTGCTGGATGGTCTGTCTGGCAATCGGCGTGCCGCAATTGGGGCAGTGCGGGATCCCGATGGAGGACCACAACAGGCGCAGGTAATCGTAGATCTCCGTGATGGTGCCGACCGTCGAACGCGGGCTGCGGTTCGTGGTCTTCTGCTCTATCGAAATGGCGGGCGAAAGTCCGTCGATCGAATCGACGTCGGGCCGCTCCATCTGGTCCAGGAACTGCCGCGCGTAGGGGGACAGCGTCTCCACGTACCGCCGCTGGCCCTCGGCGTAGATCGTGTCGAAGGCGAGCGACGACTTGCCGGAGCCGGACAGTCCAGTGATGACGGTCAGCGTGTTGCGGGGGATTTCGACGCTGACATTTTTCAGATTGTGCACCCGCGCCCCGTGCACGGAGATGTGCTGGATCATGAATGCCCGATGCTCCCATTGTCCCTTACCTGCCCCCGGCTTCGCGCGGCGGCGCGATTGCGAAACCGCACCCGCCCGGCGCTTCGTCGTAAACTTGCCTGTATCGCCGGCCGTGGCGCGAGGGCGGCCCTGAACTATGCTGAAGCTCATCATCCGCCTGCTGTTGCGGCTCCTCTATCGCCTGGAAGTGCACGGGAGTGTGCCTCCGGACGGCAAGACCCTGATCATCGGCAATCACCAGTCGTTTCTCGACGCGCCCATCCTCTGGTCGTTCCTGCCGGACAACGCGCTCTGGGTGGTGCATTCGCAAGTGATGGACCAGTGGGTCTTTCGCGTCCTGCTGAAGGCGGCCGACCACATCGTCCTCGACGCCAAGAACCCGTTCGCCCTCAAATCCACGGTGGACGTCATCGAAAGCGGCAGGCCCGTGGTGATCTTCCCCGAAGGCCGCGTGACGGTGACGGGCGCGCTGATGAAGATCTACGACGGCCCCGCTTTCATCGCCGCGAAGTCCGGCGCGCGCGTGGTGCCCGTCATCCTCGACGGCGCCGCCCGCGCGCGCGGCTTCAGCCGGATGAGCGGCGATTTCGAGCTCGCCTGGTTCCCGAAAATTCGCGCGACCATCTTCCCGCCGACGGTCATCCCCATGCCGGAAGCGCCCTCCGGCAAACTGCGCCGCCGCAAGGCCGGCGACGAGATGCGGCGCCTGCTGCTGCGCTGCCTCTGTCTGGCCAGACCCAAGCGCAGCCTGCACGCCGCCTTCCTGGATGCGGTTGAGATGCACGGCCGCGGCCGGGCGATGGTGGAAGACGCCGGCGGCGCCAGGCTCACCTATGGCGGGCTGTTGAAGGGCTCGCTTGCGCTGGGCCGGCTCGTCTCCAAGATGAGTGAGCCGGGCGAGGTGGTGGGCGTGCTGATGCCGAATGCGGCCGCGACACTGGCACTGGCGCTTGGCATGTTCGGCGTCCGGCGCATTCCGGCCATGCTCAACTTCACGGCCGGCGTCGAGGGGCTGCAGAGCGCCATCCGGGCCGCGCAAATCAAGACCATCCTGACATCGCGCACCTTCCTGGAACGGGGCAAGCTGCAGCCTGTGGTGGACCGGTTGCAGGACGTCCGCATCGTCCTGCTCGAGGACCTGCGCCAGCGGCTCACCCTCGCCGACAAGCTATGGCTCGTGCTCTACGCCCTGCGGCGCCCCACGGCCGCGACGCTGGATCCGCAGCCCGATGACCCAGCCGTGGTGCTCTTCACGTCCGGCTCGGAGGGCAAGCCCAAAGGCGTTGTGCTCAGCCACTGGTCCATTCTTTCCGATATCGAGCAGGCGCTTGCCGTGGTGGACGCCTCGCGCGCCGACAAGATCCTGTCGGCCATGCCGGTCTTCCACAGCTTCGGCCTGACAGCCGGCTTCATGCTGCCGGTCGTCAGCGGCATCCGGCTGTTCCTCTACCCGTCGCCGCTGCACTACAGCATCGTGCCCGAGATGTTCTACGACCGCGATGCCACCATCATGTTCGCCACGCCGACCTTCCTGAAGCACTACGCCAAGCGGGCGCATCCCTACGACTTCCGCCGCGTGCGCCTGCTTCTCGCCGGCGCCGAAAAGCTGACCGACGACATCCGCCAGCTCTACATGGAGAAGTTCGGCGTGCGCCTGCTGGAGGGTTATGGCGCCACGGAGTGCTCGCCCGTGATCGCCGTCAGCACGGCCATGCGCGCGAAGTCCGGCACGGTCGGCGAGCCCCTACCGCTCATGGAATGCAGGCTGGAGCCGGTGCCAGGCATCGGGGAGGGCGGCCTGCTGCACGTGCGAGGCCCCAACGTCATGCTCGGATACTGGCGCGAGTCCAATCCGCGCGTGCTCGAGCCGCCGCAGTCGATCTTCGGGCCCGGTTGGTACGCCACCGGCGACCTTGCCCTGATCGACGACGATGGCTTCCTGAAACTCCTGGGCCGCGTCAAGCGCTTCGCCAAGGTGGCCGGAGAGATGATCTCGCTGGAAGTGGTGGAGCGGATCGCCGAAACGGCCTCCCCCACTTCGGTCCATGGCGCCGTGAGCCGCCCGGATCCGGCTCGCGGCGAAATGATCGTTCTGGCCACGCAGGATCGCAACCTGAAGCGCGAGCACCTCCAGCAGGCGGCGCGCTCCCTGGGTGCGCCCGAACTGGCCATCCCGCGGCGAATCGTGTTCGTCGACAAGCTGCCGCTGCTCGGCACCGGCAAGAAGGACTACCCGCACCTGGCACAGATCGTGGAGGAACTGCTTGCCCAACCCAACGCCTGATCTGCCCTACAGCCGGCGCGAACAGCGCGCCTGGTACATGTACGACTTCGCGAACTCGGCGTTCGCCTCCACCGTCGTCACACTCTTCCTGGGCCCCTACCTGACCGTTCTGGCCAAGGCCGCCGCGGACAGCGCCGGCCATATCTACCCGCTCGGCATCCAGGTGGACGCCCGCAGCTACTGGAGCTATCTCATCTCCCTCTCCGTCCTCTCGCAGGTTTTCTGCCTGCCGGTGCTGGGCGCGGTGGCCGACTACAGCCTGAACAAGAAGCGGCTGCTGGCCATCTTCACCTACACGGGCGCCGCGGCCACCATCGCCATGTTCGCCCTGACGGACGGCATGTACCTGCTGGGCGGTTTCCTGTTCCTCGCCGCCAACCTGGCCTTTGGCGCCGCCATCGTCATCTACAACAGCTTCCTGAACGACATTGCCCCGGAGAAGGATCGCGATTCCGTCTCTTCGAAGGGTTGGGGCATCGGCTACCTTGGCGGGGGCACGCTGCTCGCCTTGAATCTGCTGCTCTATCAGAACGCCGCACGCCTGGGACTGAGCGGCGAATTTGCGGTGCGCATCAGCCTGGGTTCCGCCGGAGCCTGGTGGGCGGCGTTCGCGCTGATCCCCATGTTCGGCCTGCGGCGGCGCAAGCCCGCGAAAGAAATGGAAGCGGGAGCCAGCGTCTTCTCGAAGGGTTTCCTGCAGCTCTTTCACACGTTGAAAGACATGCGGCACTACCCGCAGACGCTGACCTTCCTCGTGGCGTACCTCGTCTACAACGACGCCATCCAGGCGGTCATCACTTTGGCCGGGCAGTACGGCTCGGACTACCTGCGGATTCCCATGGAGTCGTTGACGCTCGCCATTCTCATGGTCCAGTTCGTCGCTTTCGCCGGCGCCATGGCCTTCAACTTCGTCGCCTCGAAAGTGGGAGGATATCGGGCGGTCGTTGCCAGCCTCGTCATCTGGACCCTGCTGATGTGCGGCGTGTTCGTCGTGCGGACCACGCGCGACTATTTCGTTGCCGCCGCCCTCGTCGCCATCGTGATGGGCGGCAGCCAGGCGCTCAGCCGCTCCCTCTTCTCGCTCATGATCCCCAAGGGCAAGGAGGCCGAGTATTTTTCGCTCTACGAGATCAGCGACAAGGGCACCAGTTGGCTGGCGCCCCTGCTGTTCGGCCTGACGCTGCAGTTCACCGGCAGCTATCAACTGGCCATCCTCTCGCTGGTCATCTTCTTCGTGTCTGGACTGCTGGTGCTGGGCCGCGTGGACGTACGCCGTGCGGCGCGCGAAGCTGGTAACGAAGCATGAGCGTGGAGGCCTTTCACGGCGGAGCTTTTTTCGATGCCATCGGTGTCGATCTCCGCCACCTCGAGCGGTCGGAAAGCGTCATCAGCGCCGACGTTCTCGACGCCTGGTTCGATCCCTCTCCGCGGGTGATCGCCGCCCTGCGCGAGTATCTCCCGTTCCTGCTGCGAACCTCGCCTCCCAATCACGCCGAGGGCTTCGTCGAGGAAGTGGCCCGCTGGCGCGAGGTCCCGGCGGAATGCGTTCTGCCCGGCTCGGGCTCTTCGTCGCTGCTGTTCGCCTGCCTGCCCCGCCTGCTCCGCCCCGGCTGCCGGGCCATGCTGCTGGACCCCATGTACAGCGAGTACGAGCACATCATCGGCGACCTTCTACAGGGCGAGGTGCTGAGGCACGCCCTGAGCGAAGAGCGGGACTTCGAAGTGGATCCGGAGACTCTGCTCGAAGGGGTGTGCCGCCTTGGTCCGGAGGCCGTGCTGCTCGTGAACCCCAACAACCCGACCGGCCAGCTATGGCCGCGCGCCGGGATCCTCTCCTTCCTCGATCAGGTGCCCCCGGAAATCCTGATTGTCGTCGACGAGACCTACCTGGAGTATGTGGGCGCCTCGGAATCGCTGGAGGGCGAGGCGGCCCGCCGGCGCAACCTCGTCGTCATCAAGTCCATGTCGAAGGTGTACGCGCTCAGCGGCGCGCGTGTGGCTTACCTGGTCGCGCATCCCGAAATCGCCGCGAACTTGCGGCCCTGGCTTCCGCCCTGGCCCGTCGGGCTTCTGGCCCAGGCGGCCGCCATGGAGGCGCTGCGCGATCCCGGCTACTACGCCGCGCGCTACGCGGAGACGCATTCCTTACGTGCGGATCTTGCTGCCCGCCTTGCGCACCTCTCCCCCTGTCCGTCCCGCGCGAACTACTTCCTCGTCCGGCCTCCGGATGCGGCGGCGCTGGCCGCGCGGCTCCGGCGGCGGGACATCTTTCTGCGCGAGTTCCGTTCCGGCCTGCTGGCCGGCAGGTGCCTGCGGATCTCCGTGAAGAACGCGGCACAGAATGTGCGGCTCGTCGAGGCCCTGTCGTGAGCTACGAGTTTCGCGAGGCGGACCACGAAGCCGAGTTCGAACAGATCCGCCGGCTGAACCACCGCGCTTTCGCCGACGAACTCGGCCAGCACCCGCCTTCGCCAGACGGCCGGCTGGTGGATGACCGAGAAGCGAGAAGCCGGTACTTCGTGGCGCTCTGCGGCGAGCGCGTGGTGGGTATGGTCTGCGCCTCCACCACCCCGCCGTTCTCGGTGGAATCCCGCCTGCCCGGCACAGCCATCCTCGACTCGTTCCCCCAGCCCCATTGCGAAGTGCGCCTGCTCGCCATCGAACCCGCGCACCGCAACACCCTGGTGATCTCCGGCCTGTTGCTCTGTCTGCTGCGGGCGGTTCTGGAGCAGGGCGCCGGCACGCTGCTGATCTCAGGCGTTGCTGGACGGGTGGAGATGTACCAGCGCCTGGGCTTCAGGCCGCTCGGGCCGCCGGTCCCGCAGGGCCAGGCTGCGTTCGTGCCGATGGCCTTGCGCCTGGATGAACTGCCGCAACTGGTCCGGCGCGGCGTGGCTCGCGATCAGCGCCGAACTTCCTGATCCTTGTATTGCAACTGGTACAGCTTCCAGTAGATGCCCCGCGCGGCCAGCAGTTCCTGGTGGCTGCCCGTTTCGCGCAGCTTGCCTTTGTGCAGGACGAAGATGCGGTTCGCCCGCTGGATGGTGGACAGGCGATGCGCGATGATCATCGAGGTGCGCCCCTCCACCATGCGCTCCAGCGCCTCGCGCACTTTCAGCTCCGTCTCGGTGTCGACGCTCGAGGTGGCTTCGTCCAGGATCAGGTAGCGCGGATTGTGGGCCAGCGCGCGGGCGAAGCCGATGAGTTGTTTCTGGCCGGTGCTCAGGCCGCTGCCCCGCTCCCGCACCGGGTGGTCGAATCCGCTGGGCAGGCCGCGCACGAATTCCAGCAGGTTCACCTGACCCGCCGCGATCTCCACGGCCTCTTCGTCCACGTGTTCGGAGCCCAGCCGGATGTTTCCGCCAATGGTGCCCGTGAACAGGTGCGGGTCCTGCAGCACGATGCCGAAGTGGCGCCGCAGCTCCGTCGGGCTGAACTCCCGGATATCGACGCCGCCGATGCGGATGGCGCCCTTCTGAATGTCGTAGAAGCGCAGCAGCAGGTTCGCCAG
>DAHVTI010000059.1 GCA_027324255.1 Bryobacterales bacterium | reverse complement strand
CCTTCCACCAGCACCGGCAGCTCCTGGCCCACCAGGCGGCGGTTGGCGGCGCGCGAAATGCCGCGCTGCAACGCCATCAGGCGCCGGCGGCGGTTGTAGATGGTGCGCTTGTCCACCTTGCCGTCGAGGTGATAGCTGGCGCTGGTCTCCTCGTCGGAGTAAGAGAACACGCCGAGGCGCTCGAACCGCGCCTCGCTGGTGAACTGGTACAGCTCATCGAAGTCCGCGTCCGTTTCGCCCGGGAAGCCGACGATCATCGACGTGCGGATGGCTACGCCAGGGATCGCGCGGCGGATCCTGGCCAGCGTCTTGAGGAAGATGTCGCCAGAGGCGCCGCGCTTCATGCGCTTGAGCACGCGGGCCGAGGCGTGCTGCAGGGGCATGTCGATGTACTTGACGACGTCGGTGTGCGCCGCGATGGTGTCGAGCAGCTTCGTGGTGATGCGGTTGGGGTAGCAGTAGAGGAACCGCACCCACTTTTTGTGCGGCGTCTCGATCCGCGCCAGCCGCTCGAGCAGCAGGGCGAGGCCGTCCTGCAGGCCGAGGTCGTCGCCGTAGGCCGTGGTGTCCTGGCCGATCAGGTTGGTCTCGCGCACGCCCTGCGCAAAGAGATGCTTTGCCTCGTTGATGACGGATTCGAAGCGCCGGCTGCGGAAGCTGCCGCGGAACTGCGGGATGACGCAGAAGGAGCAGGGATGGTCGCAGCCTTCGTTGATCTTGATGTAGGCGTAGTGGCGCGGCGTGGCCAGCACGCGCGGTGTGAGGTCGTGGTAGAGGTAGGGCTCCGCGGCGGCGGAGGATGTCTGGCCGCCCTCGCACAAGGCCACGATGGAATCGAGCTCGTTGGTGCCCAGCACGGCGTCCACGTCGGGAATCGTCTGCTGGATGTCGTTGCGGAAGCGCTCCACCAGGCAGCCGGCGACAATCAGGCGGCGGGCCTTGCCCGTGCGCTTGTACTCGGCCATCTCGAGGATGGTGTCGACGGACTCCTGCTTGGCCGGATCGATGAAAGAGCAGGTGTTGACGACGATGGCGTCGGCGTCTTCGGGCGAGTGGGTGAGCGAGTGGCCGCGGGCCGTGAGTTGGCCCATCATTACTTCGGTATCGACAAGGTTCTTGGGACAGCCGAGGCTGACAAATCCGATTTTCAAGGGTGGTTCCAGAGAAGAGCTGGGGTGAAATTTCAGGATAACATGGGGGCTTCGGGAGCCCTACCATGTTACGCACCGCACTCCTTCTCGTTTCATTCCTTCTTGCCCCCCTGTTCGCGGTCGAGCCGGTGAAGAACCGCGCTCCGCTGGCCGCCAGCGCGTTCTACCCGCTGCCGCTCACTTCCGTGCGGCCGGCGGGCTGGCTGCGCGACCAGTTGCGGATCCAGGCTGAAGGCATCACCGGGCAGCTCGGCGATTTCTGGCCCGACGTCGGCCCCAACTCGGCGTGGCTGGGCGGCACGGGCGAAGGCTGGGAGCGCGGGCCGTACTACCTGGACGGCCTGCTGCCGCTAGCCTACCTGCTGGACGACGCGCGCCTCATTGCCAAAGTGAAGCCGTGGGTGGAATGGACGCTTACCCATCAGCGCCCGGACGGCGGCATGGGCCCCGCGTCAAACAAGGACTGGTGGCCGAACATGATCATGCTGAAGGTGCTCACCCAGTACCAGGAGGCCACGGGCGACCCGCGTGTGGTGCCGTTCATGGAAAAGTACCTGGCCTATCACGCCGCGAACATGAAGGCCATGCCGCTGAAGCAGTGGGCCATCTACCGCTGGCAGGACCAGCTACTCAGCACGCTGTGGCTCTACAACCGCAACGGCGACGCGCGGCTGCTGGAGTTCATCCGCGCGCTGAAGGCCCAGGGCTTCGACTGGGGCAGGCACTTCGAGGAGTTTCCGTACTACGGCAAGATGCCGCGCGAGCAGACCACGCTTTCGACGCACGGCGTGAACAACGCCATGGGGTTGAAGACGTCCGCGCTGTGGTCGCTGGTCTCCAGGGATCCCATCGACCGCGCCGCCACAACTCGGCAGTTGGAGGTGCTCGACCGCTTCCACGGCCTGGCCAACGGCATGTTCAGCGCCGACGAGCACTTCGCCGGCCGCAGCCCATCGCAGGGCATCGAGCTGTGCGCCGTGGTGGAGGAGATGTTTTCGCTCGAACTGGCGCTTGGCGTCTCGGGAGACGCCTCGCTGGCCGACCGCCTGGAGAAGATCGCCTACAACGCGCTGCCCGGCACGCAGACCGCCGACCAGCTCAGCCATCAATACGATCAACAGCCCAACCAGGTGATCTGCTCGCTGAGCCGCCGCGACTGGGGCACCAACGGACCGGAATCGAACCTCTTCGGCCTGGAGCCCAACTTCGGCTGCTGCACCGCCAACCTGCACCAGGGCTGGCCGAAGTTCACGGCCTCGCTGTGGATGGCGTCCGACGACGGCGGGCTGGCGGCCGGCGCATACGCGCCCAGCGAGGTGAGGACGAAGGTGGGCGGTGTGGAGGTGTCGCTGCACGAGCAGACCGAGTACCCGTTTCGCAATACGATCCTGGTGGCGCTGGAGCCGGCCGCGCCCGTGAAATTCCCGCTGCACCTGCGCATTCCGGCGTGGGCCGTTGGCGCCAGGATCCTGGTCAACGGGCAGGCGCCGGCGGAGGCGCGCCCGGGCGCCTATGTGCGGCTGGAACGAGAATGGCGCCGCGGCGACCGCGTCGAAATCACGCTGCCCATGCAGGTGCGCACGGTGCCGGGCTTCCAGAATTCGATCTCAGTGGAGCGCGGCCCGCTGGTCTATTCGCTGCGCATTGAGGAGAACTGGCGCAAGCTGAAGCAGACGGGCCCGGTGACGGACTGGGAGGTGTATCCGGGGTCGCCGTGGAACTACGGGCTGCGGCTGGAGGCCGGCGCGCCCGCGTCGTCTTTCGAAGTGGAGGAAGCGCCGCTGGCGCGCCAACCGTTCCAGAACGCGGCGCCGCCGGTGCTGCTGAAGGCCCGCGCGCGCCGCCTGCCGCAGTGGATGCTGGTGGACGACAGCGCCGCGCCGCCGCCGCCGAGCCCTGTCGCGCTCACCGCCCGGGAGGAGATGACGGGCAAGCTGCAGGACGAGACGGTGACGCTGGTGCCCTACGGCGCCGCGCGGCTGCGCATCACGTCGTTCCCGGTGCTGGGGCCGCCAGCCGCGACCAGGAAGCCTTAGCTTCAGAGGTCCCACCGCGTCCGCGGATTGGATTACACTGCAAGGCGGAACCTGGGAGGTCTTCGTCATGAAAGCCAATCCGACCCGCCGCACCCTACTTGTGGCCGGAGCGCCGGCCGTCGCAGCCGCGGCAGCTCTGCAATCCGGCGCCGGCGCCAGACCGGCTCTGCTGGGTGGCCCGAAAACCCGCACGCAGCCTTTCTCCGGATGGCCGGTCTACGACTCCACCGAGGAGCGCGCGCTGCTCGACACGCTGCACAGCGGCAAGTGGTACCGCGGCAGCGGCCAGAACGTGAAGAAGTTCGAGCAGGCCTACGCCACGCTGACCGGCGCGCGCCAGGCGCTGGCGACGTGCAACGGCACGGCGGCGTTGTTCATCTCGCTGAATGCGCTGGGCGTGGAGCCGGGCGACGAGGTCCTGGTCCCGCCCTACACCTTCATCGCCACCATCAACGTGGTGCTGCGCCAGTACGCGCTGCCTGTCTTCGTCGATACCGACATCGAGACCTTCCAGATGGACCATCGCCTGGTGGAGCGCGCCATCACGCCCAATACGCGCGCCATCATGCCCGTGCACCTCGGCGGCAACGTCTGCGAACTCGACAGCCTGCTGGCCACGGCCGCGAAGCACAAGATCCCGCTCATCGAGGACGCCTG
>DAHVTI010000058.1 GCA_027324255.1 Bryobacterales bacterium | reverse complement strand
CGGGTCCTGTCGCAGAGATACAGGAACAGCTTCCGGAGCCGCGGCGACCGGGCGAGTCCGGCACTGGCTGCGATCTTCTCCGCCAAGGGACCCCAAGCCGGGTCAAAATCACAACGCGGCTTGTTTTCAGTTCCCTGCATGGGGATCGTTTACGTTAACGCGCAAGTGTCAACCGTAAATTCACTACCATTCTAGCCGAGCCACCCGCACAATGATTGAGTAACGTCCTGCCATGGCCGGTCACCGCGGAAGCGATGCGGGAAGCCAAGTCGCCCGACTCAGGCGAAGGCTGAGATGTTCGGATGAGGGAGTAGCAAGATATGAGCCGTTTCGTAAGGACTAGTGTGTTTCTGGTTGCTTCAGCGATCACCTGTCTGGGGCAGATCGCCCCGACGTCCAGTCTGGAAGGCGTCGTGACCGATCCGTCCGGTGGAGTCATTCCTAACGCGAAGCTGACGTTGCACAACAGCGAGACCGGTTTCGAACGGCGATCCGTCACGACGGAGACGGGGCGGTACCTGTTCAACGCGGTGCCGGTGGGGCTCTACTCCGTGCAGGCCGAGGTGCAGGGCTTCCAGACCTACCAGCAGACGGGCATCCGCCTGAACGTGAACACGCCGGCGACGGTGAACATCCGGCTGGCCGTGGGAGGCGTAGCCGAGCAGATGACGGTGGCGGCCGACGCCACGATGGTGAACACGCAGTCCGGTACGTTGAGCCAGGTGGTGCAGCAGCGCTATCTGGTGGACCTGCCGTTAAACGGCCGCAATGCGGCGACGCTGATCCGGATGGTTCCGGGGACGGTTTCCGGGGTAGGGACGACGACCGCCGGATACGCGAACGCGAGCGACACGATCGCCATCAGCGTGAACGGGGCGCGGGGCAACGAGGTGAATTTTCGCCTGGACGGCTCAACGCACATGGACAACGTGACGAACTTGAACGCGACTTATCCGAACCCGGACGCGCTGCAGGAATTCAACGTGCAGACGAGCAACTATAGCGCGCAGTACGGCAACTTCGGCGGAGCGGTGGTGAACGTCGTCACTCGCTCCGGCTCCAACACGATGCACGGGACGGCGTTCGAGTTCCTGCGGAACGGGGCGATGAACGCACGAAACTTCTTTGCCGCGCAGAGCGACAACCTGAAGCGGAACCAGTTCGGCGGCACGCTGGGTGGGCCGATTGTGCGCGACAGGCTGTTTTATTTCGGCAGCTACCAGAGCACGCCCGTCCGCAACACCTCCTTCACGAATACGGCCTTCGTGCCGGGCCAGGCGCTGCGGCAAGGCGATTTTTCCTCCATAGCGAAGGCCATCAACGATCCGCTGACAGGCAAGCCGTTCCCCGGCAACCAGATTCCTCAGAGCCGCATTCTCCCGCTGGTGACGAACATGCTGACGAAGGTTCCGATATCAGCCGACCCGACCGGACTGCTGCGCTATGCCCGGCCGGACCGCTCGGGCAACCAGCAGGTGCTGGGCAAAGGGGATTTCTACTGGGGCAACCACGTCTTTTCGGGCTCCGGGTTTTACGTGCGCTACGACGACCCGGGCTGGGACGGCGGGGCCACGCTGCTGACGGCGCGAATCGGCCAGTTCCAGACCACCCGCACCTTCCGTTTCCAGGACACCTGGACGCTGAAGCCCAACCTGATCAACACGGTGAACGCGTCGGGCCTGATGCTGAGCTCCTACAACACGCGCACGTCGCTGTTCTCGATCACGGACTTCGGCGAGGTGCAGTTCGCGCAGCCTGTGAAAGAAGACCGGGAGTTGGAACTCGGCGTCACGGGCTACAGCGGATGGGGCAGCGTGACGAACGCGCCCCCTGGGCAGTGGATCCGCCGGAACGTGGAGATCAACGACACGCTGATGTGGGTGCACGGCAACCACAGCATCAACATGGGCGGCGAGTACACGCCCTTTATCGTCTTCGACAGCAATACGCGCTACCAACAAAGCGGCAACTTCAGCTTCTCGGGCCAGATCACCGGCAACGGAATGTCGGACCTGCTCTTGGGACGCGCAACCACGTTCCAGCAGAGCGCCGGCAAGTTCAAGCAGACGCGGGGCCAACAGATGAGCTTCTTCATTGAGGACGCGTGGCGCGCCCGGCGCAACCTGACGCTGACAGCGGGTTTCCGCTGGGATCCCTACCTGCCTTACACGGACAAACTGGGGCAGGTGGCGGGATACCGGCCGGGGGCCACGTCGCAGCGCTTCAAGAACGCGCCTCCGGGAGCGATTTTCGCCGGCGATCCCGATTTCCCGGAATCCGGGATGAACAACGACCTGAACAACTTTTCGCCGCGCATCGGCTTTGCCTGGACACCCCGGATGTCCGCCAAGCCCGCGTCCGTCCGCGGCGGCTACGGGATCTTCTACCTGCGCCCGTTCCCGCGGCTGTACAACAATTTCGTTGAGTCAGCGCCTTTCAGCCCCACAATGGTGCTGAACAGCGTGGATATCCGAGACCCGTATGGTTCGGCGGGCGTCCGCAATCCCTTCCCGCCGTTCGCACCGGTGGATCTTTCGGCCAACGCGCCATTCTCGTTCCCTATGCCCTATGCCTACTTCCAGACGAACTGGAGCGTCGGTTACCTGCAGTCGTGGAATCTGACGGTGGAGCAGCAACTGGGTGGCGACTGGCTGGTGCGGGCGGCATACGTGGGAAACAAGGGCACACACCTGCAGAGCTTCCGCGAGAGGAACGCGGCGGTGTATGGGCCTGGCGCGACCATCGCCAACACGAACGCGCGCCGGCCGATGGCGCCTTACTTCGGTTCAGTCCGCATGCTGGTGGACACGGGGAATTCGGTTTACCACTCCATGCAGTTGACGGTGGAAAAGCGCCTGAGCCGCGGGTTCTCGATCCTGGCGTTCTACACGTTCTCGAAGTCGATCGACGACGAGTCCAACAACGCGCAGTTCACGTTCTCGAATCCACACCCGACCGACCAGCGGTTCAACCGTGGCGTCTCCGACTTCGACATCCGCCACAACTTCCGCACGAGCGCGGTGTATGAGATGCCACGCCTGACGGGCCGGAACGCCGTGATGCGCGGTGCGCTGGGTGGCTGGAACCTGTCGACGATTCTCGACCTGCGCAGCGGATTCCCCTTCAGCCTCACCTCCGGGCGGGACAACAGCTTCAGCGGTATGGGACTCGACCGGGCCGATCTGACCGGCAACCCCGCGTTGTCGTCCGACCGTCCCAGGGACCAGTTGATCCGGCGGTATTTCGATACGGCGCTTGTGCGGACCAACGCCGCAGGCACCTATGGCAACGCTCCGCGTAATTTTCTGCGGGCGCTGGGTCCGTTCAACATCGACGCCTCGCTGATGAAGGACTTCGTCCTGCGGGAAAACCTGAAGCTCCAACTGCGCGGCGAGTTCTTCAATCTGTTGAACCATACCAACCTGGGGCAGCCGGGGACGAACTTCAGCTCGGCCACCAATTTCGGCGTGATCAATGGAGCCGACAGCCCGCGCATCCTGCAGGTGGGCGCCAGAGTATCCTTCTAGCCATGGCAGGACGTCGAAGCTTGATGCTGGGGGCGCTGGCCGCGGCCGGCGCCCTACTTTGCGGGCAGGAGGCGCGGCGGGCGGGCGCCGGGGGCGACCTCTTTTTCATCCAGATGACGGACCCGCAGTTCGGCATGGCGACGGCCAACAGGGATTTCGCGCAGGAGACGGCGAACCTGGAGTTTGCGGTGGCGGCGGCGAACCGGCTGAAGCCGCGCTTCGTGATTGTGACGGGCGACCTCGTCAACCACGCCGGCGATGCGGCGCAGATCGCGGAGTACCAGCGGATCGTGAAGAAGCTGGACCCTGCGATTCACGTCTATGCGGTGGCGGGGAATCACGATGTTGGGAACGTGCCGACGGCGGCCGGGCTGGCGGAGTACCGCAAGCACTTCGGCGCGGACTACTACAGCTTCCGCGAGGGGCCGCTGTACGGCATCGTGCTGGACTCGGTGCTGTACCATTCACCGCAGTCGGTGCCGGATGAGTTACGCAGGCAGCAGGCATGGCTGGCGGCGGAGCTGAAGAAGGCACAGGCGTCGGGCGCGGCGCACACCATCGTGTTTCTGCACCACCCGCTGTTCCTGGAGAACGGGGAGGAGCCGGACCAGTACTTCAACATCCCGCTGGCGCGGAGGATGCCGCTGCTGGACCAGTTGGGGCAGGCGGGCGTGCGATGGATCTTCTGCGGGCACTACCACCGTAACGCGGAGGCGCGGTACGGCTCGACGATGGTCATCACGACGGGGCCGGTGGGCAAGCCGCTGGGCGGGGCGAAGTCCGGGATACGGCTGGTGTGGATCAAGGGCGCCAGCGTGACGCACCGCTACGCGGAGTTCGGGGATCTGCCGAACGACGCGAAGTAGGGAGCGCGGCGGACGACGTAGTAGGGCTGGTTGGCGAGGCTGGGCTCGAGGCCGGGGTAGAGCCAACTCGAGCCGTCGCGGGCGATCAACTGGAAGTAATACTGCAGGGCGAAGCGCGTGTTCGTGTAGGCGGCGGGGATGGTGAAGGCCCAGCCGGCGGGGCCGGCGGCCATAGGCTGCACCTCGTAGGACTCGGCCTGCTGCACGTGGCGGTAGTGGAGGCGTATTTCCTGAAGTGCCGCGCGCGGGGCGGAGACGGAGACGGGCAGCGGTTGGCCGGGCGTGAATGCCGCCGGGGGCGTGTGGCGACAGGCGGGCGCGGCGGGGCGAGCCTTCAACCAGGCGGCGGCGGGCGGCTGCAGCGCGGGTAGCGGGCCGGGGGACTTTGCGGCGAGCAACTGCTCGAGAGGACTGACGTCCTGCTGGATGGAGGGGAGACGGTCCGACCAACTGCCGCGGCGGTGCGGGGGAGCGCCGAAGGTGAGGTCGTCGAGGTAGACGCCTTTGGTGACTCGGACGATGGCGGTCCAGGCGTCGCGGGCGGCGCGGGCGTAGTAGAGGGCAGCGCGGAGATCCTCGATGCGGCCCTGCTTCTGATAGAGAGACCAGGCGATGGCGGAGCGCATCTTGGCGGCGAAGAAGCGCCCGAGGCCAGACTGCACGGCGACGTCGATGTGGAGGCGGCGGAACGAGGCGGCGGCGGGATGGGGCGACTGGGCGCGCGCCTGTTGGATCTGCGATTCGGCGGTGGCGGCGAAGGCGTCGAGCCAGCGGGCGACGTCGGCGGGAGAGTAGCGGCCGGAGCGCGGGGCGCCGGTGAGTTCGGCGGCGTACTCCCAGGCGGACATGAACAGGCCGGGATCGAGGGCGCTGACGTGGCCGAACACTTTGGGCACCGGAGTGTCGCCGTAGATGTGGCGCTGCTTCTCGTCGGCCACGGGCATGTTGGAGTAGATCTCGGGCCAGTAGCTCATGCCGGCGGCCGATGGAAGATGGGCGGAGGTGACGAGGGGGATGGTCTTGCTGGCGGCGGCGAGAGCCTGCTCGGCGGGCGCGGCGGCGGCCCCGAATTCAGAGCGGAGATAGCGCCGGTAGCTTTCGGGGTCGCAGTCGGGGTTGTAGAGGTGACGGCCCCAGAGGCGGTAGGTGTAAAGGTACTTGCGCCAGCCGCCGCCTTGCGGAGCGAGCGAGGAGTCGGCGTAGATGCGGCGGTCGGGGTAGAGGCCGGAGCCCTGGCGGCCCTTGAAGCTGAGGGGCTCGCACATTTCGAGGCCGAGGGCGCCGCAGAAGCCGCTGAAGCGGCCGTAGGCGGCGGTGATGGCGGGATCGCCCCAGAGAACGACGCGGTCCTTGCCGGGCCAGAGGCGGAAGTAGGTGCCGTAGGGGCGGTCCGCGGGGAGGTAGTCGGCGTAGCCGTAGCGGGTGAAGGCGCGCTCCTGGGGCGTGCTGGAGGCCTGTTTGCGTTCGAGGTCGCGGATGGCAATCTGGTGGCCGGGGAGGCCCATGTGCTCGGCGGTGTACTTGCAGGAGATGCGCACGGGCTGGCCGGTGTCGAGAGCCATCTGGATCTGGCGGTGATCGATGCCCTTGGAGTGGAGGTCGAGCTCGACGCGGCGGCCGCACTCGGAGAAGGCGGAGAAGACGGTCTTCCAGAAGTCGTAGGAGCCGTCGCCGATGCCGCTTTCGGAGTGGGCGCGAAGGGTGACGCCGGCGATGGACGGACATTCGCGGAGCAGCAGCTTCAGGGCGTCGCGGCAATAGGGGGCGTGGTTGGCGGCGTTGAGGCCATCGACGAGGTAGTTGACCTTGGGGCTGTCGATGCACTGGTAGGCCTGCGACCTGAGGCTGAGCTGGAAGTGCAGGCCGCGGCGCGCGGTTTCGGCGCCGAGCCACTGGAGCATTTCCAGGTTGCGCTCGGGCTCGCCGGCGGGCAGGCCGGGGACGGTGACGTTGTAGCCGGGGACGCGGACGAGCAGGAAGGGATAGGCAAAGATGAAGTAGGAGTCGAGGACGGAGCGGGGCAGGTCGTAGCCGAGGCCGAGGGTGAGGCTGAAGCGGTTGAAGCGCTGGGCGGCGAGCATGGTGAGGTAGGCGTTCCAGAAGGACTTGTCGTGGTACCAGCCCTTGTCCTCGACGTCGCTGACGAAGAGGCGCTGGACGCTGCGGATTTCGTTGGCGGGCTGCTCGAGCGTGTTCGTATTGGCGGTGAGGACCGCGCGGGGATCGGGGGCGTATTGAAGACGGTCGGCGAGTTCGAGGATGGCGTAGACGAGGCCGCGGGCGCCGCCGCCGGCGAGCAGGAGGGCGTCGCGGCCGCGGATTTTCGAGGAGAAAAGAGCGAGCGATTCGGGGTGGGTGGGGAGGGTGAGGCGGAGCTGGGCGGCGGCGCGGCGGGCGATCTGGGAGCTGGCCGGGGCGATGACGATGCGGAGGGCGGCGGCGTCGAAGGCGTCGAGGTTGGCGTGGAGGGAAGAGGCGATGCCCTGATCGCCGAGAGCGCGGCGCAGCTCGCCCGCGGCCCATTCGACGGGGGCTTCGGCGAGCGTTTCGTCGGAGGCGTCGGAGAGCAGGAAGATGGCGGCGTGCGGGGATTGGGCGTTCAGCGCCAGCGCGCTGCCGGCGGCGGCGGATTGAAGGAAGAGGCGGCGGGATTGAGAGTCTGCCATGGGGTCTCCTGATGTGCCGATCACAATGTATCAGTGTCCGGAGTCCCCGCTTGTGATATGAACTGAGCGAGGTGAACCGGCATGCAAGGCAGCAGGCGTGAATTTCTGAGGAGCAGCGCGGTGCTGGCGGCGGCGTCGCAGGCGCGGGTGATGGGGGCGAACGACCGTGTGAGGCTGGCCGGGCTGGGGACCGGCGGGCGGTGCCGGTACCTGCTGAGCCTGGTGGACAAGATCGGCGGATGCGAGATAGCGGCGGTGTGCGACGCCTACGAGCCGCGGCGGGCGGAGGCGCGGGAGAAGCTGGCGCCTGCGGCGAAAGAGTATCTCGAATACAAGGAAGTGCTGGAGCGGAAGGACATCGATGCGGTGTTCATCGGCGCGCCGGACCACTGGCACGTGCCGATGGCTATCGATGCGGTGCGGGCGGGGAAGGATGTGTATGTCGAGAAGCCGGTGAGCCACACGATGGAGGAAGGCGCGGCGCTGATCCGGGCGGTGCAGGAGACGGGGCGCGTGCTGCAGGTGGGCTACCAGCAGCGGAGCTGGGACATCTTCCGGATGGGCGCCGAGCTGGTGCAGAACGGGACGCTGGGGCAGGTGACGCTGGTGGAGTCGCACTGGTATCAGGACTACATCCGGAATTTCGGGAAGCTGAGCCCGGTGGACACGGCGAAGCTGGACTGGAAGCGGTTCCTGGGCAACGCGCAGGATCAGCCGTTCGAGCAGCGCCACTTCCTGCAGTGGCGCTGGTATTGGGATTTCGGCGGCGGGACGCTGACGGACCTGCATTCGCACTGGGGCGACGTCATCCACTGGTACATGCGGGAGGATCAGCCGCTGGCGGCGACGGCGGTGGGGGCGAAGCGCTACCACACGTATTGGGATTGCCCGGACACGCTGATCGCGGCGTGGCAGTATCCGAGCTACAACCTCTCCTACAACAGCACGCTGGTGGGGCACCTGGAGGGCGGGACGCTGGTGTTCCGCGGGACCAACGCGATGCTGAAGATCACGCGCGACGGGCTGGCGGTGTACCCGGAAGGCGTGCTGGCGGCGGAGAAGACGAACTATCCGGAGCCGGTGGTGACGGCGCGGTCCACCGGCGACGGGACACTGGCGCACGTGGCGAACTTTCTGGATTGCGTGCGTAGCCGGAAGACGCCAAATGCGGACGTGCGGAGCGCGGTGGCGTCGGCGCAGGCGGCGCACATGGCGAACCTGGCTTACCGGAAGGGCGAGGTGGTGCGGGCGTCGGCGTGAGGCTTCAGCGCTCGATGTGCTCGGTGGAGACGATGAGGCCGCGGGTGTCGGTGAGGTTGAGGTAGAAAACGCGGGCGGCAGGGGGAATCGTTGCGGAGACGCGGCGGGATTCGGTGTCGATGGCGGCGGGGAGGGTCTGCCAGACGCGGTCCTGCCACTTGCCGGAGTCGTTGGTGAAGCAGAGTTCGGCCTTCTGCGGCGTGACGCGGCGGTGGTAGAGGGCCCAGGCTTCGTCCTGCGTGGCGCCCTGTTTGGTGATGCGGACGAGGGGCTCGCCGTGCTGGAGTTGCTCCTTGGCGTAGACGAAGATTTCGGCGGGTTTCGAGCCATCGGGGTGGTTGTGCTTCATGCGGACCTGAAAGCTGAGCGTGCGCGGGCCGCGGGGCAGGCGGTAGGAGCTTTGCCAGGACGAAGGGACGTAGGCGAAATCGTTGGTGCCGTTGATCCAGAACATGGGGATGCGGCCACGGGAGAGGTAGACTTTGGGATCCCAGCGGGAGACCCATTTGGCGGTGCGCTCGGGGCCGAGTGCGGCGAAGTTTTTAAGCCAGGCGGAGTCTTCGCTGAGGAAGCCGCAGCCGTACACGGGGATGCCGAAGCGGAAGCGGTGATCGAGACTGGCAACGATGCTGGTGAGGTAGCCGCCCCAACTGATGCCGGTGACGCCGATGCGCTTGGGGTCGACGCCGGGCTGAGCGCGGAGCCAGGAGTGGGCGAGGATGGAGACGGCGACGGCGTGGTAGGACCACTGGTCAGTAACGGGGGCGTCGATGTTGTCGAAGTCGCCCCAGCCGGCGGGGCCTGAGAATTCGTGGCGATTGCGTTTGGGGTTCCAGGGGTTGTCGGTGGCTTTGTCGGGAATGGTGCCGACGGTGTCGACGGAGATGGCGGCGAAGCCTTCCTTGTTCCACATGCGGACCCATTCGGCGAAGGCGGTGCCGCCGCCGCCGTGGATCAGGACCATGGCGGGGGCCTTGGCGTTGCCGGGCGGGATGGCGTAGTAGGCGAACGCGCGAGTGGGCTTGCCCTTGTAAGGGGGGCCGGCGAGCCAGACGGCCTTGACGCCGGGCTCGGTCGTGGGGGCGTCCCAGGACTGCGGGGTTTTCCTGAGGTCGGAGAGGCGCCAGGGCAGATCGTCGGCGTGGAGGGTGAGGGCGAGGAGGAACAGGAGGGCGGTGCGGAACATGCGGGGTGATTATGGCACATCTCATCCGCGAGGGGCCGGCACGGGGGCGCCTGACGTCAGTCGAGCCGGATGACGGCGGTGTTGCGGTCACTCATCGTGAGCGACAGGCGGCGGTTTTCGAGGCGGATGTGGGTGTCCTGCCAGGCGTCTTTGGCGGAGCGGGGCGCTTCTCGGAGTTCGATGGTGACGGGGCGCGGGTCGCGCGTCGGGTTGATGACGTACAGCACCGAGCCGTTGGGGCCTCTGTGAAGGCGGGCCTGGACGTGCGGGTCGCTGACGGTGAGCGTGTGGGCGAGGCCGGCCCATTCGAGGAGGCCCGCAAAGAACGAACGCGCCTCCGGCGTCGGATGCTTGAAGTAGCCGGCGCCGGGGAAGGACCCGATCAGCAGCGTGCGGCCTTTGCCCGACGTGTGCTCCACGGCGCCGGTGTGGCCGTTCGCATGTGCGCCCGCGGCGCGGCCTCCGGCGAGCTCATATTCCTGGACGAAATAGCGCGCGGGGATGGTGCGGCCGCGGACGGTCATCGAGTAGTTCTCGAGCAGGTCCGGTGTGAACTCCACATACGATTCGCGCGCGCCGAAGAGCTGGTCGAGGCCGAGGTTGGGCTGCACGGTGCCCACTTTACCGTGCTCGCCGAAGTAGGCCGGCAGGCCTTCACTGACCAGGATGCCGCCCGCGTTCACATACGCGGCGAGCTTGCGGACGGTGTCGGGCTGGAGGTGGATGGGGTACGGCAGATAGACCAGCGGGTATTCGCCGAGATTGTCGACATGCACGAAGTCGGCCTGGATGTTCTGGTCGAAAAACGCCCGGTAGGCGCCGCGGGCCGACTGGGCGTAGTGATCCGTGGAGCCCTGCTGGACGTAGTTGAAGAGCTGCGACTCGGGCACCCAGGCGATGCCCACTTCGCCGCGCACGGGCCGCGATTTCCAGAGCTCGGGATTGGCGTTGGCCCAGCGGGCCACCTGGCCCGCGGCCTCAGCGCGCGGAGTGACGGAGCCGTCCATCCCGAAGGCGCCGAAGGCGCCGAACAGCGGGCCGTCCAGCAGGGGGCGCCAGCGCGGGTACAGGATGCCGGTGGCGCCGCCGGCGATGGAGATCATGTTCCAGAGGCGGACGTCCTTCTCGTCGGCGATGCGCCCGTCCTCGCGCGGGCGGCCGGTGACTTGCGGCTGCATCCAAAGCGGTCCGGCCTGGGCTTCGGCGTGCCAGAAGGGTTTTCCGCGCGAGCCGGCGCGCACGAGGTCAACGGCGTGGAACTGCTTCCAGGGCTCGGAGCCGCGGCGCGAGGCCACCCACGTGAAGCCCCACACATCCACTTCCTTCGCGGAGCGCCATTCGTCGCAGGCGGACGACGGCAGGCTGTCGAGCGACAGGGCGACGCCGTGGGCGATGACCTTGTGCCGCGGGTCGTGCCGGCGGACGAGATCGACGCGCCACTTGGCGAGGCGGTGCGCGTTATCGATGCGGAACTGGAGCCAGTCGAGGCTCTCGGGGTAGCCGGTGAGATTCTTCGGCGGGTGGACGTCGTCCCACCGGGCGTAGCTGTAGCGGTGCCAGGCTTGGCCGAGGGCTTCGAGGGTGCCGTACTTGGCCTGGAGCCACGCGCGAAACTTTCGCTGGGTGGCGGGGCAGTAGCAGTACATGTTGGCGGCGGAGCCGCCCTGGGCGTGGTATTCGTTCCAGAGGTCGTAGCCGAGCGTGGCGGGGTGGCCTTTATAGCGTTCGACCAACGCGACGAGCCACTTCTCGGCGAGGGCGCGAACGTCCTCGTTGTCGAGGCAGAGGCCGGGAAAGCCGCCGGTGGCGCTGGAGCCGGAGATGCCCGAATCGACGGGGCGGCCGTCGGCGCCGAGGTAGCGGGCGTGGGCGTAGTCGGTGAACGCCCATTCGGGGGCGGAGTTGTCGAGTTCGGCGAGGACCACCTGGATGTGGTTGCGGGCGGCAAGGTCCATTTGAGTGTCGTAGTCGCGCCAGTCGAGCTTGCCCGGGGCGGCCTCGATGGCGGACCACATGAACCAATGGCGGAAGGTGTTCATGCCGGTGGCGGCGGCGGTGGCATGGTCGCGGGCCCAGTCGGCCGCGGGGGGATTGGACTTGCGGAAGTAGACGGCGCCGTAGGGGAAGACGGGATCGGCCGCGGGCAGTGAAGCGGAGAGGAGCAGGAGGAGGGCGGGGAGGCGCATGGCGGTGCTCGGGGAGAACTGCGGGCCGGCCGGCGTTATTCCTTGAGTGCGTTGTTGTCGTACCAGGGGCTTTCGAGATCGCCCCCGTCCTCTTCAAGGTGAAAGCCGGCGTGCTCCTTGAGGTCGAGGTAAAACTTGATGCGCCGGCGCTCGCTGTCGCTGTAGAGCCTTCCTTGGAGCTCCTTGCCGATGAGGCTCTCCAGGTTCTTGAAGTACTTGCCGGGGAAGACGAAAGCGGGCCGCTTCTGCAGTTCGGCGTCTTCGGCGGTGAGGATGTCGTGAGTGCGGCAGTAGCACTTGACTACCTCGGCCATGTGGTCTTCTTCGCCCAGCATGCGCGCCTCGGCGCGGCGGATTCGGAAGAGGCGTCCGGTGCGCAGCTCAACAGTGTCGTATTCGGCGGAAGGGGCATCTTGGGGAGTCATGGGGATCCGAGAAAAGTATAGCCAAAGCGAAGGCGGGGTCAGCGGATCTGGAGGCCCATCAGGCGGGCGAGGCTGACGGCCTGGGGGGCGTCGACGATGGCGCCTTGCAGGTCGGCGAGGCCCACGAGCATCCCGTCGATGTCGGAGTCGCGGAAGTCGGCGTCCTGGAGGCGCGCGCCGCGCAGGTCGGCGCGGGCGAGGTTGCAGCCGCGCAGCAGGCAACCGCCGAGGCCGGCCTGCTGCAGGTCGGCTTCGCGGCAGTTCGAGCGGCGGAACTCGCAGGCGTGGAAGAGGCCGCCCTGGAGCTGCGCGTAGGCGGCGTCGCAATCCTCGATGAGCACGTCGTGCCAGTCGAGCGCCGCCGTGCGGAAGCCCGTCAGGCGGCAGGCGATGAATTCGACGCGGACGAGGCTGATGCGGTGGGCGAGGACGTTGGCGAGGTCGCAGCCGGTGAGGCGCACGTCTCGCCACACGATGGAGCCGAACTGGCCGCCGGAGAGCTGGAGGTTCTCGAACAGCGAGCCCTGGGCGCGGAAAGAGCGGAGGGAACGGTTGCGGAGGTCGAGACCCTGGACGAGCTGAGCCTCGGCGATGAAGTCATCGTCGCGGAGCAGGGCCTCGGCGGCGGCGGCTTCCAGGAAAGCGGCGGGGAGGTCGGGCGCATCGCGCTGGAAGGCGGCGGGCTTCCTCGGCTTGGGCGGTTTCATGGGGTCATTGCCAGTTTGGCACGGGGCGCGATTGGTGATACAGGTTAGGCATGACACTCCAGACCTGTTGGGCCTGCGCGGCGGTTTTGATGATATGCATGGCGGTGCAGGGCGAGGCGGCCGTGCACCCGTGGGAGAAGCAGGAGGTGACGCTGCACGCGGCGCGGACCTATGCGAAACCATACACGGACGTGGTGGTGTGGGTGGATCTGAAAGGGCCGAAATTCTCGAAGCGGATCTACGGCTTCTGGGATGGCGGCGACACGTTCCGCGTGCGCTTCGTGGCGACGGAGCCGGGGACGTGGGCCTGGAAGAGCGGCTCGGAGCCGGCCGATGCGGGGCTCGCCGGCAAGACCGGCAAGGTGGCGGCCGAGGCGTGGAGCGAGGCCGAGAAGGAGCAGAATCCGCTGCGCCGCGGATTCATCCGCGCAACGGCCAACCACCACGCGCTGGAGCACGCCGACGGCACGCCGTTCTTCGCCATCGGCGACACGTGGTACGCGGCGGGCACGAACCGCTTCCGGTGGCGGGACGACCCGCAGGAGCGGCCGCTGGGGCCGGCGGCGGGCTTCCAGGACTACGTCCGCTACCGTCAGCAACAGGGCTACAACTGGGTGAACATCATCGCGGCGTTCCCGAACTGGATGACGGACGGCGCGCCGTGGAGCGTACGGATGAACGACGCGGAGCGGACCACGGTGCGCTCGGCGTGGCTCGAGTTCGGCACCGGAAGCGCGAAAAACATGGACAACGAAGGCGGGCGCCCGTTCGTGTTTCCTGGAAAAGTTCCAGGATTCGAGCAGATGTTTCCGGATGTAGACCGCGTCAATCCGGAGTATTTCAAGTACCTGGACAGGAAAATCGACTACCTGAACGCGCACGGCTTTGTGCCGTTCATCGAAACGTCGCGGCGCGACGCCAGTTCGCTGTGGCACAAGTACTACCAGTGGCCGGATTCCTACGCGCGCTTTATCCAGTACATCTGGTCGCGCTACCAGGCCAACAACTGCGTGCTGAGCCCGGTGCACCTGGACATCATCGCGGAGACGATCAGCCCGCGGGACTTCACGAACGCCATCGACCTGGTGAAGCGCAAGTACGGGCCGCCGCCGTTCGGCACGCTGCTGTCGGCGAACGCAAACCCATCGACCCTGGAGAACTGGGGCGACGATTCGTGGGTGACGCTGCACCAGACGGGGAACATGCGGGAACACAACAATTACTGGTACCTGACGGAGATTTTCTATTCGAAGTCCGCGCGGCCGGCGTTGAACGGCGAGCCATATTATTCGGGGTACACGGACGCGCGGTCGCAGGGCGGCGGCAAGGGCTATCAGTACGGCGCGCCGGGCGGGACGGAGAAGGACGACATGTACGTGCGGTCGGGGATGTACGGGAGCTTCCTGTCGGGCGGGCTGGCCGGGCACGTATACGGGGCGGAAGGCATCTGGGGCGCGGACATCGAGGCGGCGGCGCCGATCAAGATGTGGGAGGCGTTCCAGTGGAATTCGGGCGCGCAGATGAAGCACCTGCGGACCTTCGCGTTCTCGGCGGGAAAGCGCTACCAGGAACTGGAGCCCGACGCGGACCTGGTGTCGCCGAACAAGGACCACGTGCTGCGGTCGTATGAAGGCTGGGCGTACGCGGCGCGGACGGCGGACCGCAATATCCTGCTGGCGTACTTCGAGAAGGGCTGCCCGCAGAGCCAGGTGCGGGGGCTGAAGCTGAACGGCGTGTACAAGGCCGAGTGGTTTGACCCTCGCACGGGGTCGTGGCAGAAGGTGGGCAGCGGGACGCTGCGGTCGAGCCGCATCGGGATCATCCTGCTGCCCGCGTTTCCGTCGGAGCTGGACTGGGGGCTGAAGTTGGAGTACGAGGGGCCGGCGGAGGCGGAGGCGAGTCCGCGGCCGAGGGGGTAGGAGGGAGAACAGAGCACAGTTGTTCCGGATTTCCCGCCTTAATGCGCAACCTTGAGGGAAACCGCTGTCTCCTTCAATCCGGCAGGCTGGTGCGCGCCTCGTCACGGGGAGGCGGTGGTCCTGCCACCACCGGTTTCGCCGGGTCGTCGGCGACGGGCAGAGGGCAATCCGGACGACTAGCGAAGTTCCCCCTCAACTCGGACACGGAGTTCGGGGAAACGGGGATGAGAGGTGCGGATCTTCATCCATCCTGTCAGAGGCCGG
>DAHVTI010000043.1 GCA_027324255.1 Bryobacterales bacterium | reverse complement strand
CGATCACTACCTGATCGTTCTCGACAACCGCATCGAGGCCCGCTCCATGGCCGAAGTGCGCCTGCTCGTGCGCGTCGTCTACGGCGACGGACCCTCCGGCCACGCCTCTCCCGCCGACCCCCGCAAAGGCCAGATCCTCGTCTGGTCCTCCTTCGGTCTCTTCGCGCTCCTCGCCGTCTACGCCGGCCGCCAGATCCACCTCCGCCTTTACTCCTCCGGGCCCTTGAAGTAGATCCGCGACTCCGCGACGAACTCCCTCACCCGCCGCCCCTTCCGCCACCACCGTCGTCACCCCGTTCCCCGTCAGCGGAAATACGCTCGACCCACCCCCGCACCTCCAGTTCAGCCACCCTTGCCCCCACAGCACCCCCAACCCGCCTTCCACGCCCACGCCCCGGTACTCCCGGCAAACCTCCAGCGTTCCCCCTTCTCCGAAATTCCCCACCGACGCCCACCCCGCCGCCAGCACCCCCAAGGACCGCTTCAGCTTCGTCCCCACCGTGTAGTTGTCCACCTCCGTCAGCCGGTCCCCGTCCAGCATCAGCGCCGAAACCTGCAACGAAACCTCTTCCGCCCTCCGCGCTTCCATCTCCACCCGCGCGAACACCACGTGGAATCTCTCTATTTCGTCCCAGGCCGCAAATGGCGCCCGCCACGCATCTCGCCCCGCATCGTAGATCCGCCGGCACTCCCTGCCCTTCTCCGCCCGGAACCCCCGCTCCTCGTGTGCGCCCACTTCCATCTCCCGGCTCCACGCCGCCTCCGGATCGCAGGTAATCACGCGCAGCTTCACCGCCGCCGCGCTCTCCCCGCTGTTGCGCACGGTCACTTCAAACCACCCGTCCTCTGACCCCTTCAGCGTCAGCCCCGCCCCGGAGTCCCTCTCCGCGCCGGCCGCCGCCGCACACAGCACGGCCCCCGCCATCCATCCGATTCGCGCCACGGCATCGTCTCCCTCCCTCCGACGCACCGTCTCCCCGCGCGGTTTCTTCCTCCCGCCTACCGGTGCACCCGGCTGCCTCGCGCCGGCCGCTTCTTGAACTCCTCGGGAAACTCCGCCGCCTTCCCCCGCTCCGGGCTCCGCAGGTTCTGCTGCCCCCCCCGGTCCGGCTGCATCGGAATGTTCATCCCGCCCGTCTGCTCCAGCAGCTCGAACAGCCGCGCCCGCATCTCACCGATCACCGCCTGGTGCTTCTCGCTGAAGATCAGGTTCCGGGTCTCCAGCGGATCCTCCTGCAGGTCGTACAGTTCATCCATGTCCCAGATGCCCTGGTAGCGGATGAACTTGTAGCGGTCGCCCCGCACCGCGTGCATCGTCGGCGTCTGCGGGAAGTTGCGCTCCCAGTAATACTCGTAGAGCAGCTCCTTCCGCCACTCCGGCTTCTTGCCTTCCACCACCGGCAGCCAGCTCATCCCGTCCGCCCCGCCCGGGGCCTTCACCCCGCACGCGTCCAGCACCGTCGGCATGATGTCCAGCCCCGCCACCACTTCCTTCACCGTCTGCCCGCCCGCAAACAGCTCCGGGCAGCGCGCCAGCAGCGGCACCTTCATCGACTCCTCGTACGCCGTCCGCTTGTCGATCAGCCCATGCTCTCCGAACGCAAACCCGTTGTCCCCCATGTAGACCACCAGCGTCGAGTCCAGCTCTCCGCGCGTCTTCAGCTCGTCCAGCACCCGCCCGATGCTATCGTCCACCCCCATCAGCGTCTCGGCGTACTGCTTGTAGTACTCCGAGATGTCCATCTGCGTGTGATACGGGTAATCCACACCGTGCCACGAGTTGCGCTGGTTCTGCACCCACATCGGCCGGTGCTGCGCCATCTCGCCCGACGCCGCCATCGTCGGCGGATACACGAACTTCGCGTCCTTGTACCGCCCCTTGTGCCGCTCGGCCGGCTCGAACCCCCCGTGCACCGCTTTGTGCGACAGGTACATGAAGTACGGCTGCTCCTTCGGCAGCGTCCGCAGCCAGCCCAGCGCGTAGTCCGTCAGCTCGTCGGTGATGTAGCCCTTCTGCGGTACTTTCTTTCCATCCACGTTCAGCCCGTTCGGACCCGGCTGGTACGACCCCTGCCCGCGGAAGCTCACCCATTTGTCGAAGCCCGGCTGCGGGTCGTCCCCAGCGGCGCCCATGTGCCACTTGCCGAAGAAGCTCGTCTTGTAGCCCGCCTTCTGCAGATAGGACGGAAAGAACGTGGTCCCCCGCGGGATGGCCGTGTTGTTGTCCACAATCCGGTGCTTGTGCGCGTAGACTCCGGTCAGAATCGACGCCCGGCTCGGACTGCAAAGCGCCGTCGTCACGAAAGCGTTCTTGAAGTGCGCTCCCTCCCGCGCCAGCCGGTCCATCTGCGGCGTCTCCAGCCACGGCTGCGCCTTCAGGAACCCCATCGCGTCGTAGCGGTGGTCGTCGCTCAGGATGAAGATCACGTTGCGCCGTTTGCCGGCGCCGCCCTGCGCGCCCGCCGTCAGAGCACCCGAGGTCATGGACGCAAGGAGATCCCGTCTGTTCATGGATGGCATCGCTGTCGCTCCTTTTGTTCTTTACCAAACCAGCTTCAGGCCGAACTGCAGGTTGCGCGGCGTGGCGGCGCCCGAGATCACGCCGAACGTGCTCGTGCCCAGCGTGTTGCCCGGCTGCCCGAAGCGCGGCGTGTTCGAAAAGTGGAAGCCCTCGAACCGGAACTGCAGCTTCATCCGCTCGGCCAGCCGGAAATCCTTCAGCGCCGAGAAGTCCCAGTCGAAGTCCGGCCGGTTCCGCATGATGTTGCGGCCGGAACTGCCCAGTTGATACTGCCCGTTGGCCTTGAACGCCGCCGTGTTGAAGTCGCGCTGCAGGCTCCGCTGGCCGTCGTAGACGGTTCCGATGATGTCCGGCCGGTTGACGACAACGCGGTCGCCGATGTTGGCCGGGTTGCCGGGGACCACCACCGAGAAGGGCTCGCCGGACGCCCAGACGACGATGCTGCCCACCGCCCAGTTGCCGAACGCCGCGTTCAGCGCCGGGTGCATCCCGGAACCCCACCGCCGGCTCTTACCCAGCGGCAGGTCGTAGATCCCGCTGGCCACGAACCGGTGGGGGATGTCCTGGTTGTCCACGGAGCGCTCGGCGCGCAGGTTGCGGACGTCCTGATAGCCGCAGCCCGCCGTGTTGCCGCTGGCGGCGTTGCCGCAGATGTCGCCGATGGACTTGGACCACGTGTAGGAGGTGAGGAGCGTGTAGCCCCGCGAGAAACGCTTCTCGGCCTTGACCATGAAGGCGTGGTAAATGTTGTTGGCGTTGTTGTGATAGCCGTAGACCGGGCCGAGCGGGGAGGTAACCTTGCCCGTATCCGGGAATGTCACGCTCTTGTACTTCCGCTTCTCGTTGAGGTTGCCGGGACCGGCGGGCGAGTAGTTGTCCTCATAGCGGTTGAGCAGGTGCGTGCCCTTGGAGCCGGAATAGCCCAGTTCCAGCAGCCAGTCCGCCGCCAGCTCCCGCTGGATGTTGAAGTTCCACTGCTGCCCCGAGCCGATGTCGGGCCGCCGTTCGTAGGCCACAAAAGTGAGCCCGGTGGCCTTGTTCAGATCGAGCGCGCCCGCCGGCGGGCCGTTCTTCAACAACACGGCCGGCACCGTGGCGCTGGAGGCAAGCGCGACGCCGTAGGCGTTGGGCGGATTGCCGATCAGGTATTCGCCGTCGCCCAGCGGCTCCAGGTAGTTGTAGAACAGTCCGTAGCCGCCGCGCAGTACCGTCTTTGTGCCCAGTTTGTAGGCGAAGCCGCCGCGCGGCATGATGTTGTCCTTGTCGATGGCGAACATCGCCCGGTTGTAGCGGTCCTTGCCTTCCGTGCCGCCATAGATCAGCTTCGGATTGCTCGGGTCCGTGTAGTCGTCGAAGATCCCGATCCGGTCGTATTTGTCGATGAACGGCAGGACGAGTTCATAACGCCCCCCAAGGTTGAGAGTGAGGTTGGGCGTGATCTTCCAGTCGTCCTGGAAATAGAAGCCCGTGTTGGAGCTGCGCAGATCCACCTGGATGCGCGACTCCCACGAGTATGCGCTGGCCAAGCCCAGCAGGAAATCGGCCGCGCCGTCCGTCGTAAAACGCCCGTTGAACGTGTAGCCCCCGATCTCGGATCGGATGTTGTAGATGTTGTTCTGCGACCACAGCACGTTCGCGCCGAACTTCACCGTGTGCTTGCCGTGCGTCCACGTGGCGTCTCCCGAAAGCTGCCGGTTCTGCGAGTCGCGATCGACGGGATTGTTGGCGCCGATGCCCAGGGCGCGGTAGCCCGTGATCCCCATCTGCGAGAACCCGCCCGGAATCGTGTCGTTGCCGCCCTTGATCCCGTACTTGCGGTTGAACAGCTCGCCGTTGGCCTGCGCCGGGTTGTCGCGCTTGAACAGCGAGAAGTTCCAACCGGCGCGCACGCTCATGATCAGCGACGGGGTCCAGATGTGGTTCCAGTTCACGCCCGTGTTGTAGCCTTCCGTCACCCAATCGTAGGGGCCGCCCCCGAAGGCCGGAGCCGGCAGCGGCAGCACCGCCGGGTTGGTCGTGTCCATCTTGCTCAGCCGCCACGCCACGTTGTCCCTGCTCGTCACGTTCACGTCCGTCTTGAAATCCCAGCGCATGATGTCGGTGATCACCGGCGCATTCGTCAGGTAGTTCGCGCTCAGGCCGGGGTTCAAGGTCCCCGGATAGAGGTCGATCAGCGTCTTCGAGACGGGGTCGAAGCGGCTCGCCGGAATGAGGTTGCCCGGGAAGGGCTGCTTCGTGGACGGGTCTGTGATGGACTTCTTCGAGATGCTCAGCAGCTCGCTGAAGTCTCCGTTCCTCATCAGCGCAGTGGGAATGTTCGAGGAGGTCGTGGAGCTTTCGCGCACCTTCGTCTGCTCGAAGTCGCCGAAGAAGAACACCCGGTTCCGCCCATTAAACACCTTCGGAATCCACACCGGACCGCCGAAGGCCAAGCCGTACTGGTTGCGCTTGAAGGGCGGCTTGGGCTTCGTGGGCGGATCGAAGAAGTTCTTGGCGTCCAGCTTCTCGTTGCGCAGGAACTCGAACGCCGCCCCGTGCACGTCGTTCGTGCCGGACCGCAGGCTCACGTTCACCACCGCCCCCATCGCCCGCCCGTACTCCGCCGCGTAGGAGTTCGTCTGCACCTTGAACTCCTGGACGGCGTCAACCGAGGGCTGCACCATCTCGCTCCTGCGCTGCGCGCCGGCCAGTTCAGTCGGGTTGTTGTCGATGCCGTCCAGCATGAAGTTGTTCTGCGAGATGCGCATCCCGCCCACTGAGAACCCGCCGTACCGGCTGCCGCTCACCGGCTGCACCGTCCCCGCCGACAGCAGCGCCAATTGGTTGTAGTCCCGCCCGTTCAGCGGCATGTCGATGATCCGTTTGTTGTCGATCACCTGCCCCTGGCTCGCCTCCACCGTGTTCAACTGCATCACGTCCGCCGTCACCATGATCTTCTCCGTCATAGCTCCGACCTCGAGCGTGAAGTTCAGCTCCGCCCTCTGGTCCACCTCCAGCAGAAGGCCCGAGCGGTTCACCGTCTTGAACCCCTTCTGTTCCGCGCTGGCCGCGTATTCGCCCGGCTGCAGCAGCGGCACCGCGTAGTAGCCGTCCGAGTTGGTTTGTACATCGCGGGCGATGCCCGTCGCAACATTAATGATGCGAATGGCGGTCCCCGGCACCACCGCCCCACTGGCATCGGTCACCCGCCCGACAATCTGAGCGGTCTGGGCCGCCGCGGGGATCGCTCCAAGCAGAACCAGGATTGCAGCGCTTCTGAAAGACATGGTGTATCATCTTCACCTGAAGCATAATCTTAGGAAAGGTGAATTCGCTGTGGTAGGACTGTGATTCACAGCTCTATGTGCTGACGGGGAAGGATTTGGCAGCCCACGTTACAACTCGGGTTACATCTGAGCGTCAGGCGCTCCTCCAGCGCCTCACTGCCAGCCGTGCCCTCGCCCGCGCTCCCCGCCTCCGCGAACTCCTCCTCGACATCGTTACTCACGCCCACTCGCCCGAACTGCTCACCGAGCATCACATCGGGACCCGCGTCTTCGGCCGCAGCGAGGACTACAATCCCGCCGACGACAACATCGTCCGCGCCGCCGCCCGCCAGTTGCGCGTCAAGCTCAAGGAGTACTTCGACGGGGAGGGCTGCGCGGAAACCGTCATTCTCGAGATTCCCAAAGGCGGCTACCTGCCCGTCTTCTCCACCCGCCCCGCCCCGCCCGCCGTCACACCGCCCCGGCGCCGGCTTCCCTGGCTCTGGATCAGCCTCGTGGCCGCGCTGCTCTCCGTCATCGCCGTCCTGCTCATCGAGCAGGCCCGCCTCCGCGCCCTCTCCGATGAGCCCGACACTCTCTTCGCCGCCTTTCTTTCCCAATCCACCGGCCCGGTCCGCTTCGTCCTCACCGACTCCGCTCTGGGCGCCATGAATATCCTCCGCGGATCCCCTCCCACACCCGAAGAGTACTCGACCCGGGCGTTCTTCCCCGACGGCCAGCACCTCTTCTCCACCAAGCCGGATCTGCTGAATGTGTGGAAGTACCTGGAAGACCGCCAGATCACCTCCCTCGCCGACGTCGGCATCCTCACCCGCCTCCTCCAGACCCACCCCGCCGACGCCCGCCGCATCGAAATCCGCCACGCCAAGCACATGCGCACGCGCGATTTCAAAACCGGCAATTTCATCGTCACCGGCAGCCACAGGGCCAACCCCTGGGCCGCCTTGTTCGACCAGTCGCTGAACTTCGCCGTCGATCACCTGCGCATCGTCAACCGTCAGCCCCGCCCCGGCGAATTCCCGGAATACCGGAACCAGACCCCCCGCCGGCAGTGGGCCATCGTCGCCCTCACCCGCAACGTCTCCGGCGCCGGTTGGGTGGCGCTCGCCGAAGGTCTGGACTTCGAAGGCACGGAGGGCGCCGGCGAATTTCTCCTCAACCCCGATGCCCCTCGCCAGGTCCGCCAGCTCCTCGGCATCTCCCCCTCATCCCGGTTCCCCTCTTTCGAACTCCTGCTCGAGACCGCCGCCATGGAAGGCACCGCCCGCTCCTCGAAGATCGTCGCCTGGCGCCGCCACTGAGCTAACCCCGGAACGCCCGCATCGCCCGCACCGTCTCCTCCACCGCCTCCGCGTCGTGCGCCGCCCCCACGAACGCCGCTTCGAACTGCGACGGCGGCAGATACACGCCCCGCTCCAGCATGTGGTGGAAGAACGCCTTGAACCGCCCCGTGTCCGCCGCCTTCGCCGTCTCCCAGTCCTTCACCGCGCCCGTGCCGAAAAAGAACGTGAACATCGACCCCACCCGGTTCACGGTCACGCCCGCCGGCGCCGCCGTGCAGATCTTCTCCGCCGCGCTCGAAATCCGCCCGTACACCTCCGGGTGCGCCTTCAGGTAGCGCAGCATGGCGAGCCCCGCCGCCACCGCCAGCGGATTGCCCGACAACGTCCCCGCCTGGTACACGTTCCCCACCGGAGCCACTTTGTTCATGATCTCCGCCCGCCCGCCGTAGGCCGCAATCGGCAGCCCGCCTCCGATCACCTTCCCGAACGTCGACAGGTCCGGCCGGATCCCGTACAGCGCCTGCGCCCCGCCAAAGTGCACCCGGAACCCCGTCATCACTTCGTCGAAAATCAGCAGCGCCCCGTGCTTCGTGCACAGCGCCCGCATTGCCTCCAGATAGCCCGCCAGCGGCGGCACGCAACCCATATTGCCCACCACCGGCTCCACGATCACCGCCGCAATCTCACTGCCGTGCGCCGCGAACGCCGCCTCCAGCGCCTCCACCGAGTTGTAAGGCAGCGCCAGCGTGGTGCTGGCAAAACCCTCCGGCACGCCCGCCGTGTCGGCGATGCCCAGCGTCGCCATCCCGCTGCCCGCCTTCACCAGCAGCGAGTCCACGTGCCCGTGGTAGCAGCCCTCGAACTTCACCGTCAGCGTCCGCCCCGTGAAGCCCCGCGCCACCCGCAGCGCGCTCATCGTCGCCTCGGTCCCCGAGTTCACCAGCCGCACCATCTCCATCGACGGCACCGCCGCCCGGATCTCCTCCGCCAGCTCGATCTCCCGCTCCGTCGGCGCCCCGAAGCTCGTGCCCACTTCCAGCACGCCGCGAATCGCCTCCATCACCGGCCCGAACCTGTGCCCCAAGATCAGCGGACCCCACGAACCGATGTAGTCGATGTAGGCGTTGCCGTCGGCGTCGTACATCCGGCACCCCTCGCCCCGCTCGATGAACCGCGGTGCCCCGCCCACGCCCCGGAACGCCCGCACCGGCGAGTTCACCCCGCCCGGAATAATCCCTTGCGCCCGCTGGAGCAGCGCCTCGCTCTTCGTCGTCGTCACGTCGGCCTCCCCTCTTTCACCACCTTGTGCCCCAACATCCCGCCCACCACAATCTCCCGCATCGTCCCGTTCAGATTGGTCAGCATCCGCTCTTTCAGGTCCAGGTACCCTTGCGTCCCGGCGAACAGGTCCTGCACGATCTCCCGCATCCGCGGGCTGTGCCGCATCAGCTCGATCATCCGCGCCGGCACGCTCGAAAATACGATCTGCTGGATGAAAAACCGCTTCGCGAGGCCGGCCCCGAACGTCAGGTCTTCGATGAACTCGCCGTGGATCAGCGAGCGGTACAGCGTGTGCCGCTGCCCCGGCTCGTGCTGCTCGTTCAGCACCGCCTCCGCCGCCAGGTCCCCCGACCGGATCGCGTAGTACAGCCCTTCCCCCGTCACCGGGTCCACCAGACCCGCCGCGTCGCCCACCGCCACCCACCCCTCGCCGCTCACCCGGTTGCTCCGCCACG
>DAHVTI010000584.1 GCA_027324255.1 Bryobacterales bacterium | reverse complement strand
GGCTTGCCGGGGAGGCTGGAAACGTGCAGACGGTACCGATACCCCATGGAGTGGACCATTCGCCGCACGACGAGTTCGGGGGTCGTATCCCGGCTCCTGATCAGGCTCATGTTTGCTGATCGGCGTTGCTGTGATATCTTATCCACTCGATCAATGAAAACTGGTGCACCAGAGGGCTAACCGGCGTCGATTATCTCAGACGCTTGCTTCGGAAACTTCCGGAGAAGCCACCTCAGCACTTCCAGTTGATCCCCCCCTGTGGCACGCCGCACTTGAATCAGCAGTTTCTGCAATGAGGGCCGGTCGGGAGTCAAGTTCCGGGCACCCTCGTTGCAGACCGAACACAGAGCCCGCAGGTTGGACGGTTCATCTCCTCCACCCACGGACTTGTCAACGATATGTCCAATATGCAGCCGTGTCCGGCGCCCATCGCCAGACGGATGCGGCTCTCCCGCGACGGCGCCGCACATCTGACACGTGAAGCCGTTCCGGTCCAGAACGAGCGCCCTTGTTTCCTTCGAGATCCCCCGCTCAAACGCGGGAACCGGCTTCTCATTCTCGAGGAGGTACTGTCCGGGCTTCAGGTCGCTCCTGTCGTTGTGGGTGAGGATTTGATAGCCCTCTTCCACACGCAACTCCCGAATCCGCCTCGCCCATTCACTCGCATCCCCTGAAGCCCGTCTAAGCTCATCGGAATCCATCACACGGCCTATGTTCGCCAAGATGTAAGCACGAAGACGCGCTCGGGACCCCTGGCCACGACTCACCGGCATGTTTTCCGCTAACCTACCTTCCTGGCAATCCGCGAGGCACTCAAGCACTCCATCAGGCGTTCGGCCACAGCCCTCGCGAACGGCGGGGGAAACGCATTGCCCACCTGCCGGTAGCTCTGCGTCTTCCCCCCACTGAATTGCCAATCGTCGGGAAATCCTTGAAGCCTGGCAACCATCCGAACCGTAAGGCGGGGCATTCCCACTGTTTCCGGCCCGGGCGCGTCGTTCGCGATCCCGAGCCCGTCGACGCTGAGCGCCGCCCAGGCTTTCCTCGCCCGCGTCGGACCAAGATCGGGTCCACCGTGCTTGTGTGATCCGCCCACGATCGTAGGGGCGATTTCATCGGCCGACTTCGCCCATTTTCTGGCTCCCTTCCACCCGTTCGCCGCCATTAGGTCAAAGAGCGTTTCTCCAACCGTCTTCGGCGGGAGTTCCATCGGGACAGGCCATTTGAAGTGCTCGGTAAGATCTTTCCGGACGGCCACAAACACGACCCGCGGTCTCAACTGTGGCACTCCGAAATCGGAAGCGTTCATCAGTCTCCAGCCCGGCTCATATCCGAGCTTCGCGAGTTCCTTCCCCACATGATTGCGGTAGTCCTCGAATACCGCGTCGAGAATCCCGCGCACGTTCTCAATCATCACGGCTCTCGGCCGGATCTCATCCACCAGCCGGATCGCTGCAGGAAAGAGGTTCCTCTCGTCGTTCTTACCAAGTTGTTTGCCCGCAACAGAGAAAGGCGGACACGGCAATCCACCGGTGACCAGATCGGCACCACGATATCCTCTGCCGTCAAACTCGGCCAAATCCCTTCGCATCACGTTCCACTGCGGCCGGTTCAGAAGCAGCGTGGCGCAGGCGTGCTTGTCTATCTCCACGAGGCCGGCGTGCGCGAAGCCAGCCTGTTCATAGCCGAGCGCCTGTCCTCCCGCCCCGGCGCAAAGTTCCAGAGTGGTGAGCATATCCTTCCCGTCCAGATTAGCAGCGCACGGTCTCTCCAGCAATTCCAGTTGGATCGGCATTCCGCAGTCCTTCACGCCGCTTATCGGCACGAGGGGGGGGCGGTCTGCGCATTTCGACTCCCGAGTGCCGCCCTCGCCACGCCTAAAAGCTATACCGCAGAATGAGCTGCAAATTCGAGTTCCGCCGGTACTGCCCCAGAAAATCGTCCTCGCGGCCCCGCACCAGCGTCGCCGCCGCCGTCGCCCGCAGGTGCGCCCCCAGCGCCTGCGTGTACTCGAACTTGCCGTACATCCCCGCCCCGTTCTGCCGCACCGCCGCCTCGAACGCAACCGTGCGGTTGGCGTCCAGGTTGTAGCTGGCGCGGCCCAGGAAGGTCTTCGCCAGACCGCGGTCCGGAGCGAAGTCCAGCAGCGCCCGTTTTTTCGTGACCGCCTCGCCCGCGTAGCCGCCCACGAACGTCCACTCGCCGCTCATGCGTTCCAGTTGGATCACGTACAGCGCATACTCATCGGCGGTCTGCGTCTCCGACGTGAAGTAGGCGGCCTCGCCCTTCACCGTGAACCAGCGCAGCGGCACGGCCACATCGCCCCCGTACATCCGCATCTGCGCGAAGTAGCGCGCAAACGCCGCCGGGTCGATCAGCGGCAGATGGTTGTGCCCGTCGTAGAAGCTCGCTGAAAACTCGTACCCCTGCCCGATGTGATTCCACCGCAACCCCAACGCCCCACGCCCCGGATACCTCGTTCCGCCGTCTCCGGTCACAAACGCCCGCACCGGCTCCGGCAGCACCACCCATCTCTGCCGCAGGAGTGGCGCGCGGCTCGGCGTGAACACGGGCTGGTACACCGCATCCACCGTATCCCCGCCTCTTTCAAAGGTGGCCCGAGCCGCCGTCACCCCCAGAAAGTCGCTGCTCAGGACGTTGAGAAAATCCTTCGGCGCGAACCGGTCCGTGGGGTTCAGGATGTCCGCCTTGCCCCAGCGGATCAACTGCCGCCCGCCCTCGAACGTCCATCCGCCTTTGTTGACGAGCACGCTCATCCGCCGCGCCGAAAACGCGGGCCGCTGCAAGCCCCTGTCCGCCCAATCCAGCCGCCAGCCCCGCTCGAACTGCCGGTGCGAATCGACCCGCGCATCGAACCCCGCGTTCACCTGCACCCAACTCTTCGGCTTCCAACTCGCCTCCCACCGCAGCAGCTCTTCGCTCACCAGCCGCCCGCTGTCGCCCTCCGCCGCCTGCGGGTACACAAAGTTCCGAGTCTCAAAGAACCCCCGCTGCGTGAACGTCTGCCCCTGCACGATCAGCCCGAACAGCACGATCAATGTGGGGCAGGCCGCCAGGCCTGCGGCCGGCCTCCAGGCCGGCCCCGCGGCACGCCTCATTGCTCCCGCCGCAGCGCCTGCAGCGTGAACCTCTCCGCCGGCAGCGTCACGTTATACTGCAGCCGCTCGATCTTCATCACGGTGGTGCTGCCTCTCTCCACGTCCCGAACCTCCAGCATCCGCGGCGTCCAGATGCCCTGCACCTGCGCGATGTCCGAATACCGGATGCGCCGCGCCAGCTTGTCTTTCCCGTAGCCCTCCGCCTGCGTCATCACGTAGATGTCTTTCCGGATCCACAGCAGCGACTTCGAATACTGCGACCGCGCCTCCGGCTTCGGCGCCGCCTCGATCTTCCAGCACGCCGCCCCCAGCGCCTGCTCCTCCCCCAGCAGCTTGTAGGTCGAGCGGTCCACATCGCGCTCTTCCAGATCCTCGAACGTGAAGTCCGTCCCGAAGAACCGCGTCCGTCTGTCCTGGAACGCGATGCGCCGCTCCCGCTGTACCGCCGGCGTCCACATCCACTGATCCGACGCCCTTTCCGGGTGGTTGTGGATCAACAGCGCGACCCCCTTCACCTCCGCCGGCGCCGTGAACCGCAGCACCGCCTTCGACTCCCCCGCCGACCCCAGCCGCTCGTACACCCACCGCTTCACCGTGATCTTCCGCTTCGAGTCGATCACCTCCAGCGTGCCTTCGTACCGCTGCGACTCCGCGCGCGACCGCCGCTGCGACTCCTCCACAATCCCCCGCGCATCCTGTCCCCACAAAGGCGCGAGGAGCAGCAATCCCGCGATGAGCCTATTCATACTCCAATGCCTCCACCAGCGATCCCCGTACCGCCGCCTCCGCCGGACCCATGCCCGACACCAGCGCCGCGCCCAGCAGCACCGGCGCCAGCGCCAGCGCGATCTCCACCGGGTAGCGGTAATCCAGCCGCATCCCCGCCAGGTCCCGCCGCGTCACGTCCAGGATGTAGTACAGGTTCACCGCCCCCAGCGCGTAGCCGATCGCCAACCCCAATACCCCGATGGCGACGGCTTCCATCCAGATGGTGTGCCGGATCTGGTTCCGCAATCCGCCCACCGCCTGCAGCACGCCCAGCTCCCGCTTCCGGTCCGCTATCGATACCGTCAGCGTGTTGACGACGCCCAGAATGGCCACCAGCACGGCCACGAAGATCTGCACGTAGGTGAGCTCGAACCACTGGTCCGTCAGCTTCGTGATGTACTGCTTCAGCTCGGCGTTCGTCATGACGAACAGCCGCGTCCGCCCGCCGAACTCGTCGATCAGCCTCTGCCGCGCGCCGGGGCGGTCCACGCCCGGCATCAGATAGACGCGGAAGGCGTTGACGCTGTCGTCGCTCCAATGCCGCGTGTAGAGCTTCCAGTCCATCAGGATGGTGCCCTGCTGGTCGCTGTAGTCGAGCACCACGCCAAGCACCGGCAGCTTAACCAGCCCGTTTGCCCCCGGCACCTCCAGCACGTCCCCCCGGTGCACTCTTCGTAGCTGCGCGAAGTTGTCGCTCAGGACCACTCCTTCCCCGCGCGCCGCCTGCCGGTACATCGACTCCCGCTCGCCCTCAATCACGCGCAGCTTCACCCTCCGCGCCAGCGCTTCCACGTTCGCCGCCACCAGCATCACCGGGGTGCCTTGGTAGACGATCCGCACCGTCCGCACCGCCTGCACCTCTTCCACGCCCGGCACGCGCCTGAGTTCGTCGCCCATTCCGGCCGGGAAGAGGAAGCTGCGCTGCGTGATGCTCTCCGACGCGGTCACGAAGAAGTCCGGGTTCAGCGCCGCGTTCATCCACTCGCCAATCGATTCGTAGCTCGCCTTCGCGATGCCGCCCAGCGCGATCACCAGCGCCACCGACAGCGACAGCGCCGCCACCGTGCCCGACGTCCGCCGCGGGGCCTGCAGCAGGCTGTCCGCCGCCAGCGAGCCCTCCACCGGCCGCAGCCACTTCAACGCCGGACGCAGCCCGCGCGCCAGCCACGTGCACAGCGCCGGCGTCAGCAGCAGCACCGCCACCACGCTCAGCATGTAGCCCGTGTAGAAGAACACGGGCCGGTGGCCCAGGAACACGCAACCCACCGCCGCGGCCAGCATCAGCAGCGCCACCATGCGCCGCAGGCGGTGCTCGCCTTCGCTGATCACCTGCACGCGGCCCTTCTGCAGGGCTTTCACCGGGTCCACCTGCGCGGCGTTCCGCGCCGGCAGCCACCCGGCCATCACGCTCGTCGCCACGCCGATCACCAGCGCCAGCCCCAGCAGCCAAGGGTCCGCCGAAACCTCCTCCGCCTTCTCCCCCACGCCGTACACTTCGCTGGAGTACGTGCCCAGGTAGCCGGCGAGGCCGCGCGCCATCCACACGCCCAGCACGATGCCCGCCAGCGAGCCGGCCAGCCCCGCAATGGCGCTCTCCATCAGGAACAGCCGCTTCACCAATGCGCGCGAAGCGCCCAGCGCGCGCAGCACCCCGATCTCGCCGCGCCGTTGGGACACGGCGATGGAGAACGTGTTGTAGATCAGGAAGAGCCCGATGAACAGCGCGAAGATGCTGGTCACGTTGGCCGTCATCGAGTACACCTGCGCCATCGCCTCGAACTGCGCCCCGCGCGAGCTGGGCGGGTCCACCTGCAAGCCCGCGCCGAGCGCCGCCTGCAAGTGCGCCCGCGCGTCATCCACCTTCACGCCCTCGCGCACCTTGATGTCGATGCGATCGAAGCGCCGCCCGCGCCCGAACACCATCTGCGCCGCATAGATGTCCATCACCGCCAGGCTGCCGCCGTAGGCCGACGCCAGCCCTTCGCTGTTCATCACACCGCGGATGGTGAACCGCTTCGGCCCCTGCATGGTCTGC
>DAHVTI010000558.1 GCA_027324255.1 Bryobacterales bacterium | reverse complement strand
GAAGCGGCGCGGGCGGGTGGTGTCCGGCCGCCGCAAGCGAGTAGCGGCGCGCGATTGAGAGAATGGGAAGGTGAATCCACAAGCTGAACCGGCGGGCGGCTGGTTGGGGCCGCTGCGGCGAAGACTTGCGGGCCTGGACCTGCACGAACACGAAGACAAGATCCTGTTGTTGCTGGCGCTGGTGATCAGCGCGGTGGTGGGGCTGACGGTGGTGGCGTTCGTGGCGATGACGGAGTACCTGGGAGAGGTACTGCTGACGGCGGGGCGATGGCAGAGAGTGCTGGCGCCGCTGGGCGGATCGCTGGTGGGGGGATGGCTGCTGTACAAGTTCTTCCCGGACGCGCGAGGGAGCGGCATCCCGCAGACGCGGGTGGCGATGGTGCTGCAAAAGGGCGTCATCGGGATGCGGACGGTGGTGGGGAAGTTCGTGTGCAGCTCGATTTCGCTGGGCAGCGGAGTGGCGCTGGGGCGGGAAGGTCCGTCGGTGCAGATCGGGGCGGGCATTGCGTCGGCGGCGGGGCGGCGGCTGGGGCTGAGCGAGGGGCAAGTGCGGTCACTGATCCCGGTGGGGACGGCGGCGGCGGTGGCGGCGGCATTCAACACGCCGCTGGCGGCGGTGCTGTTCACGCTGGAGGAGATTCTGGCGGACCTGCACGCGCGGGTGGTGGGGACGGTGGTGATTGGGGCGGCGACGTCGTGGATGATTCTGCGGCTGATGCTGGGGGACGAGCCGCTGTTCCACGTGCCTGCCTACCAGTTGGTGCACCCGCTGGAGTTCGTGATCTACGCGCTGCTGGGGCTGGCCGGGGGGTTGGTATCGACGGCGTTCGTGAAGCTGCTGCTGTGGCAGCGGCTGATGTTCCGCAAGCTGCCGGAGCGGTGGCAGCCGTTCACGCCGGCGGCGGGCGGACTGCTGGTGGGGCTGATGGCGCTGGCGGTGCCGGGGGTGCTGGGCGTGGGCTACAACCTGGTGAGCGAGGCGCTGAACGGGCAAGTGGCGCTGAAGATGATGCTGGTGCTGCTGGTGGTGAAGCTGATTGCGACGACGTCGTGCTACGGTTCGGGCAACGCGGGCGGCATCTTCGGGCCGAGCCTGTTCGTGGGGGCGATGCTGGGGGGAGCGGTGGGGCAGGCGGCGCACACGCTGCTGCCGAACCACACGGGCAACGCGGGGGCATACGCGCTGGTGGGGATGGGGGTGGCGTTCGCGGGGATCGTGAGGACGCCGATGACGAGCGTGATCATGATCTTCGAAACGACGCGGGACTACACCATCATCGTGCCGCTGATGCTGGCGAACATGATCAGCTTCGTGGTGGCGAAGCGGCTGCAGAAGGTGCCGATCTACGAAGCGTTGACGGAGCAGGACGGGATCACGATGCCGTCAGCAGACCACCGGCTGGAACCGCTGACGGTGGAGCAGGCGATGAGGCCGATGGAGGGAGGGGAAGAGCCGCGGCAACTGAAGCGAAAAGAGACGGCGGTGCACCCGGACGACCCGCTGGATGCGGCGTTGCAGCGGATGGGCAAGACCGGTGTGGAAGAAATACCGGTGGTGAGCCGGATTGGCCGGCGAGTGGTGGGGGTGGTGGGGACGACGGACGTCCTGGCCGCATACAGGCAGAAGGGGAGGACGCAGGAGGAACTGGAAGAGGAGCAGGCGAGGAACTGGCTGCCGGCGCTGGCGGCGATCACGGTGGCAACGGTGTTGCTGGTGCCGGGGCTGATGTTCTGGCAGAGGTCGCGGCGGGCGGAGCGGGCGGAGGAGGCCTACAAGAACGGCGAGCAACTGCTGGCGCAGGGGCTGACGGAAGAGGCGGTGCAGGCGTTCCGGACGGCGCTGTCGGCGAACGCGGGGGATGCGAAGACGCAGGCGGCGCTGGGGCTGGCGCTGGTGGAGGCGCGGCACTACGCCGAAGCGCCGGGCTACCTGAACGCCGCCATGAAGGCGTTTCCGCGGAGCGGGCCGGTGTGGACCGGGATGGCGGAGGCAGCGGCGGCGGCGGGAGACCGGCAACGGGCGATGCAGCTCTACCGGCAGGCGCTGACCAAGGAGTGGACGGATACAGAGGAAGGACAAAGAAAGAAGGCGCAGTTGAGGTTCTGCGGACTGCTGGCGAAGGCGGGCCGGAAAAACGAAGCGGTGTCGCACCTGCTGTCGATGATCGAGCAGTCCGGCGACGACGCGGCAACGGGAAAAGAGGCGGCGCGGATGGTGAGGGAGGTGGGCTCGGCGGCGCAGGCGGAGGCGGCGTACACGGCGCTGGCGGGCCATTTTCCGGCGGACGCGGGGGTGTGGATGAAGCTGGGGGAGGTGCGCTTTGAAGCGGGCCGGGAGCCGGCCGCGCGCGAGGCGTTCCGGAAGGCGGCGGCGGCCGGGAGCCGGAACGAAGAGGCGGAGCGGGCGCTGGCGCGGACGGAAGAGGAACTGCGGCTGGACCCGACGCGGCGCGGGCTGCCGGTGCGGGAGCGGGCGCGGCGTTGGGACGAGATTCTGCAGCGCGTGTACGCGGCGGCGGCAGCGTGCGGATCGTCGCCCGAAATGGAGAAAGCGAAGCCGCTGCTGAAGCGGCGGGCGCTGAGCCTGGAGGCGTCGGACCAGAAGATGGAAGCGGCGGTGGAGATGTGGAAGGCGACGGGGGAGAGGTGCAGGACGGACGCGGTGGTGGCGCACATCCTGGCGAAGCTGGGCGAGTGAGCAGGCGCGCGAGGGCACACACTGCCCGCGGGGCATGACACCGGGCGGGGATTCAGGCGGAAAAGGCCGGCGCTACTTTTTGGCAGCAGCCCGGACGTGGCATTTGCTGTTGGTGCAATTGCCCTTGGTTTCGAAGGCGCTGCCTCCGGCGCGGTGGCAGGTGCCGCAGGAGGCCTTGGCGTCCTCCCACTTCTTGTGCGGCGGCTTGAAGCCGATGGGGGCCTTGGCGTCCTGGGCGAAGGGCTTGGGGTGACAGACTTTGCACTCGTTCTTTTCGCGCTTGGCGTGGGCGGCGTGGTCGTAGGTGACGTCGCCCGTCTTGGCCTTGAACACGAGCTTGGGAGGCGGGGTCTTTTGCTGCGCCATCGGGGCGGGAGCACCGAGCAGAGAGGAGAGCACGAAGCAGAAGATGGAAGGCCGCATGCAAATACCATACGCCAGCGGCGGGCCGAAAGCACCGGGGGGGACGAGTATTGAGTACCTCTACGTTCAGATCCTGCGCGAAGCAGGCAGGAAATGAAAGTCAGGCAACGCGGCCGTAGGCCAATCGCGGGAGCGGGGTGAGGGGAGGGCGGAATGGACTTCGGGGGCGGAAGCGCGCGAGAATGCGGCTATTAGGAGGGC
>DAHVTI010000310.1 GCA_027324255.1 Bryobacterales bacterium | reverse complement strand
GCACCCAGGCGAGGCGGTAGTTGGCCTGGGCCTGGGTGAGGTGGTGGGCCTGGACGAGGAAGACGGTGGTCCAGTTCACCCAGAGGGAGTAGACGGACATGAGGAGGGCGTTGGAGGCGAGCAGTGCCCAGTAGCGGCGGTCGGCGAGGATGCCGCGCGCGGGTAGGGCGGCGCTGCCATGGTCCGGTTCGGCCTGAGGGACGCGGCGGTGGACGGCGATCCACAAGGGGATCCAAAGGAAACCGGCGGCGCCGAGGATGACGAAGGCGGAGCGCCAGCCGTAAAGGCGGGAAAATGTTTGGGCGAGCAGCGGGGCGAGGATGGCGCCGAGAGTGAGGCCCCCCTGGAAAACGGCGCCGCCAAGGGCGCGCTCGCGCGGGGGCAGGTAGACGGCGGAGGCCTTGCCGGTGGCCGGGACGCCGCCGGCTTCGCCGATGCCTAGGGCGGCGCGGCAGGCGGTGAGCCCGGCGAGGGACGACGTCCAGCCGGTGGCCATGCCGGCCAGCGACCAGAAGCCCACGGCCACGGCCGAGCCGGCGCGGAGGCCGATGCGGTCGATGAGGAGGCCGGCGGCGGGGGCGGCGAGGGCGTAGCAGAGGGAGAAAGCGAGGAGGACGTCACCGAAGCCGGCGGCGGTGATGCCGAATTCGCGCATCAGCTCCGGCGCGAGGGCGGCCAGGATCTGACGGTCCATGAAGTTGAGGGCGTTGGCGAGCGCAAAGACCGCGATGGCCAGCCAGCGGGATGCGGATGTCATTTCAGGAATTCGATGGTGACGACTTCGGCCGGCGCGCCGGGCTTGGCCGCATACTCGATCTTCACACGGCGGGGGGGCTTCTGCGGGCCGCAGGAGAGCTGGGTCTGCGTCTGGTCCTGGTTGAGGATGACGACCTTGGAGGGATCGGAGACCAGGAACGAGGCGGCCTTGCCGGCGGCGTCGCGCACGCCGAGCCGCGCGCGCGAGCCCTGGCAGGCGACGTTGTGAAGCGTGCCGGTGAAGGTTTCGACGGGCGGACCGTCCCACCACTTCTCGACCTTGGCGCCGGAGGGAGCAGGGCGGCTGAGCTCCTGTTCCTTCCTGCGGATGCTTTCGAGGGCCTGGCGGCGGACGCGCTCCACTTCGTCCTGCTCCTCTTTGCGGAGCCGGGCCTTTTCGGCGGCCTCGGCGTCGTAGCGGGCCTGCTCGAAGGCTTCGCGGGCGCGGACGAGGGCGGCGCGCTCGTCTTCGGTGCGGGCGGCGCGGGCGGCGGCGTGCCAGGACTTCTCGGCGTCGGCGTACTGTTTGGCATCGAACTGGGCCTGGGCGAGATGGCGCCAGGTGACGGGGTTGCGCGGCCCGAGCTCGGCGGCCTTCTTAAGCAGGTAAGCCTTGCGCACGGGGCCGGACTCCTTGGCGGCGGCGCGGATATAGGGCTCGGCCCAGCGCGGGTTCTTCTGCGCGGCCTGGTCAAAGAGGCCGAGTTCCAGCAGGCCGCGGGCGAAGGCGCCGGGGGTGTCGTCCATCTGGGCCTTCATGGCTTCGAGGGCTTGGCGGGCATCGGTGGGCTGCTTTTCGGCCAGCAGGGCGAGGCCGAGGCCTTCGAAGGCGAGGGGGCCGGGGCGCTGGTCGATGGCCTGCTGATAGGCGGCGCGCACTTCGGCGGCAGGGGCGCCGGCGGCCATGAGGCGGTCTCCGGGCAGCACGCGGACGCGCGAGGGCAAGGCCGGCACGATGGAGAAGGCGATTTCGGGGTTGAGCGGCTTGGCGGGGAGGGTGAGGGTGAGGAACTGGCCGGCGGCGAGGTAGCGGTCCAAGGCGGCGTCGATGGCGGACTTGGGCTGGTCGAAGGAGTTGCGGAAAGCGGCGCCCTCGTCGGCGCCGGCGGCGAGGTTGGAGAGCAAAACGCGGGTGCGGGTGGCGGTGTCGGAGTTGGTGAGGAGGTACTGGAGCAGGGCCCACTCGCGGGTGCGCTCGCCGGGGGCGGGCGGGATGCCGAGGGTCACTTTGCCGGACTGGATCTGAAGCGTGGAGAAGAGGGTGGCGAAGGTCTGCTCGAGGGTGCCGGGCATGCGGCCGGTCCAGTTGTCCTCGATGAAGAGGAGGGCGAGCCGGCGAAAGAAGGATGGCGGAGGCACGCTGCCGGCGGGCCAGACGGCGAGCCAGCCGTCGCGGGTGAAGCCGAGCGGCGGGAGCGGCTGGTTCTTCTCCGGCTTGACGACCAGCACGGTGACGGGCCAGACGGTGTGGAGATCCCGTTTGCCGAGCGATTCGCCGAACAGGAAGCGGAACTGCTCCAGGCGGTAGAGCGCGTCGCGGGCGTTGTCGTCACCGGAGTCGGAGTAGACAACAAAGGGGCCGGATTTCGTCTCGATCCAGGCTGCCGGGGCGGCGGCGGAGCAGACGGCCAGGAGGGCGGCGATGGCCGAGCGGCGCATGGCGTCAGGAGATGGGACCTTCGCCGCGGCTGAGGGCGGCGAGGATCTGCTCTCTTCTGTTGTCGGCGGCGGCGACGGAGGAGTCAAGGGAGACGCGGTAGAAGAGCAGGGCGACGACGAAGGCGCTGGCGAGGGCGCCGTAGAAGGCCCACTCGGAATCGAAAGCGTAGCGGGCGAGGTAGGAGATGGCGACGGGCAGGGCGAGCACGGGGTAGACGAGGAGCAGCAGGCCCTGCACCTTGCCGCTGTTGGCGTGGCGCCAGGACTGGGCGGGGTCCACCGGGCGCGGGTAGTGGGTGGAGGTGAGGTTGCCGATGCCGAGCAGGAAGAGGCAGAGCAGCAGCGTGACGGCGAAGGCCTCGGGGATCTTGTAGAGGGGGAAACGCACGCGCAGCAGGAGCGTGACGGCGGTGACGCAGGCGACTTCGAGCAGGAGCAGGAAGACGGCGGTGATGTTCTTGGCCAGGAGCACGGTGGAGATGCGGACGGGCATCACGTAGTAGGCCTGGGAGGCGGCGCGGTCGAAGCCGAAGGCGTTCCAGAAGAGGACTTCGCCGAGCAGGAGGGCGGCGTACATGCTGACCCACACGAGGATGTTTTCGGAGAAGACGCCGGGGGTGCGGCCGCGGCCCATGGCGAGGGGGAGCCAGATGATGAGGCCGAAGCTGAAGCCCATGAAGAAGACGAGGCGGAAGCGGGGGGCGCGGGAGAGGACGCGGAGGTCCTTCTCGACGAGCGCGCCGAGGGGGTCGGGCAGGAAGCGGCGGGGGAGGGCGTAGAAGGAATCGAGCAGGGCGAGGTAGCCGCGGGAGGTGCTGGCGCGCTCCTTGGAGCGGGTGGCGTCGGCGTCCCAGCGCAGGCCGCGGCGGAACTGGGAGTAGCCGAACCAGGCGGCGGCGGCGGTCCAGGCGGCGAGGGCGGCGAGCGGCAGGACGCCCACGCGGCCCGTGGAGAGTTCGGCGGCGCACTGCCAGGGCAGCGGCAGGACGGGGACATCGCCGGAGTAGCGGGAGAAGATCGTCTTCCACTGCTCGGGTGGGATGGCGACGGCGAGGAGTTGGGGCAGGGCGGAGAGCAGGACGATGCCGAAGATGACCAGCTCGCGCACGCCGCGGCGGGAGAGCAGGCGGGTAAGCAGGTCTCGCACGCCGGCCGAGAGCAGCAGGTTGAAGGCGACGAAGGGGAGGAAGAAGAGCGGCCCCCAGAGCGGCGCGACGGGAGAACGCATCAGCCCCACGGCCGCGCCGGCCATGACGATGAGCACTTCGACGCCGGTGGAAACGCGTAGCGCCACTTCGATGGCGAAGAGGCGCGACGGGGCGATGGGGTAGACCATGAGGCGGCGCAGATCGAGGGAGACGCCGGTGGAGGCGAGCATCACGGGGACGAACTGCCAGAAGAGAGAAGCGAAGAGCAGGCCGCTGGAGAGGATGGCGGCGAGCGTGTCGCGGGAGCGGACTTCGGGCAGGGCGGTGGCGGCCAGCCAGGCGAGGAAGCAGACGCCGCCGTACCAGAGGACGGAGGAGATCCAGTAGAAGGCGCGGCCGCCGCCGGAGCCGCCGCCGAAGCGGTTGTAGATGCCCTTGAACTGCGCCAGCAGGATGGCCCGCACCTGGTCGTTGAAGAGAAACATGGGCGCCTCAGAGCCAGTCGAGCGATTCCGAGCCGTGGGCCGGGCCGCCGACGACGCGGACGAAGATGTCTTCGAGGGTCTCGGAGCCGGAGCGGAGGTCCTGCATGGCGCCCTCGACGACGAGGCGGCCCTGGTTGATGATGGCGACGCGGTCACAGAGTCGCTCGACGACCTCGAGGACGTGGGAGGTGAGGAAGATGGTGGCGCCCTGGGCGACCTGGTCGAGGAGGATGTCCTTCATGAGTCGGGCGCCGACGGCGTCGACCCCTTCGAAGGGCTCGTCGAGGAGGTAAAGCTCGGGGCGGTGGATGAGGGCGGCGGCGAGGGCGACGCGCTTGCGCATGCCCTTGGAGTATTCGCCGATGAGCTTGCGGCCGGCCGAGTCGAGTTCGAAGAGTTGGAGGAGCTCGCCGGCGCGCTGGCGGGAGAGGGGGAGGCCGAGTCCGTACATGCGGCCGACGAACTCGATGAACTCGCCGCCGGTGAGGTGGTCGAACAGGAGGGTGTCGTCGGGCACGAGGCCGATGCGGGACTTGATGGCGATGTGGTCCTCCGGCATGGGGCGGCCAAGGATGTGCATGGAGCCCGAGGTGGGCGGGGCGAGGCCCATGAGAAGGCGAATGGTGGTGGTTTTGCCGGCGCCGTTGGGGCCGAGGAAGCCGAAGAAGCAGCCGCGCTGAACGGTGAGAGTGAGGCCGTCGAGGGCGGGCTTGTCGCCGTAGACCTTACGCAGCTCAAGGACTTCGAGGGCGGGCGTGGAGAAGGGTGTCACCTGAGTAACCATGGTACCCGCACTGGAGGCGGAATGGGCCGGAAAGCGGGGAGGAAATGGGCTGAAGTTTTGCCGGAGAGTTGCCGATAGGCACGATGTGAGTTCCATTATCGTGCAGCGGGTGCTCCCCCGAGACCTGGCAATGCGCAGCCTGGATCAGCTGCCGCCTTTTTCCCCGGTCTTGAACCACCTGATCGCCAGCCTGGCGGACGACGACGTCTCTTTCGCCAAGCTGGCCAATGTCATCGAACGCGACACCGTGCTGAGCGGCAACGTGCTGCGGCTGGTGAATTCAGCGCTGTACGGGCGGCGCGGCACGGTGAGCAGCGTGCGGGCGGCGGTGTCGATCCTGGGCCTGACGAAGCTGCGCAACTTCCTGCTGGGGCTGTCGGTATCGAAACTGTGGGCGAAGGTGAAGACGCCTGGGGGCTGGTCGATGTCGCGGTTCAACGAGCACGCGGTGTCGGCGGCGCTGCTGGCGGACGGCATCGTTCAGAAGATTCGCGTGGACTATCCGGAGGGGGCCTTCGTGGCCGGCCTGCTGCACGACCTGGGCCGCCTGATGATCGCCATCTCGCTGCCGGACGAATTCGACCGGATTCTGGCCGTGCAGCGGGCGGGCGGGCAGCCTCTGGAGAGCTGCGAGGCGGAGCTGCTGGACGTGACGCACTCGGAGCTGTCGGCGGCGGCGCTGGCGCGGTGGAACCTGCCGGGGCCGATCCAGAAAGCCGTGCTCTACCACCACCGGCCGCAATTGGACCCGGCCCGCGGTGCGTCCAGCATCCTGCCGTTGAGCCATGCCCTGGCGGCGGCGAACGAGATCGCCAACTCACTGAGCCACTCGATTACGCCGGAGGAGTCGGCGGCGGCGCGGCAGGCCCACGAGGTGCTGGCAGCCATCGGCTACCCGGGCAGCACGGACGAGATGCTGGCGGCGTTCGTCAGCGAGAAGCAGGCGATACAGCAGAATCTTTAGCCAGCCGGGCTTCCATCTGCTCGACGAAGCGCCGCGGCAGCATCAGGCGCAGCCGCACACGGGCGATATCGATGCGCGCCGGGGCGAAGCCGGCATGCTCGCCGTCCACCTGGAGGTCAGCCAACTGACCGGCTAGTGGGATGATTTCGGCCGTGCGGGCGCGTTCCACGGTGACGCCGCTCATGCCGTCCAGCCGGTCGAGCAGCACGCCGCCGAAATACTTCAGGTAGCGCAGGGAGCCGGGGCCTTCGAACAGCACCACGGCGAAATCGTCGGCGAGGAGGTTGGCGTGGCGGGCGATTTCGAGGTCGCCGCCGTAGTTGCGGACGCGCGACAGCAGGGCGAAACTGGAGCGGCGCAGGCGGCCGTCGATGCGGATGTCGAACTCCTCCAGCTTCTTGCCGACCTGGGCGAAGCCGCCCTGCCAGTAGCTGAGCTTGCCGAGGTGGCGCTTGAAAGCGGGGGAGACGAGGCGCACGATGCGGGCGTCGAGGCCGGCGCCGACCATGGAGAGGAAGAGGCGCGCATCGTGGCCTTCGACGGCGAGCGAGCCCAGCGCAATGTCGCGTTCGACGAGCGCCGGAAACGCTTCAGCCACGCGCAGGGCGTTGCCGCCAAGGCCGGCCTCCATGCACAACACGTTGGCGGTGCCGACGGGCAGGACGGCGAGGGGCACGTCCGTGCCGGCCACGCCGGCCGCGGCCTCGTTCACGGTGCCGTCGCCGCCGGCCACGAACACCAGCCGGGCGCCCCCTTCGATGGCCTGGCGGGCGATGGCGCCGGCGGTGTTGGGGC
>DAHVTI010000541.1 GCA_027324255.1 Bryobacterales bacterium | reverse complement strand
GCCCTCGACAAAGGCGTCCGCCTGCCCGGCTTCAACGACGATTTCACCGGCGCCGCCCCCGACATTGGCGCCTATGAGACCGGCCGCCCCCCGCTCCGCTTCGGCCGCGAGCAGGCTTCGGCCTTCACGCGCGCGCCATGGGAGCGGTACTGAACCGGCTTGCTGGGGAATGAACAGAGAGGGGTTGGTGGCGAAGGTGGGGGTCGAACCCACACGCACAGTGAAGTGCGCCAGATTTTGAGTCTGGTGCGTCTGCCAGTTCCGCCACTTCGCCGCGGCTGACTAACTTATTCTAACACCGGCCGCGGCTTCACCCCTCGTCCAGGCAGCGCAGCAACTCCTGAAAGCGCGCTTCGTCCCGCAGGCTGTTCAGGTTGCTGTCGTGCTCGTACCAGCCCTTCTGCCGCAGGCCCAGCCGGCACGCCCGTTCCAGGCAGTCCAGCGCCTCCGCCGGCAACCCCGCCATGGCGTAGATGCAGCCTACGTTGTACAGCAGCATCCCATCGTCCGGCCGCATCTGGCAGGCGCGCCGCGCCCACTCCACGCCCATCTCCCGCTGCCCCAGCGCCACCATGCCGTTGGCCGCCATATACACCGCCCGCGCGTCGTCCGGGTTCAGCGCCAGGTGCTGCCGGGCCAGTTCGATGCCCCGCACCCGCGCCTCCCGCGCCGTCTCCGGCCGCCCCTTCTCTTCGTAGATTTGCGCCACCAGCAGGGGTGCCTGGTAGTCCTCCGGCCGCACCTTCATCGCCTGCTCGTAGAGCGCCGCCGCCTTGTCCGCGTCGCCCCGCACGAAAGCGTGCCGGGCGTAGAAGTAGTGCGCCTCGAACAGCCCCGGCTCCATCCGGATCGCCTCTTCGAACTCCGCCTCCGCCGCCTCGTCCGAGCCCCGCAGTGACAGCACCAGCGCCCGCGATGCGTGCGCCTGCGCGCACTCCGGATCCAGCTCCACCGCCTTCGTGCTCGCCCAGTCGGCCTGGTCCCGGATCACCCCGCTGCGCTCGGAATACAGGTACAGGTACGACCAGCAGTCCGCCAGCCCCGCGTAGGCCAGCACGTAGTCCAGGTCGATCGAAATGGCCCGCACGAAAAGCTGGATGGCGAACTCCATATCCCGCGGCCCGTAGCCGTAGTAGAACTTCCGCCCCCGCAGGTAGCAGTCGTAAGCCTGCGCGTCGTGCGCCGCCGGCCGCGCGATGGCCGCCTGCTCCGACGGGCTCAAAGTCACCTCCAGCGCCCGCACCACGCTGGTCGCTATCTCCTCCTGCAGCGCGAAGATCTCCGTCATCTCCCGGTCGAACGCCGCCGACCAGCCCTGGAACCCAGTCTCCCCGTCCACCATCCGGATCGAGATCCGCAGCCGCTCCCCCGATCGCCGCACGCTGCCTTCCAACAGCGACCCCACCCGCAGGCTCCGCGCCGTCTCGCGCGCATCGCCCGCCCCGGCCCGGAACCGGAACGCCGACGACCGCGACGCCACCCGCAGGCACTTCACCCGGCTCAGCATCGTGATGATCTCTTCCGCCAGCCCCTCGCACAGGTACCCCTGGTCTTTCTCCTTCGTCAGGTCCAGAAACGGCAGCACGGCAATGGAAAGTTCCCTCTCCCCCGGCGCTGGCGCAACGTTCTCCAGCGTGGACCGCCGGCTCTCCCACCACGTGTCCAGTTCATCGCTGTAGGCGTACACCGACCCCAGCTTCTCGTGTTGCAGCCGGTGCACGGGCAGACCTTGTTCCCGCTCCCACCTCTGCACGGTCCGCGCCCCGCGCCTCAGGTAGTTGGCGATCTCCTTCCAGGAATCCAGCCTGCTTCGTTCTGCCATCGTTCCGGACGCCCGCTTCCGGGACTTTCAGGATCCATTCTATGCTGCCTGTCCCCGCAACAAAGGTAAATCCCCGCCATATCTCGCCAAAGCTCGCCACGGCCTCCGCGGCGCGCTCTTGCGCTCTCGCCTCCCCCCGTTTCGGACGTTTAATCAGATGGTGAAGGAAAACACCACCAGAAAGGCTCGGAAGACCGTGAAACTCTCCTCCCCGTTCAAGGCCGCCCTGATGCTCGCCGTTTGCATCTTTTTCTTCGCGTTTGCCGCCCAGGCTCAGACTGTGCGGGCCAACATCCCCTTCGCGTTCGTCGCCGGTGACCGCATGCTGCCCGCCGGCCAATACACGATCAACCTCGACTCTCGCTCCGGCCTCGTCCAGATTCAGCCGGGTGAGGACCTCCCGCTCTTCCTCTCCGCCCGCAACTGCCAGTTCGGCGTCTCTGAAGACCGCGGCTCCCTCGTCTTCCACAAGTACGGCGAAAGCTACTTCCTGAGGCGCGTCAAGACCTCCGCCACCCGCGAAGGCTACGAGTTCATCCCCACGCGCGGCGAAAAGGATGCCGCGCGCAAGTCCGGGACGTTCGAAGTCGCCATGGTCACCACCTACGACAAGTAACGGTATGAGAACGGGGCGCACCGACGCCCCGTCCGGCCGCCAAACCTCCCGCTGCGAGGCGGGGAGCCCCGCGCCCAGCGGGGAGGCTCCCCGCCTCGTTTCTTTTCCCGCTCCGCCGCTTCTCCATCCGCCTGTGCTGCAATGGTGCCGATGCGCCTTTCCGTCTTTCTGCTCTGCTCGGCCGCCCTCGCCCAACCCCTCCCGCGCGACACCGGCTACCGCGGCATCTGGTACTTCAACCAGCCCAGCGGCGACCAGTACGTCTACAAGTACAGCGGCGGCTTCGCCACCTACCCCCAGCAGCACGCCCCCATCGCCGTCTATGCCCCGCGGGTCCGCAAGACCTTCTTCGTCTACGGCGGCACCGTCCCCGGCAAGTACAACCAGCTCGTCCACATGGTCTCCTACTACGACCACGCCACCGGCCGCGTCCCCCGCCCCGCCGTCCTCCTCGACAAGCAGACGGGCGACGCCCACGACAACCCCACCCTCGCCATCGACGCCCAAGGCTATCTCTGGGTCTTCTCCAGCGCCCACGGCACCTCGCGGCCCTCGTTCATTCACCGCAGCCGCCGCCCCTATTCCATTGATGAGTTCGAGCTCGTCTCCAAAGCCAACTTCTCCTACACCCAGCCCTGGTACCTGCCCGGCTCCGGCTTCCTCTTCCTACACACCCGCTATCAGAGCCACGGCCTCGGCGCCGGCACCGGCCGGGCGCTCTATTGGATGACCAGCCCCGACGGCCGCCAATGGAGCGAGCCGCACCTGCTGGCCTTCGCCCTCATGGGCCACTATCAGGTCAGTTGGCCGCACGGCAACAAAGTGGGCACTGCCTTCAACGTTCATCCTCCGCCCCTCGGCCTCAACCAGCGCACCAACCTCTACTACCTCGAAACGCCCGACGCCGGCCAGACCTGGCGCACCGCCGCCGGCGAGCAGGTCGCGGTTCCCCTGCGCACCGAATCGAACGCCGCTCTCGTCCACGACTACCGCGCCGATGGCCAACTGGTCTACTTGAAAGATCTCCAGTACGACGCCGCCGGCCGCCCCGTCATCCTCTTCCTCACCAGCAAAGGCTATGAGTCCGGCCCCGCTCAGGGCGCACGCACGCTCCAAACCGCCCACTGGCGCGGCTCCGCCTGGCAGATCCGCAAGGTGGCCGAAACGGATCACAACTACGATCACGGCTCGCTCTACATCGAGCCCCGCCGCTGGCGCGTCATCGCCCCCACCGCCCCCGGCCCGCAGCCGTTCTCCACAGGCGGCGACATCGAGGAGTGGGTCAGCCCTGACGAAGGCAAAACGTGGACCCGCGCCGCCCGGTGGACGAAGAACAGCCTCTACAATCACACCTACGTCCGCCGTCCGCTCAACGCCGACCCCGGCTTCATCGCCCTCTGGGCCGACGGCAATCCGCTGAAGCCGTCCGAGTCCAGCCTCTACTTCGCCGACTCGCGCGGCCGCGTCTTCCAGTTGCCGCCTGCGATGAAAAGCGACACCGAAAAGCCCCGCCGCATTCGATAAGCAATAGAATGGCTCATCAGCCGCCATGACATCCAAGCTGCTGGCCCTCCCTCTGGTCTGTGCCCTCGCCGGCGCGGCGCCCCAAGTCTCCATCTCCGCCCCTACCGATCTGCCCGCGCCCGCCCGCTACGGCCTCGATCAGTTGCAGCAGGCCCTGCGCGGAAAAGGCCTCGCCTTCGCCCAACACTCTGCCGACTACCGCATCACCGCCCGCATCGCCCCGCCGCTCGGCCCCGAAGGCCTCTCCATCCAACTCGCCGCCAACTCGCTCACCCTCTCCGGCGGCGACGCTAACGGCCTGATGTACGCCGCCCTCGAAGCCGCTGACCGCATCTCTTCCGCCGCCGCTTCCACGCCCTTTGCCCTCCTCCGCAACTCCGCCGAAAAGCCCTTCCTGCGCGAGCGCGCCGTCTCCCTCTACACCATGCAGCGCGCCTGGTTCGAATCCCGCCTCTACGACCAGCGCCACTGGGAGCGCTACTTCGACCTGCTCGCCCGCAGCCGCCTCAACACCTTCGTCGTCATCTTTGGCTACGAGAACGGCGGCTTCCTCGCGCCCGCCTACCCTTACTTCTTCGACGTCCCAGGCTTCCCCGCCGTCCGCATGGTGGGCCTGTCCAAGGAACAGCAGCAGCGCAACGCCCAGGCCTTCCACAACCTGATCCGCATCGCCCACCAGCGCGGCATCCGCGTCACCGCCGCCCCGTGGGACCACATCTACCGCGGCGGCGTCCAGGGCGGCGGCATCCCCGGCGCCAGCGAGCTCGCCGGCAAGGACACCCCCGGCCTCGTCACCGGCGTCACCACCGCCAACGTCGCCGCCTACAACAAGGCGGCCATCCGCCGCTTCGTCGAAGCCTTCCCGGAGATCGACGCCCTCCAGTTCCGCATGCACGGCGAAAGCGGCCTCAAGCGCGAAGAAATGGCCGGCTTCTGGCATGAGGCCTTCACCTCGCTCAAAGCCATCCGCCCCGACCTGCCCGTGGACCTGCGCGCCAAGGAACTGCCCGACGAAATCATCGCCGACGCCCTCTCCACCGGCCTCCGCACCCGCATCACCACCAAGTACTGGATGGAGCAGATGGGCCTGCCCTTCCACCCCACCCACGTCAACCCCCAGAACATGCACGACCGCCGCCACGGCTATGCCGACCTCCTCCGCTACCCCCAGAGCTACACCGTCGTCTGGCGCCTCTGGAGCGGCGGCACCACGCGCCTGCTCCTCTGGGGCGACCCCGATTACGTCCGCCGCTTCGCCCAAAGCGCCCGCCTCTATTCCGGCGACAGCTTCGAAGTGAACGAGATGCTCGCGACCAGGATGCTCGGCGCCGCCCACGACGCCCCGCCCCGTCCCATTCACAATCCGAAGTACCGCCACTACGACTACGAGTTCGAGCGCTACTGGCACTTCTACCAGCTCTGGGGCCGCCTCACCTACAACCCCGACACCCCTCCCGACACGTGGACCCGCGACTTCCAGCGCCGCTTCGGCCCGGCCGGCCCCGCCGTCATGGCAGGCCTCCATGAAGCCAGCCGCGTCCTGCCCCGCATCGTCGCCGCCGCTTATCCTTACTCTGCCTTCCCCACCACCCGCGGCTGGGCCGAGATGCAGCGCTTCGGCGACCTGCCGCGCTACGCCGCCACCGTCGAAGGCAGCGACACCGGGCAATTCATGAGCCTCCCGCAGCGCGCCCGGGCGATCCTCCTCGGCACGCCCTCTTCCCGCCGCACGCCGGAGCAGACCGCCGCCTGGTTCGCGTCAACGTCCCAGCGCATCCTAGCGCAGGTGGAAACCGCCAGAAAGTCCGCGCCCCAGCCGCCCTCCAACGAACTGCTCACGACCCTGGCCGATCTCGAAATCCTCGCCCGCCTCGCCGCCTTCCACTCCCACCGCCTCCCCGCCGGCCTCGCCTATGCCCTGTACCAGCAGACCGGCAGCTCGGGCGACCTCGCCGCCGCCGTCGCCGCGGAGCGCGCCGCCGTGAAAGCCTGGCAGGCCCTCGTCGCCGCCGCCGGGGACATCTACGCCGAAGACCTCCAGTTCGGCGCCCACGCCGTCGGCTTCCCACACCATTGGAAGGAGGAACTCGCCCGCCTCCAGGAAGGCCTCGCCCGTCTTGAAGCCGAGCAGCCCAGGCAGCAAGGGCCTTCCCACCTGGCCCCGCCCGCCGTGGCCCTGCAGCCGCCGCCACAGGTCCATCTGGATCCGCCCGCCGCCGCCCGCCCGGGGCAGGACCTCCGCATCACCGCGCGGGTCTCCAATCCCGCCGCCCTGCGCACGCTCGTCCTGCGCTACCGCCACCTCACGCAGTTCGAGGATTACCTATCCGCGCCCATGGCCCGCGATCCCCAGTCCGGCCGCTACGCCGCCGTCATCCCCGGCGCCTTCATCCAGCCCCGCTGGGACCTCGTCTACTTCGTCGAAGCCATCGGCGCCAGTGGCAGTGGGCGGAACTATCCCGACCTCGAAGTGGAAGCGCCGTACGTCGTCGTGCCCGTTGTTCGTTGACCCCAGGCGTGCCCCGGCACGGGCGTCAACCAAACAGCCGGTTCGCCGCAAAGGCGCAGACGTACGCCAGCACGCCCATGTACGTGAACTGGATGATCGGCCATTTCCACCCGCCCGTCTCCCGCCGCACCACCGCCAGCGTCGACATGCACTGCATCGCGAAGGCAAAGAACACCAGCAGCGCCACCGCCCCTCCGAACGTCAGGTCGTGCTGCAGCGCCGCCCGCAGTCCCGCCGAGTCCTTGTCCGGCTCCATCCCGTAGATCGTCCCCAGCGTGCCCACAATCACTTCCCGCGCCGCCAGCGACGTGATCAGCCCGATGCCGATCTTCCAGTTGAACCCCAGCGGCTTGATCACCGGCTCGATCGCCCGGCCCAGCGTCCCCGCCAGGCTCTGCTCGATCGGCGGCGCCTGTCCGCCCACCGTCGGCACCGACGACAGGATCCACAGCACCACCGACACACCCAGGATCACCGTCCCCGCCCGCTTCAGGAACGCCGTCGTCCGGTCCATCAGCCGCAGCCCCACGCTCGCCAGCGTCGGCCGGCGGTACGGCGGCATCTCCAGCACGAACGCCGCCCGCTCACTCTTCAGCACCGACGACTTCAGCGCCTTCGCCGTCACCACCGCCGCCGCGAATCCCAGCACGTACAGGCTCAGCATCGCCGCCGCCCGCGTGCCCAGGAACGGCCCGATGAACGGCCGCTCGGGAATGAACGCGGCGATGATCAGCGTGTACACCGGCAGCCGCGCCGAGCACGTCATGAACGGCGCTATCAGGATCGTCGCAATCCGGTCCCGCTTGTTCTCGATGGTGCGCGTCGCCAGAATCGCCGGCACCGCGCAGGCATAGGCCGACAACAGCGGAATGAAGCTCTTGCCCTGCAGCCCCACGCGCGCCATCGTCCGGTCTGCGATCAGCGCCGCCCGCGCCAGGTAGCCCGTGTCCTCCAGCACCGCGATGAACAGGAACAACAGCAGGATCTGCGGCAGAAACACCAGCACCGCCCCCACCCCGCTCCACGCCCCGTCGATCAGCAGCGACCGCAGCACGCCCGCCGGCAGCACGGCCCGCAGCAGGTCGCCCGCCGCCGCCACCGCCCATTCCACCCCGTCCATCAGCGGCCGCGCGCCCGTGAAGATCGTCTGGAACACCGCGCCCACCACCAGGATGAAGACCAGCGCCCCCCACACCGGGTGCAGGAATATCGCATCCAGCCGCCGCGTCCACACCGGCGGCGCCGGGTGCGCGTACCCGGCCTCGCGCGAAACCTGCCGCGCCCACTGCCGGCACGCCGGCACGTCCTGCAGTACCGGCAGGTGCACCGGCGCCGGAATCCCGATGCCTCCCGTCAGAAACCGGTGCACCGCCCCCAGCCCTTCTCCCGAAGCCGCGCTCGCCAGCACCACCGGCGCGCCCAACTGCCGCGCCAGCTCCTCCGCATCCACCGCGCCGCCCCGCTGCCGCAGGTCGTCCGCCATGTTCAGCACCACCAGCGTCGGCCGTCCCAGGCTCAGAATCGACGCCGCCAGCGTCAGGTGTCGCGACAGGTTCGTCGAATCCACCACCAGGATGATCGCGTCCGGCTTCGACCGACCCGGCATCCGCCCCGTTATCGCGTCCAACGTCACCTGCTCGTCTTCCGAGCGCGGCTGCAGCGAATAGATCCCCGGCAGGTCGATCAGGTCCACGTCCAGGTGCCCGGGCAGTTGCGCCTTGCCGATGTGGTGCTCCACCGTCACGCCCGGAAAGTTCGCCACCTTCTGGCGCAACCCGGTCAGCCGGTTGAAGAGTGTGGTCTTGCCCGAATTCGGCGGCCCCACCAGGGCCACCAGGCGGTGCGGGGAGGCCGGCGCGGCGGAATGGGCGGGACAGCCGTGACAGCCGGACATGACGTCAATTCTGCCTGAGCAGGATGCGCCGCGCGGTCTCGCGCCGCAGGGCGATCTCCGTGCCGTCCACCCGGAAAACCCGCGGGTCCCCGCCCGGCGCCGAATGCGACGCCAGCACGCTGTGTCCGGGAATGAATCCGAGTTCCATCAGGCGGTGCGCGAAGTCCTCCGGCAGGTCGATCCGGTCCACCAGGCCCGACTCGTCCAGGTGCAGGTCCTCCAGCGTCCTGGCGGCGTCGCGGGCCGGTCGGCGGGTGGAAGGCCTTTTGAAACTCAGTTGCATTTCACCCCCAGTATACTCCCGCGCGGCCCCGCCGCGCGAGGGCCGTTTTCCTCCCCGCTCCTCACCCCCCGCCCGCCCTCGCTCCGCTTCCG
>DAHVTI010000536.1 GCA_027324255.1 Bryobacterales bacterium | reverse complement strand
GCAGACGCCGCACCAGCAGGTACGGGTAACGGCGGGGTTGAACACGTTCGACTTCGCGCACACGTTGAAGCCGGGCGAGCGACTGGAGACGCCGCCGCTGTATGTGGGCTACTCGAACGAAGGGTTCGGAGGGGCGTCGCGCATGCTGCACCGCTTCGAGCGGGAGGCGATTTTCCCGCAGACTTCGGCCGTGCGGCCGCGGCCCATCCTGTACAACTCGTGGGAAGCGACGGAGATGAACGTGAACGAGGCGGGACAGGTGGAGCTGGCGCGCAAGGCGGCGTCGCTGGGCGTGGAGCGCTTCGTGATGGACGACGGCTGGTTCGGGGCGCGCGATACGGACCGCGCGGGACTGGGCGACTGGACCGTGTCGAAGAAGAAGTTCCCGAACGGGCTGAAGCCGCTAATCGATCAGGTGAAGGGGCTGGGCATGGACTTCGGGCTGTGGGTGGAGCCGGAGATGGTGAATCCGGATTCGGACCTGTACCGCGCGCATCCGGACTGGGCGATGCATTTCCCGGACCGGCCGCGGTCGGAGGCGCGCAATCAACTGATCCTGAACATGGCTCGCGACGATGTGAAGGAGCACATCTTCAAAGTCCTCGACGAGCTGGTTTCGCAGAACGACATCGCGTTCCTGAAGTGGGACATGAACCGCAACGCGTCGGAGCCGGGGTGGCCGGAGGCGGCGCCGGCGGAGCAGAAGAAGCTGTGGCTTCAGTACACGCGCAACGTGTATGAAATAGTCGACCGGCTGCGGGCGAAGCACCCGCGGCTGGAGATCGAGTCGTGCTCGGGCGGCGGCGGGCGGATCGACCTGGGGATTCTGCGCAGGGTGGAGCAGGTGTGGACGTCGGACAACACGGACGCGCTGGACCGGCTGAAGATCCAGGAAGGATTCACGTACGCCTACGCGCCGAAGGCGATGATGGCGTGGGTGACGGACGTGCCGAACTTCAACGGGCGCTCGACGCCGCTGCGGTTCCGGTTCCTGGTGGCGATGCAGGGGTCGCTGGGGATCGGCAACAACCTGAACAAGTGGACGAAGGAAGACTTCGCACTGGCGACGAAGATGGTGGCGTGGTACAAGACGGTGCGCGGGACGGTGCAGATGGGCAAGCTGTACCGGCTGGCTTCGCCGCGGGCGGCCGACGGGTATGCGGCCACGCAATACGTGGCCGAGGACGGCCGGCAGGCGGTGGTGTTCGCGACGCTGCATTCGCAGCAGTACGGGCGGCCGGTGCCGAACCTGTTGTTGCAGGGGCTGGACGGGCAGGCGGTGTACAAGGTGGCGGACATCGACGGGCGCTACACGGCGGCGCTGTCGGGCGCGGCGCTGATGTCGCGCGGACTGCCGGTGCGGCTGGCGGGCGACTACGCGGCGACGGCCTTCACGCTGGAGCGGCAATAGTGCTGACGCGCAGGACGTTGATGCAGATGCCGGCGGCGCTGGCCGCGCGGCGGGAAGCTCTGGCCGCGCAGCCGCGGGCGCCGCACATCTGTCTGATCTCGGGCTGGAACCTGTTGAACATCGGCGACGTGGCTATCACGCCGGGCTTCCTGCGGCTGGTGGCGCAGCATTTTCCGGAGGCGCGGGTGACGCTGTTCGCCGCGTCGTATGCGGCGGAGCTGGCGGCGTTTCTCAAGCCGAAATTTCCGGACCTGGACGTGATGCCGTTCGAGTTCAAGCCGGGCGTGGCGCTGTCGGCGGCGTTCGAAAAGACGCTCGCTTCGGCCAGCCTGCTGGTGCTGAACTCGGGCATGACGCTCTCCTACGGCTACTACGGTCTGGAGTGGGAGAAGTACATTCCGCGGATGCTGGCGTTCATGAAGGCGCGCGCGCTGAAGATTCCTTACGGCATCTACGGCCACTCGTTCGATCGCATCGACCCGCACGCCGACGTGCTCTACGCGGATGTGCTTTCGACGGCGGCATTCGTCTACACGCGCGACTCGGCGTCGCTCGAGATGCTGCGGCGTGCGGGCGTGAAGTGCCCGGAGATGGCGTTCGCGCCGTATTCGACGTTCGGCTTCGACTTGAGAGATGAGGAGCGGGCGCGGCTGTTTCTGGAGCGGCACCGCCTGGAGCCGGGGCGCTTCCTGACCTTCATTCCGCGGCTGGACGTGAGCCGCTTCCGGCAGGACGGGAAAGAGAAAGACCACGCCGCGCAGACGCGCGAGATCATCGTGCGGTGGGTGCGGCAGGCGCAATTGCCGGTGGCGCTGGTGCCGGAGGTACAGAAGCAGATCGAGCCGGCCAAGACGATGGTCTACGACCAGTTGCCGGCGGACGTGAGGCCGATGGTGCGCTTCCAGCCGGAATACTGGATGCCGGACGAGGCGCAGGCGGTGTATGCGAAAGCGGCGCTGCTGGTGTCGGCCGAGATGCATTCGCCGATTCTGGCGCTGGCGGCGGGCACGCCGTCGATTCACTTCTACTTCACGCAGGCGGGGCTGAAGCAGAACATGTATCGCGACCTGGGCCTCGGGCAGTGGCTGTTCGACCAGGACCAGACGGGGCCGGGACCGATTGTGGACGCGCTGCTGGCGGTGGAACGCGACCGCAAGGGCGCGCGGGCGAAGGTAGAGTCCGCCATGACGATCGTGCGGCGGCGGCAGATGGAGACGATGGCATTCCTGCGGAGAGCGGTGAAAGCGTAATGCTGACAAGAAGAGACTTTCTGGGCTCTCTGGCGGCGGCGCCGCTGGCGCACAAGCGGCCGAACATCGTGTTGATCCTGGCCGACGATCTGGGGTCGAACGACCTGGGCTGTTACGGCTCGCCGGGGATCCGGACGCCGCGCATCGACAGGCTGGCGGGTGAGGGCGTGCGGTTCACGCAAGCGTATGCGACACCGGAGTGCACGCCGACGCGGACGTCGATTCTGACGGGGCGCTACCAGCAGAGGGTGGGCGGGCTGGAGTGCGCCATCGGCGTGGGCAACGTGGGCCGGTACGACGAGGCCGAGTGGCTGCAGAAGCGCGGCGAACTGGGGCTACCGGGCGAGGCGTCCACGCTGCCGCGGGCGTTGAAGAAGATGGGCTACGCGACGGCGTCGATCGGCAAGTGGCACCTGGGCTACGAGCGCAAGTACTGGCCCATGCACCACGGATTCGACGTGAGCGAGGGGATCCTGGGCGGCAACGCGGACTACTACACGCACAAGGAACAGGACGGGCGGTTGGTGTATTTCCGCGGCGACCGGATTGAAGACCGACCGGGGCACACCACCGATGCGATTGCCGGCGCGGCGATCGAGTATCTGAAGAAACAGACGGCGGCGCGGCCGTTCTTCCTGTACTTGCCGTTTACGGCGCCGCACGCGCCGATGCAGCCGGGCTACCGGCAACTGGTGGAGCAGTTGGACACGCGGGTGGGCGATGTGCTGGACCAGTTGGACAGGTCGGGGCTGGCACAGAACACGCTGGTTTTGTTTTTGAGCGACAACGGGGCGGACGCCAACGGCTCGAACCTGCCGCTGCGCGGGCGGAAGTCTTCGGTGTTCGAAGGCGGCATCCGGGTGGCGTGGATGATGCGCTGGCCGGGGGTGCTGAAGCCGGGCACGACGTTCGCGCAGCCGGCGATGACGTTAGACCTGCTGCCGACGCTGGCGCCGGGCGCGGGGCCGGCGGACGGCGTGAACCTGATGCCGGCGCTCGCGGGCGGGCCGGCGTTGAAAGAGCGGGCGCTATTCTGGCGCTACCGGCGGATGAAGAACACGCGCAAGGCGGCGCGGCTGAGGGCGTGGAAGCTGATCCACGACAACGACCAGAAGTACCTGTTCCAACTGGCGGACGATCCGTTGGAGAAGACGAACCTGTACGCGGAGCGGCCGGAGGTGGTGAAGGATCTGGAGCGCCGGCTGGCGGAGTGGGAGGCGGAGGTGCGGGCGCCGCGGCTGGCCGAGTTCCGTCAGGCGTCCCAGTAGCGGAGGGCGACGCCCATGGTAATGAGCTGGACGGCGGCGATGAGGGCGACGCAGGCCGTCCAGCCACCCCAGTGCCAGAGGGCACCGGGCAGCGCCGCGCCGGCGCTGCCGCCGGCGTAATAGAACATGACGTAGAGGCCGACGGCCACGCCCTTGCCTTCGAACGCCACCTTGCCGACGTAGCTGCTGGCGGCGGACTGCGCGGCAAAGACGCCGGTGCAGCAGAACGTGAGGCCGGCCATGACGGCGAGCAGGGAGGGCAGGAGCGTGAGGGCGCTGCCGGCGAGGCCGACCGACAGCGCGTAGGCGAGGGACCTGCGGTGGCCGAGGCGGTCGATCCAGCGTCCGGCGGCGGGGGTGACAGCGGCGCCGACGAGGTAGACGCCGAAGACGAGGCCGAGCTGCGCGGTGTTGAGCAGGAACGGCGCGCGCGCCAGGTGGAAGTTGACGTAGGTGAACATGGCCACCATGGTGAAGAGCACGCAGAAGCCGGCGCAGTAGGTGGCGAGAAGGCGCGGATTGCGGAGGTGGCGGGCGACCTGCACGGCGTTGCTGTGGCGGGGCGCGACGAAGCGGCGGCCCGGCGGGAGCCAGAGATGAATGGCGGCGGCGCCGGCGAGGTTGAGAATGCCGAGCAGGATGAAGGCGAGCTGCCAGGACCAGCGCATGGAGACGACGGCGGCCAGCATGCGTCCAGTGAAGCCGCCGAGCACGGTGCCGGTGACGTAGGCGGCCATGGCGGCGCCAGTGCCTTCCTTCCACTCCTCGTTGATGTCGGCGACGGTGACGGCGAAGATGCCGGGGGTGAAGACGCCCTGGAGGGTGCGCCAGAAGAGGAGCTGGTCGAGGTTCGCGGCGGTGGCGGCGAGCAGTGTGGGCACGGCGACGAGGACGGTGGCGGGGACGATGACCTGCTTGCGGCCGAAGCGGTCGGCGACGAAGCCGACAAAGGGCGCGGCCAGGGCGACGGCGAGGGTGGAGACGCTGACCAGGAGGCTGGCGCCGGCGGCGGTGGTGCCGAAGACGCGGGCGAGCATAGGCAGCATGGGCTGGGGGGCGTAGAGGTCGAGGAAGGCGCAGAAGCCGGCCAGCACCACGGCGAAGAGTCGCTTCCTGTGCGCGTCCATGAACTCTTTATTCTCCCATCCCCACTCGGGGGCGCGGCGCACATATACTAAAGTGCTATGGACCGCCGACAGTTCCTGACGACAGCTTCCGCC
>DAHVTI010000527.1 GCA_027324255.1 Bryobacterales bacterium | reverse complement strand
ACTTCCGAAACAGACTCCATGGCGACGCCATAGGCGGCGTTGGGCGCCCCCCCGACCGCCGACATGGTGATGCCGTCGACGCTGAAGTTGTTGTTGGAGTTCCGGTTTCCGGCGATGTTGAAGTTTGTCCCTCCGGCCCCGCCGCCGCCCAGCTTACGGTTGCCGGCGCCGACCGTGTCGACCACACCCGGCGAGAGGGCCACCAAGGAAGTGACAGTGCGCCCGTAGATGGTAAGGCTGTTCACCTGGGAACCGGTGAGCGCCAGGGACCGCTCGGCGCTGGCGGTCTGAACCGGAGTGGAGGCAGCCGAGACGGTCATTTCCTGGCTCAGCGTACCCAACTCCAGGGTCAAGATCCCCAGGGAGAGTCTATCGGAAGCCGTCAGGACGATGTCAGTGTTCCTGAGGGGCCTGAAGCCTTTGAACTCGACGGTGAGAGAGTAACGGCCCGGGGGCAGGGCGGTGATGACGAACTGGCCGTGGGCATCCGTGGAAGCGGTTCGCTCAACTCCGGTTGCGGCGTCGACGAGCTTCAAGCTTGCCTGCGGAACGGCCGCACCGAGGTTGTCCTGAACTGCTCCGGAAATGGAACCGGTGATTGTCTGGGAAAACAAGGCCCCAGCGCCTGCCAGCAGTAGCAGCGCGATCCAGCGGATGTTGGCGTGTGGACTTCTCATGACTTCCTCTCCTGGCACTTCGTTTTCTCTGCCGCCGGACGTGGGGTGGCCGCAGGTCTGGCGCGGAGCTGACCAAAACTACATCGAGCCGAACGCTATCCCTCTGCGTGAGAGTCCGCAACAAGTGCGGGCTGAAGGTTTAATCAACTAAATATAAACGAAGGCAAGTTGCTTTTTTGCAGTGGCTTATCGAAAGCCGTCGATGGCCATCAGATCGCTGCTGTGACTTTCGCACAAGACGGCCAGGAGGCTTTTCTGATCCGGGGAGAGCGAGAATTCCACGAATCCGAGTGGAGCGAGGGGGGTGGGGAAATCGGTAAGACGCCGGGGGGAGGGTACCCCGTCCTGGGCAAAAAGGACCGCAGCCCGCTGAGTCTCGCGGTCCTCCGAGAGGTAATACACGCCGTTGGTCCCCAGGGCCCAGGCTCCGAAATAGCCGGGGATGAGCCCGTTGAGGACGAACTGGTCTTCCGTGCCATCCGGGCGGATGCGCCGGATGACAGAAGAGGTCCGGGACTGGATGTAGTAGATCCAGCGGCCATCGCGGGAAAGCCGGGCGCGGTGGGCCCCCTGATGGGTGACTTGAGCGGTTTGTCCGTTCGCCAGGTTGGCCGAGAAAAGTTCCCATCGGTTCCCGGCCGTCTGCACCAAGTAGAGAGTGCGGCCATCGGGCGCCGCCACCGGCAGGGAGCCTCCGCCTTGGATGGGCACGCGCCGGGGATTGCCGCCGGCAGCCGGGATGGAGAAGATCGAGGAGCCGAGTCCTGGTTCGTGGGCGACAAACAGAACATTGGACCCATCCGGGCTCCAGGAGCAGTGGCCGGGAGCCATGCGCCCGCGAGTGAGCTGACGCAACTGGGTTCCGCCGCTGTTGGCGACCCAGATCTGTTCCTGGCCGGAGCGGTCAGACAGGAAGCAGATGCGCGTCCCGTCCGGTGAATACTGCGGAGCGGCGTTCACGCCGGCGGAGGCGATGAGGCGGGACCATTGCGGCTTGCCGCCGGGCGCCGAAAGGTGAAGTCTCCAGATGTTCAAATCCTGTCCGCTCACGACATAGGCCAGTTTGGCTGAACCGGGCGATACGGAGAGATGAATGGGGCTTTCAGCGAAGACCCCGGAGGTGTCCGGAACGGGAGGGACGGGCCCCCGGGAGGGGTCGGCGCGCCAAAGCTGGTATCCGCCGCGGGACCGGTTTGCGCTGAACAGGACGCTGCGCCCATCGGGGCTCCAGGCGACGCCGCCGATCAATTGATTTCCCGCCAGGATGGGACGGGACGCGCCTCCGGCGACGGGTGTCACCAGGAGCGTCATATTGAAACGGCTGCCCATGCGGCAGAAGGCGATGGTACTGCCATCCGGGGAAATGGCGGGGTCGGTGTCGCCGATGGCATTCAAAGGAGGATGAGTGAGCACACGCTGCTCTCCCGTGGCCGGAGAGACCAGATACAGCGTGAGGGGCATCTCCGCGTCCCGCTTGCCGCTGACCACGATCCACTTGCCGTCGGGAGACCAGTCCACGAGCCGATTGGCGATCAGCGAACGCAGCGGGAAGAAGGATGCGAGGACGCGGTCCTGACCCCGATCGCCATGGACCACAAGCTCCGTGCCGCCGGAGCGATTTCTGAGATAGGCAAGGTGAAAGCCAGCGGGCGACCAGGCGGGGCTGCTGGGATTGCCGCAGCTCCCTGGAATCAGTTCCGGCTCCTCGCGGCCCTCGGTCTTCGAGTAGACGCAGGGCTCAGCGCCTTCATCGCGCTTCCAGATGAAAGCGACCCTGGCACCGTCAGGAGACAGGGCGGGGTGGAACTTACTGCCGGGGAGACGGCAGAGGGGGAAACGCTGAGCGGGGAGGTCCGCCGAGGGAGTTGGCGCAGTCCGAAGGCGCCACAAAAGGGCCGCCCCGGCGGTGAGGACTAGAGCGGCGGCCAGGAGGGCCAGCCAGCGTCCGCCGGGCCTGGCACCGGGCACGTCGCGGGGTGGCGGCGTGGCAAGAGCGGGCGGCGGCGCCGGGGGTTCATCCGCGGCAATGGGGTGGACGGGCGCGGCGAACTGATACCCCCTGCCGGAGAAGTTGCGGATGTATTCGGTGGAAGGGTCCTTTGCCGACAAGGCACGGCGCAGGAGGGAGATCTGCTGCGTCAGGTTGACATCCTCGACGGCACGATTCCCCCAGATGGCATGCAAGAGGTCTTCCTTGGTGAGGACGCGGCCGGCGCTTTCGACGAGAGCGATGAGCGTATCCACCGTGCGAGGGGCGAGCATCACGGGTTGGCCGCCGCAGAAGACGACGCGCGCCGCGCGATCGAGCTCAAACGGGCCGAACTGGTAGAGCCTGCGGCCGTTCCCCATGGTGGCATCGTCCATTCTAGCCTTGTTGCCGCGACGATTCCGGCTGTGTGGGTGGGGTATCAGGCGCCGCTATCCCGAGGGGAAGCGGGCCGCGGCTGGAAACGCAGTGGAGGGGAGGGCGCCGGGCCGTTTGGACCGAGGACATCGCCGGAGAAGGCCAGCGACGCGGTGGACCGGCGGAGGCCGAACCGAAGAGGGGGAGTAGACAACGCGGAGACGAAGCGAGACGGTGTATTCGGGGCTCAGGCATCGAGGAAGGGGAGGGTGGAGCCCCAGAAGCGTTCGATGAGGGGGATGGCGGCGGGGGAGAAGCCGGTGGAGAGGAAGCGGCGGGCGGCGGTAGTGGAGGAGTCGTATTCGGGGTGGCGGGCGAGGTAGGTCTTGAGAGCCTGGGCGACGGCTTGGGGCTGGTGGATCGTGCGCACGCCCGGCGGCAGGGCGGCGGCAAACAGATCGGCGAC
>DAHVTI010000517.1 GCA_027324255.1 Bryobacterales bacterium | reverse complement strand
CCGGCAGCATCACGCTCAGCGGCAGGACCCCCCATCTCATGGCATGAAGTACCCCGCTCTCGCCCTCACTTCCGCCTTCGGATACCGCCGCCGCGCCTCTCCCGCCAGCTCCACGCTCAGCCTCCGGTACGTCCCCGCCGCCCCGTCCGCCGGCTTCAGCAGCAGGCTGTACCGCAGCCGGATCCGCTCCATCAGTTCCCGGAACCGCCCTCCCGCGTCGTCGCTCCGCAGCACCTCGCCGCCCGTCTCCTCCGCAATCCGGAACACGTTTGCCGGCGTGAAGTCCGGGTTCACGTCCGGCCCCGCCGCCATTCGCGGCGGCTTGCTCCCCCCCGGCACAATGGCGTTCACTACCGCGTTTACGTCCGAAAACGCCCGCACCACCGCCTCGTCCGGCGACCGGAAGTGCACGCCCCCGTTGTCCGTCAGCACGATCACCGCCCGCCGCCCCGCGAACGCCGGCTGCTCCCGGAAGTACCCCGCCACCGCCAGCAGCGCGTCGTTCAGGATGGTCCCCGCCCCCAGCTCCCGCTCCAGCGGCGCCTCCTGCAGCGCCCTCCCCGCCAGCGCCACGTCGTCCGTCAGCTCCACCGCCATCCGGCTCCGCCGCGCGAACAGGAACACCGCCACCCTGTCTCCCGCCCGCAACTGCGACAGCGCCTCGCGCCCCGCCGCCGCCATCCCCCGCAGCATCTTCCCCATGCTCCCCGACACGTCCAGCAGCAGCGCCACCTCCAGCGGCTCAGCCTCTCTCCCAAACGCCACCGCCTTCCGTTCGACCCCCTCCTCCCGCAGCACGAAGTCCTCCTGCCGCAGCCCCGTCACCGCCCGCCGCCCGTCCGTCACCTCCACGTCCACCCGCACCAGCGCCGCGCCCGTCCTGTAGGTAGGCGCTTCCTGCTCGGCCTTCTGCGCCTCCACCCTCTGCGCCTCTGCCTTCTGCGCCTCCACCCTTCGCCATTGCGCCCCCACTCCCGCCGGGGCCGCCACCACAACCCCCGCCGCCTCCGCCCTCTGCCATTGCGCCCCCACCCCCGCTGCGGCGAGGATGAAAAGCAGCGGTGTCGTTCCGCGTCCCATGAAGAATATTATCGTCGGCACAGCCGGCCACATCGACCACGGCAAAACCACCCTCGTCCGCGCCCTCACCGGCATCCATACCGACCGCTTCGAGGAAGAGAAGCGCCGCGGCATCTCCATCGACCTCGGCTTCGCCCACCTCGACCACGCCGGCGTCCGCTTCGGCTTCGTCGACGTCCCCGGCCACGAACGCTTCGTCCGCAACATGCTCGCTGGCGCCGGCGGCATCGACGCCGTCATCTTGGTGATCGCCGCCGACGAATCCATCAAGCCCCAAACCCGCGAGCACTTCGACATCTGCCGCCTCCTCGGCGTCCGCCACGGCCTCATCGCCCTCACCAAGGCCGACGCCGTCGATCCCGACCTCCTCGAGCTCGCCCGCCTCGAAACCGCCGACTTCGTCGCCGGCTCTTTCCTCGAAGGCGCCCCCATCATCCCCGTGAGCGGCGTCACCGGCCTCGGCCTCGGCCACCTCCGCGATGCCCTCGCCGCCCTCGCCGCCCGCATCCCCGGCCGCGATCCCAACGGCGTCTTCCGCCTCCCCATCGACCGCTCTTTCTCCCTCCACGGCTTCGGCACCGTCGTCACCGGCACCCTCCTCTCCGGCACCGTCCATGTCGAGGAGGAAGTCGAGGTCTACCCCGCCGCCCGCCTCCTCCGCGTCCGCGGCGTCCAGGTCCACGGCGGCGCCGTCCCTTCCGCCTCCGCCGGCCAGCGCACCGCCGTCAACCTGCCCGGCGTCGAAGCTTCCGACCTCCGCCGCGGCATGGTCCTCGCTCCCCCCGGCCTCTTCCTCCCCACCCGCGCCATCGACTGCCGCTTCGACCTCCTCCCCTCCGCCCCCCCGCTCAAGCACCGCGCCCCCATCCACTTCCACGCCGGCACCGCCGTAGTTCACGTTGTACGGAGGATCGCAGAAGACCATGTCCGCCAGGCTCCCGGCCAGCACCTTCTCGAAGGCCTCGATTTGGGTCGAGTCCCCGCACAGCACGCGGTGGTCTCCGAGGATCCACAGGCCTCCCGGCACCGTGACGGAGGCGTCCGGCGTTTCCGGGACCGCGTCGTCGTCCGTCCTGCCGGCGACGCTCGCTTCCGCTTCCACCAGGAGCGCTGCGAACTCATCGTCGGCAAAGCCCAGCAGATCGAGGTTGAAGTCCTCTTCCCGCAGAGCGTCCAACTCGACGCGCAGCATCTCTGCGTCCCAGGAAGCCCCGGATAGCGCCAACTGGTTGTCTGCAATGACCAGCGCTGCGGCTCCGAAAGATGATCCAAGACGATGACCGGGACCTCTGCCATCCCCAGCTTGCGGGCAGCGAGGAGCCGGGCATGGCCGGCGATGATGATTCCGTCGCTGCCGGCGAGAATTGGCGAGGTCCACCCAAACTCGGCGATCGAGGCGGCGATCTGCGCCACCTGCGCTTCGCTATGCGTGCGAGAATTTCGGGAGAAGGGAATCAGCTTCTCAACCGGCCAGCGCCGCACTTGGAGATCGAGGTTCATTTCTTGATGTAGGCGGCCTCGGCCGACGTGCCGTCGGGATTGGCGAAGTGCGCCACCACGGCGGCCACACCCTGCACGGCCGACAGGGCGACCATGGCCCAGAACTTGCCCTTGGCGGGCAGGAAGTCCTGCGTGGCGTTGATGCCCTGCGTGGCGAGGGC
>DAHVTI010000510.1 GCA_027324255.1 Bryobacterales bacterium | reverse complement strand
GTTGAAGCAGGGCTTTTCGGCCACCGGCGAGTTTGCCGTGCAGCGCGGCGCGCAGCATCCGGGCACGCCCATCGCCGGCTGGGGCGGCTACGGGTATCTGAAGAAGACGTTCGCGGCGGCGGCCCAGCCGTACCTGCGGGCCGGGCATTGGGCGATGTCGGGCGACGACCCTTCCACCCAGGGCCGCATCGAGGGTTGGGTCCCGATCTTCTCGCGCTGGCCGAAGTGGAGCGAGCTGTACATCTACGGCCAGTTCCGCGAGCAGGGTGTCGCCTACTGGACGAACACCTCGCTGTGGCAGGCGGAGTTCGGCGCCGCGCCCGTGAAGCCGCTGGACCTGCGCTTCACCTGGTACCGCATGGGCGCCTACCACCCGTTCGCCGGCTCGCCCGCGGTTTTTTCGAACGGCACGTTCCGCGGCAACCACGTGCAGGCGCGGCTGGGCGTGAACCTGACGAAGCAGTGGTCCGGGCACGTGCTGTGGGAGTCGCAGCCCCCGGGCAGCTTCTACACGGGGCGGGACATGGGCTACTTCCTGCGCTTTGAAGTGATCTTCCAGCAGCGCTGGCGCCTGCCGGCTCAGTGGGTGGCGGTGCGCTGAATCGCCTGGATCACCTCGTCGCGCCGCTCGCCTGAAAGGTCGGCCTTCAGCCGGTGGAGCGCCACGCCGACCACGTCGCGGTGGCGCAGCTCGGGGCCGGGCCCGGCTTCGGACAGTTCGCGCCACAACTGGTGCAGCAGATCGATGTCTTCCGGCCACAGCCGCGGCGGGTGCGGCCCCAGGTTCACGAAGAAGGGCCTGGCCTCGGGATCGTCGGGGACGATCTCCAGCGAGATGGCGGGACGCGGCTCGGGCAGCTTCTCCCACTGCAGTCCGACGGAGTGCCCCTGCTGGTTGGTGCTGAGCTTCGGCGAGGTGCCGATGACGATGCGCGAGGCCTTGAGCTGCGCCGCCGTCTGCACCAGCGCGAAGGTGGGGTCGGTACCCGGCACGGTGAGCAGCTTGACGGTTTTGCCGGCTTTTTCCGCCAGCGTCACGACGTGGGTGAACAGCTCGGACTCGCGTTCGGTGAACGGCGTGGATTCGTCCGAGATGGAGACGGCGACGATGTCCTGCTTGCGCGGATCGGTCTTGTCCAGGATGCGCCGCAGGTGCTGCAGCCGCATCGGATTCCGCACCGCCACCACCACGCCGCCCGGGCGCACGTCGACGGCGTCGTGTGACACCTCGTCGGCTTCGTCCAGCCGGAACTGCTCGTGCGAGGCCCCGGCCTCCGCCGCCCGCCGCCGGTTCATCCTCTCGGAGAGCACGAACAGCGAGAAGAACGCGAGCGTGAAGGCCGTGCCCCAGATGGTGGCCAGCTTCTTGGTCAGGACATTGGTGACCGCCAGCGTGAACAGGGTCAGCGTAATCAGGCCCAGCCCCACGGGGATCTCGACGGAGCCCAGGCGCAGGTTGAACGGCACGCGCCACTCGCGCGGCCGGCGGTCCTTGTAGCGCAGGATGAGCACGGAGGTGGCGTTGAAGGCGAAGCTCCACACGACCCCGAAGGCGTAAGCCTCACCGAGCAGGTAGACGTTGCCGCCGCTCAGCAGGATGGTGGCGAGTTGCAGCAACACGATCATGTTGACGAGGCGGTAGGTGGTGCCGAACTTCGCGTGCGGCTTGCGGAACCACATCGGCAGCACGCGGTCCTCGGCCACCCGGTTCAGGACGCCGTTCGAGCCGATGATCGACGTGTTCACCGCGCCCGACAGGATCAGCGCGCCCACAGCCACCACCACCGCCTGGAAGGCCAGCCGCAGCCAGTCCGGCCCGGCCAGGTTCATCGCCAACCCGCCGATCAGGTTGTCGAGGAAGTGCTTCCGTTCGCCGTCCGGAATCAGCATCACCGCCAGGAACGACACCAGCGACGTGAAGACCATCGAGTAGATGAAGATCACTAGGCCGGCGCGCTCCAGGTTCTTCAGCTTCGGATGCGCGATCTCGCGGTTCACCTGCGCCAGCGTCTCCTCGCCCGACATCGCCAGCAGCGAGTGGCCGAGCCCCACCAGCACCGCGATGACCGGGATCGACGTCGCCCAGTTCAGGGGCAACCAGCCCAGCGACTCGGCGTTCAGGTGGAGGTTGCCCACAGTGGGCCACGGCACCGGCTGATAGCCTTTGGCCAGGATCGTGTAGACCGACCAGAGGATCAGCGTCACCACCATGGCGGTGGTGATCTGCATGATGCGCAACGCCTTCTGCGAGCTTTCGTGGATGCCGATGGTGTTCTTGCGCCAGAAATAGATGGTCACCGCCAGGGCGAACACCACGGCGAACGCCGCGTCGTTGACGGGGCGGCCTTTGTGCAGCAGGTGCGCGGCGGTCTCGTTCAGCAGTCCGGAGAGGTAGAGCCCGGCGGAGACGGCGGAGATGGGGCCGGTGAGGACGTAGTCGAACATCAGCGCCGAGACGGCGAGCTTGGCCATGCGCGGGCCGAGAGCTTCGTGCACCACGCGGTAGACGCCGCCGCGGACGTACATGGCGCAGCCTTCGATGTAGACGGCGCGCACGGCGTAGCTGAACAGCATGATGCCGAGGATGAACCATGGCGCGGCCTTGCCGATGGACTGCTCGGCGATGCCGCCGACGTAGTAGGCGGAGGAGGCGAGGTCGGACAGCACGATGGCGGCGGCGCGCCAGAACGAGATGAACGAGAGGGCGACGGTGGATGCGATGACAATGCGCTGCCGCGATAGCGGCGCGCCGTCCACGGAGGCGGACATGGGCGGGCTCCTTTGCGCGCGCGCTCCTTTTCAAGAACGGCGGCTCTTCAATTCGCCTGCGAGGTTAGCTGACGGGCTCGGGCTGAAAAGTACCCTACGGCGCCAAAGCACCGATGCGCCCCAGGAACTGGGTCCCCCGCCCCTCCGGTATACCGGAAGGCTCGGCAGTGATCAGGATAGCGCAAAAAATGACACTTTTCACGCATTGAAAGCGCTTAACAACGCACTTTTCGACAGGTTTTGCTGCTCTCCCGACGCCATGTCCTTGAGCGCATAGACGCCGGCGGCGATCTCGTTGTCGCCGAGGATGAGGGCGTAGCGGGCGTTCAGCTTGTTGGCGGTCTCCATGGCGCGCTTCACTTTGTGGTCGGCGGAAAGCTCGACGGAGATGCCCTGGGCGCGGAGGTCGCGGGCGAGGAGGGCGGCGTGCTTCAACGCGGCATCGCCGAGGGCGATGAGGAAGACGTCGAGGCGGGCGAGGTCTTCGGCCTTGACGTGCTCTTCGATGGCCATGACGAGGCGGTCCTCGCCGATGGAGAAGCCGATGCCGGGGGCGGGGATGCGCGAGCCGAGGGATTCGGCGAGGCCGTCGTAGCGGCCGCCGCCGAGGATGGAGTTCTGGGCGCCGAGGGCGCCGTGGGTGACTTCGAAGGTGGTGCGGGTGTAGTAGTCGAGGCCTCGCACCAGGCGGGAGCGGATTTCGTAGTCGATGCCGCGGGCTTCGATCATGGACTTCACGGTTTCAAAGTGCTGCGCGCAGGGCTGGCAGAGGTGCTCGAGGATGGAGGGGAGGGAGTCGATGATGTTCTGGTCTTCGGGCACTTTGCAGTCGAGCACGCGCAGGGCGTTGGTATCGGCGCGGCGCTGGCAGTCGGCGCACATGGTGTGCTTCACGTGCTGGAGGCGTTCGCGGAGAGCCTCGACGAACCGGGGGCGGCAGGTGGCGCAACCGACGGAGTTGAGGAGCAGGTGGGGGTTTTGGACGCCGCAGCGGACGAGGACTTCGAGGGCGAGCTCGATCATCTCGGCGTCGATGACGGGGGAGTCCGAGCCGATGCATTCGGCGCCGATTTGCGAGAACTGGCGGTAGCGGCCTTTTTGCGGGCGCTCGCGGCGGAACATGGGGCCGATGTAGTAGAGCTTCTTGAGGCCGGGGATCTGGTCGAGGCGGTGCTCGATGTAGGCGCGAATGACGGACGCCGTGTTTTCGGGGCGGAGCGTGATGGAGGTGCCGTCGCGGTCGTCCCAGGTGTACATCTCCTTGGAGACGATGTCGGTGTCCTGGCCGACGCCGCGGGCAAAGAGGGCGGTCTCTTCAAAGATGGGGGTGCGGATCTCGTGGTAGTGGAAGGTGCGGAAGACGTGGCGGGTGGCGGCTTCGACGTGGTTCCAGAGGGCGGAGGCCGGGGGGAGGATGTCGCGGGTGCCGCGGATGGCCTTGATCATTTAGTGAGCCGCCTCTTCGCGGTAGTCCTGGCGGTAGCGGATGTAGCGCTGGGCGTTTTCGGCGAAGCGCACCTTCTCCTCTTCGGTGACCTGGCGGCGGACCTTGGCGGGGACGCCCATGACCATGGATTCCGGGGGGATCTCCATGCCTTCGGGGACGAGGCTGCCGGCGGCGATGATGGAGCCGCGGCCGACGCGGGCGCCGTTGAGGACGATGGCGCCGATGCCGACCAGCACATCGTCTTCGACGACGCAGCCGTGGAGGCAGGCCATGTGGCCGACGGTGACGCGGGCGCCGAGGATGACGGGGTAGCGGTCGAGTTCGCCGTGGAGGACGGAGCCGTCCTGGATGTTGGTATCGCCGCCGATCTCGATTTTATTGACGTCGCCGCGGAGGACGGCGCCGGGCCAGACGGAGGCGCGCTGGCCGAGGGTGACGTCGCCGATGACGGTGGCCGCCTGGTCGACGTAGGCGGTGGAAGCGATGTTGGGGTAAACCCCGCGGTAAGGCCGGACCATAGGTGTAGGGAGAAAACACCATCGTATCATTGGGGTATGATGTTTCGTCTGTTTGCAGCGGCGATGGTGGCCGCGTGCGTGGCCGCGCAGGCCCAGAAGACGCCGTTCACGGCGGCGGAGATGATGAAGCTGAAGCGGATCTCCGAGCCCTCGGTGGCGCCGGACGGCTCGGCGGTGATCTACACCGTGGGCGAAGTGGACGTGGAGAAGAACGCGCAGGCGAGGCAGTTGTGGATCAGCCCGCTGGCGGGAGGCGCGGCGCGGCAGGCGACGAGCGAAGGGCGGAACACGGGTGCGCGGTTCTCGCCGGACTCGAAGAAGATCGCGTGGATCTCGACGCGGGGCGGCTCGGCGCAGGTGTGGGTGATGGACGCGCTGGGCGGGAACGCGAAGCAGGTGACGAAGCTGGCGACGGAAGCCGATGGGGTGATCTGGTCGGGCGACGGCGCGACGCTGGTGTTCACCTCCGAGGTGTATCCGGAGTGCAACGCCGACGATGGGTGCAACCAGAAGAAGCTGGACGCGGAGGCGAAGAGCAAGGTGAAGGCGCGGGCCTACACGTCGCTGTTGTACCGGCACTGGACGGAGTGGCGCGGGAAACGGGTGAAGCACCTGATGGCGGTGGCGGCCGAAGGCGGCGCGGTGCGGGATCTGACGCCGGGATACAAATACAGCGTGCCGCCGTTTTCGCTGAGCGGGGGCGGCGACTACGCGGTGTCGCCGGACGGCAAGGAGGTGTGCTACGCGGCGGACCTGGACGAGGACCAGGCGCTGAGCACGAACTGGGAGCTGTACACGGTGCCGATCGAGGGCCCTTCTGAAGGGCAGGAGGCGTTGAAGATTTCGAGCAGCCCGGGGGCGGACGCAGCGCCGCAATACTCGCCGGACGGCAAGTGGCTGGCGTGGCGGATGCAGGTGCGGGCGGGGTATGAAAGCGACCGCTGGCGGCTGGTGGTGCTGGAGCGGGAGACGGGCAAGCTGAACGTGCTGACGGAGAACCTGGACCGGCACGTGACGGGCTTCCGGTGGCACCCGGATTCGAAGCGGATCGCGTTTACGGTGGAAGACCGCGGGCGGCAGCAGGCGATGCTGATTCCGGTGGCGGGCGGCGGGACGCGGGCATTGACGCAGGGCGCGGCGCACGTGGACGACCTGCAGTTCACGGGCGACGGCAAGACGCTGGTGTACACGGAAGTGACCGGGGCGAGCCCGACGGAGATCTACCGGGCGTCGAGCGCGGGCGGGGCGCCGGTGGCCATCACGAAACTGAACGAGCGGTTCCTGGCCGAGCACGACCTGAAGCCGCTGGAGGAGTTCACGGTGAGCGGGGCGGAGGGCGCGCAGGTGCACAGCTTTCTGCTGAAGCCGCCGGCGTTCGACGGGTTGAAGAAGTACCCGGTGCTGTTCCTGATCCACGGCGGGCCGCAGGGGGCGTGGGGAGAGACGTTCAGCTACCGCTGGAACCCGCAGGTGTTCGCCACGGCGGGGTTCGTGGTGGTGATGCCGAACCCGCGCGGATCGACGGGCTACGGGACGAAGTTCACGGACGACATCAACGGCGACTGGGGCGGGCGGGCGTTTGAAGACATCATGGCGGTGGCGGACCACGTGGAGAAGCTGCCGTATGTAGATGCGGAGAGGATGGCGGCGGCGGGCGGCAGCTACGGCGGCTACATGGTGGACTGGATGCTGGGGCACACGACGCGGTTCAAGGCGATGGTGTCGCACGCGGGCGTCTACGATCTGCCGAGCATGGGCGGGGAGACGGAGGAGCTGTGGTTTTCGACGTGGGAGTTCAAGGGCTTCCCGTGGCAGAACCCGGAGATGTACGAGAAGTGGTCGCCGTCGAAGTCGGCGGCGAATTTCAAGACGCCGACGCTGGTGATCCACGGCGAGCTGGACTACCGGGTGCCGTACGGGCAGGGCTTGCAGTTGTTCACGGCGCTGCAGGCGCAGAAGGTGCCGTCGAAGCTGCTGGTGTACCCGGACGAGGGGCACTGGGTTTTGAAGCCGCAGAATTCGCTGCTGTGGTATGAGACATTCTTGGAGTGGGTGGGCGAGTGGACGCAAAAGAAATGAAGATACTGGCGTTGACGGTGTTAGGCGCCGCGGGCCTGCTTGCGCAGCAGGCGGCGGTGATCGAGACGGTGGCGGGGTTCGACCCGGAAGGGGTGCGGGCGGATGCGATCGGGCTGACGGCGCCAGCGGGGCTGGCGGCGGATGCGAACGGGAACCTGTACTTCAGCCAGACGGCGCGGAACCGGGTGTACCGGGTGACGCCGGAGGGCGTGCTGGAGTTGGCGGCGGGCAGCGGGCCGCGGGGGACGGAGGGCGACGACGGGCCGGCGCGCGAAGCGAGGCTCGACGATCCGGCGGCGGTGGCGGTGGACGAGGCGGGCAACCTCTACATCGCGACAGCGTCGGGCATCCGGGCGGTGGCGGTGGAGACGGGCGTTATCCGGACGGTGGTGAAGCTGGAAGAAGAGGGGCCATTGCAGTCGATCGCGTGGATTGCGGCGGCGCCGGGCGGGCGGCTGATAGTGGCCGACCGGGAAGCGCGGATGCTGATGGCGGTGGACGCGGCGACGGGCGAGGTGTCGCACTTTGCGGGGACGGGGAAGGCGTCGATAGCGGGCGACTACGGACCGGCGGCGGCGGCTTCGCTGCAGATGCCTTACATCGTGGCGGCGGACGGGGCGGGCAATGTCTATTACGCGGAACAACTGGAGCCGCGGGTGCGGCGCATTGACGAGAATACGGGAGAGATGACGACGGTGCCGCTGATGGCGCCGGACGAGGACTTTCCGGGCGAGTACGAGGTGGCGTCGGGGCTGGCGGTGGATACGTTGGGGAATGTTTACGTGTCACAGGTGAACCGGTCGAGGGTGCTGCGGATCAACGCGGACGGAGAGGTGGCAGTGGCGGCGGGGGCGGAAGCGGGGCTGTTGCTGCCGCAGAGCCTGGCGGTGAGCGCGGGCGGGGCGCTGCTGATCGCGGAGCTGGCGCCGGGGCGGATTCTGCGGGCGGAGGCGGAAGGGCCAGCGACGGTGGTGGCGGGGAACGGGTTGACATCGTACAACGGCGACGGGCTGCCGGCGGGCGAGACGCAACTGGCCGAGCCGGGCGGTTTGGCGGTGGCGGCCAACGGCGACCTGTATATCGCCAGCACGCTGGCGGACCGA
>DAHVTI010000497.1 GCA_027324255.1 Bryobacterales bacterium | reverse complement strand
ACCCTCGGCGCCATGCTGCACGCCAATCCGCGGCTGGAGGTGGGCGAGCGGTTCGACAGTCCGGAGATGCTGCGGCTGATCCTGCGTTACCAGCCGGACCTGCTGCGGCGCAGCCCCGATCCCACGCCGTGGTGGAGCCGCGCCACGCCGCCCACGCCCGAGTTCGCGCGCCAGTTGTTCGAGCTCGGCCTGGATCCGAAGCGCCGTAACTGGCTGGGCATCACGCTGCTGCACCGCTGCGCCGCCCAGGGCGACACGGCCGTGGCCGCGGTGTGCCTGGAACACGGCGCAGAACTGGACGCGGTGGAGACGGAGTGGTCTTCCACGCCGCTCGGCTGGGCCGCGCGCGAAGGCAGGACGGAGATGGCGGCCTGGCTGCTGGCGCAGGGCGCCGATCCCCGCCTGCCGGCGGAAGAGGCCTGGGCCCGGCCCGTGGAATGGGCGCGCCGGCGCGGCCATGCCGCGGTGCTGGAACTGCTGGAGCGAGGAGGGTGAGGGCGGCGGCCCGCCGTCACACGGCGTCGCAGGCTCGCCGCAGCGCGGCGATGTCGATCTTCTTCATCTGCATCATGGCCTGCATGGCGCGCTGCGCTTTTTGCGGATTCGGGTCGCCGAGCAGCTCGACGAGAATCCGCGGGGTAATCTGCCAGGAGAGGCCGTAGCGGTCCTTCAGCCACCCGCACTGCACCTCCTCGCCGCCCTCGGTGAGCGCGGCCCAATAGCGATCCACTTCCTCCTGAGTTTCGCAGGTGACCGCCAGCGAGATGGCCTCCGTGAACCGGAACTGCGGGCCCCCGTTCAGGCCGACGAACCGCAGCCCGTTCAGATCGAACTCGACCGTCAGGACGCTGCCCTTCGGACCCGGCCCGCCATCGCCGCAGCGGGTGATGTTCACGATCCGTGAATTTTCGAAGATCGAGACGTAAAACTGCGCCGCCTCTTCCGCCTGCGTGTCGAACCACAGGAATGGAGTGATCTTTTGCATGACAATAGCCCCTCGATTTTGAATTTCTCGGCCGAATGGAGCGGCCGCCCAGCGGTGCGGGAGAACTTCCCCGATTCTAACAGGAGGCAGCCGGGGCGGGTGGTCCGGCGGGCGGCCCCTCCCCGCGATTGGGCAGCGGCGCCCGAACCGCGCTATCCTCGCATCTGAACGGGCGGAGTTTAGAGCCGGTTCCAGGAGGTCCGTGTTTTGAACCCTACCAGCCAGATGGCGCAGATGGCGCAGAAGATCGAGCGGTTGGAGTCGCGGCTGAACGCTTTGGAGCGATTGCTGTCCGGAACGGCCGACTCCCTGGTGCTGCGGAGCGGCGATTCCACGATCGCGCTGGCCAAGAATAAGATCGTGATCGACAGCGCCCAGATTGTGATCAAAGCCAGCGGCGATATCTCGGTGAAGGCCAGCGGCAAAGTGGACATTAAGGGATCGAAGATCCTCACCAACTGAGGCCCGCCGGGGCCGGGAGGCTGCGGCGGTGGCGCCATGTTGGTTGGCCGGAATAAGATAGGGGTCGCCGCACGAGCACAAGGAGACCTCCCGGATGATGACCTTACGCCGCCTCGCCATCGCCGCCCTGCCATTCTGCCTGGCCCTGCCGCTGCCCGCCCAGGACGCGCCTTACAGCGGGCTCACCTCGAGCCTCGAGAACATCTATCGCGTCACCAGGGCGCAGACGCGTTCCATCAGCCCGGAAAACCTGACCGGAGAGAAGGGCCAAGGCGCCATGGCGGAAAAAGGCTCGGCGTCCCGCGCCGCGGCCGAACTGGGCCAGGGCTGGAAGGTGAACCCGTACATCGTCGTGCAGCCCGGCACCACCTTCACCCTCGGCGAGATCGATGGCCCCGGCGCCATCCAGCACATCTGGATGACGCCGACGGGCAACTGGCGCTTCTCCATCCTGCGCATGTATTGGGACGGCGAGGCCGCGCCGTCGGTCGAAGCCCCGGTGGGCGACTTCTTCGCCATGGGCTGGGGCAGGTACGCGCCCATCACTTCCCAGTCGATCTGCGTCAACCCGGGCAGCGCCTTCAACTCCTACTGGCCCATGCCGTTCCGGAAGAAGGCCAGGCTCACGCTGCAGAACCTCGACGACAAGCCGATGACGATCTACTACCAGATCGACTACGTGCTGGCGCCGGTGCCGGCCGACGCGGGCTACTTTCACGCGCAGTTCCGCCGCACCAACCCGCTGCCCTTCAAGGAGGTCTACACCATCGTCGACGGCATCCAGGGCCGCGGCCACTACGTGGGTACCTACCTGGCGTGGGGCGTCCACAACAACGGCTGGTGGGGCGAGGGCGAGATCAAGTTCTACATGGACGGCGACAAGGCGTTCCCCACCATCGCCGGCACCGGGACGGAAGACTACTTCTGCGGGTCGTACAACTTCGAGAACAAGGAGAAGCGGCAGTACGAGCCGTTCACGACACCGTATTCGGGCCTGGCGCAGGTGATCCGCCCCGACGGCCTCTACCAGTCGCAGCAGCGCTTTGGCTTGTACCGCTGGCACCTCACCGATCCGGTCCGCTTCGAAAAAGACCTGCGCGTGACCATCCAGGCGCTGGGCTGGAAGTACAACGGCACGTACCTGCCGCTGACCGACGACATCGCCTCCACGGCCTTCTGGTACCAGGTGGAGCCGCACAATCCGTTCCCGGCGCTGCCGGAGCGGGACAAGCTGGCCGTGCAATAGGCTTGCGGAACGGCTCGAATTCTTACTCGCTCCGCAGGGTGCTCTGCGGATCCAGGCGCGAGGCCCGCCACGCCGGCACGAAGCTGGCGGCCAGCGCCACGGCCAGCACGCCCGCGGCCGCTTGTCCGTAAGACCACAGGTATCCGAAGTTCTCGCCCAGCAGATAGTGTCGTGCCAGAAACCACAGCGGCATCGTCCAGAGCGTGCCCACCGCCACGCCGACCAGCGCCGTCCGCGCGCCGCGGCCCAGCACCATCAGCAGGACTTCTCCTCTCCCCGCACCCAGCGTCATCCGCACCCCGATCTCGTGGGTTCGCTGCGACACCAGGTAGGACATCACGCCGTAGACACCCACCAGCGCCAGCGCCACCGCCAGTCCGCTGAAGATGGCCAGCAGCCGGGCCAGCAACCGCGCGCCCGCCGCCGCATCGTTCACCACGCCCTCCATCGTTCGCACCAGGTACACCGCGGCATTCGGATCGACCGAACGCACGGCCTGACGCACCTCGCGCGCCAGCATCTCCGGCTCCACGACCGACCGCACCACCAGGCTCATGCCCGGCCACGCCCAGTGCGGGCCGCGGCGGCTCAGCGGCACGTATAACGCCGTCAGCGGCGGGCGATAAGGTCCTGCGTGGCGGACATTGTCCACCACGCCCGCGATCCTCATCCATGCATCCGGCTTCGGCTCGGTCCCGATCGCCACCCACTGCCCCACCGGGTCCTGGCCCGGCCAGTAAAGCTCCGCCGTCCGGCGGTTGATGATCGCCACCCGCTGCCTGCCCTCGAGGTCGGACTCCAGGAAGTAGCGCCCCCTCACCAGCGGAATTCCGAGTGCCTGGAAGTATCCCGGTGTCACCACCCGAATTTCCGCCGCCGGCCCGAATCCGGCGCGATCCGCCGCCCGGCCGCGGATGGAGAAGTTCGCGTTGGAGTAAAACTCCTGCACGGGCAGCAGGTTGATCTCCGCGGCGTGAATCACGCCGGGCATGGCCTGCACGCGGTCCACCACGCGGCGGTGAAATTCGGTGACCCGCGCCTCCTGCCCGCTGTGCGAGGGCACCGCCACTTTCATGGTCAGGACCTGTTCGTGGTCGAAGCCCAGGTCGTCCCTGTTCAGCACGCGCAGGCTGCGCAGCAGCACCAGCGCGCCCATCACCAGCACCAGCGCCAGCCCCACCTCCCACACCATCAGCACATTGCGGCTGCGCGGAACGGAAGGCCCGCCCGCCGAGCCCGCCTCCTTCAGCGCGCTTTGCAGGTCCACGCGGGTCGCGTTCCAGGCCGGCGGCAGCGCCGCCAGCAGCGCGGAAAACAGGGCCGCTCCGGCGCAGAAGCATAGCACCGTCCAGTCCGTCTCGACGGGGATCCCCTGCGGCAGTTGCTCGCCCGCCACCGCCGTAATGCCGTCCAGCGACCAGCCCGCCGCGAAGAATCCCGCCGCTCCGCCCGCCGCCGCCAGCAGCAGTCCTTCGATCAGGAACAACCGCACCAGACGCCACCGCCCGGCTCCCAGCGCCGCGCGCAATGCCAGTTCCCGCCGTCGCGCCATCGCCCGGGCCAGCACCAGGTGTGCCACGTTCGCGCAGGCCAACAGCAGCACTACCGCCACGGCAAACCACAGCACCGTCAGGATGCGCAACGTTCCGCGGACCGTCTCCCCATGCAGCGACAGGATCCTCACGCCGCGCGTCGCATTCTCCCTGTGGATCTTCTCCAGGCGCCGCGCGATTTCGTTCATCTCCAGTTGCGCCGCCGTCCAGCCGGTCCCTTCCTTGAGCCGCGCCAGCACGTTGAGGTAGTGCGACCCGCGCTCGTTCCGCGCCCAGGCGGGAAAGGTCAGCGGAGTCCACAACTCCATGCGCGAGCGCGGCGGGAATTGAAAAGCCGCCGGCATCACGCCGATCACGACGCTTTCTCCGCCGTTGATCCCCACGCGCGTTCCCACCACGTTCGGATCCGCGCCGAAACTGCGCTGCCACAGGCCGTAGCTCAAGACCACCACCCGGTCCCGCCCCTCGACGTTCTCCTCGGACCGGATGACACGCCCCAGCAGCGGCGCCACCTTCATCGCCTGGAACACCTCGCTCTCCACGTGCGCGCCCGCCACGCGCACCGTCTCCTCTCCCTTCGCCAGGTTCACCCCGCCCACCGCGTAGGCCCCCATGCTCTCGAAGACCGTGTTCTGATCCCGCCAGTCCTTCAGGTTCGGAGCCGAGACGCTCCCCCAGGTGGAACTTCCCATCCACATGGCGGTTTCCTGCATTTGCACCAAGCGCTCCGGTTCGGGGTAGGGAAGCGGGCGCAGCACCAGGGACCTGAGCATCGTGAACACCGCCGTGTTCGTCCCGATGCCCAGGGCCAGGCTCAGCACGGCGAACAGCGCGAAACCGCGCGCCCGCCCCAGCGCGCGCACCGCGTATCCGAGGTCCTGGCACCACGACTCGAGGGCAGGCAGGAACCGCGCGTCCCGCCACTCCTCCTTCCTTTGCTCCACCCCCCCGAACTCTCTCTGCGCCGCGTAGCGCGCTTCTTCTATCGTCATTCCCCGTCGCACGCATTCCGCCGCCTGCATCTCCAGGTGGAAGCGCACCTCCTCGTCGAGTTCGCGGTCCAGTTGGTCCTTGCGGCGCAGCGCCCGGAGCCTTTCAATCAGCGTCCCGATGATCCTCATGGCGCGCCTTCCTCCGGAAAGGGCTGCCGGATGCGGGCGATGATGCCCGCGATCCGGTCCCACCTTTCCTCTTCTACCTGCAACTGCTTGCTCCCCCTGGCGGTGATCTGGTAGAAACGCGCCCGGCGGTTGTGGTCCGACACGCCCCACGCGGACTTGATCCACCCCCGCTGCTCCAGCCGCACCAGCGCGGGGTACAGCGTCCCCTGGTTCATTTTCAGAGCGTCTTCCGCCACCTGCTCGATGCGTCGAGCGATGCCCCAGCCATGCGTCGGGCCCAGGTGCTGGAGCGTCCTCAGCACCAGCATGTCCAGTGTCCCCTGCGGAACCTCCGTCTTCGAGCCTGCCATCCGACCTCCTGTTGATATCCAACAGGAGTATGCGCCCACTCCTGTAGAATGTCAACAGGAAAATCGGATGCCGCGTCCGGCCCGCCGCCGTCAGCTTTCCGCCCGGAACCTCCGCAGCGCCTCCTCGAACCCCCACTCCCAGGCGTCAATGAGCCGGTCCCAGCGCGGGCCGGCCTCCTCGTCCACCTGCCTGCGCGACTCGTCCGCGTCGAACCACGCCATCGTCTGCCGCACGCCCACGGCGAACGGCACCGCCGCCTGAAAGCCGGGGACGAAGCGCTTGATCTTGGTGTTGTCGAACACCACGCTGGCGGCCTTGTCGCCTTTGAGCCCGCCCAGCATCTCGGGCACGCACGCGCCCAGCAGTTCCACCGGGATGTGCACCAGTTGCGGCTCGACGCCGGCCGCCTCGCCCACCATGCGGTAGTACTGGTCCCACGTCAGCGCCTCGTCGCTGGTGATGTGGAAGGCGTGACCGATGGCCTGGTTCAGGCCCAGCAGCCCGACGAAGCCTTTCGCGAAATCCGTGTTGTGCGTGATCACCCACAGCGACGTTCCGTCGCCCGGCACAATCACCTTCCTGCCCTGCCGCATGCGGTCCACCACGGTGTAGGACCTCGTCCACGTGTTCACCGCCAGCGTGATCTGCGTCTCACCGTATGTCAGCGACGGGCGCACGATGGTGGCCGGGAAGCCCTCGTCGCGGTAGGCGCGCATCAGGCGTTCCTCGCAGGCGATCTTGCTCTGCGCGTAATCCCAAAAGGGATTGGCGAGCGGCGTGGATTCGGTGATGAGGTAGTGGCCCACGGGTTTCTGGTAGGCGCTGGCGGAGCTGATGAAGACGTACTGCCGGGTGCGCCCGCGGAACAGCTCCAGGTCGCGCTCGATCTGAGCCGGGTCATAGGCGATGAAGTCCGCTACGGCGTCGAAGCGCTCGCCCTGCAGCGCCCGCTTCACCGTGGCGGTGTCGTCGATGTCCGCCTCGACCGTCCGCACTCCCGGCGGCGCCGCGCCGGGCCGCCTGCCGCGCGTCAGCAGGGTGACTTCCATGCCGCGCTCCACGGCCAGCCGCGCGCAGGCCGTGCTGATGATCCCAGTGCCGCCGATGAACAGGACTCGCATGGAAATGTTGTACCAGTTCCGTCGCAGCCGTTGCGCAGCCGTTGCGCTCGACACGGCTCAGCATCCGTCATATGCTGGATCCCTGGAGGATTCCATGCCCTTCTGTTCCCATTGCGGCGCCCAGGTGGCCCCTGATGCCACCTTCTGCGGCAATTGCGGCAAGCCCGCCGCGGCTGCCCCGCCGGCGGCTCAGGCCGCGCCCCCTCCGCCCGCGCCTCCGCAGGCGTCTTTCTCACAGCCGCAGGCGCCGTTCCCGCCGCAGCAGCCCTATGCCGCGCCTCCTGCCAAGAAGGGCCCCAACCTCCTGCTCTGGATCGGCGGAGGCCTGGCGGCCATTTTCCTACTCGTCATCCTTGTGGTGGTCGGCGCGGGATTCTTCGTCGCCAAGAAGGCTCACGACGCCGGCTTCGACTCCGCTCTGATGCAGAAGAACCCCGCCCTCGGAGCCGCCCGCCTGGCCCTTGCCATGAACCCCGAGGTGGAGGTCGTCAAAATGGACGAGGATTCCGGCGAACTCACCATTCGGGAGAAGAAGACCGGCAAGGTCATCACCATGCACGCCGAGGACATCAAGAACGGCAAGATCTCGTTCACCGACGAATCCAGCGGCGAGCGGGTCACCATCGGCGGCGCCGGCGAGGCCCAACTGCCGGATTGGGTCCCCCACTATCCCGGCTCGAAGCCCCAGGGCGCCGTGGCCTCGAAAGGCGGCAGCAGCGAAGGCGGCATGGTTCATTTCAAAGTCTCTGATGCGCCTGCCGGCGTCATGAAGTTCTATCAGGACGAACTCAACAGCGCCGGCTACAAGGTGACCACTCCGGCCACCGGAGACGAAGGAGGCATGGTGGTCGGCGAGGACGAAGCCAACCGCCGCAGCGTCACCGCCATGATCAGCAAGTCCGGCTCGGAGACGCAGGTTTCGGTCACCTACTCGAACAAGCAATAGCCCCGGCCGCACCCATCAGTGCCCGCCCGGCGGGCGCAGCGATTGCCCGCGGTAGGGATAGCGCTTGTCCAGTGCGGCCCAGTCCATTTCGAGCCCCAGTCCGGGCCGTTCGGAGAGCGTGGCGTGGCCGTGCCGCACCTTCGGATATGTCCCCCCGGTGATGCTCTCGAAAACCGCGTCGAGCGCGGCGTCCCACTCCTGCATCAGGAAGTTGCGCGTGGAAGCCACCGCCTGCAGGCTGGCCACGTGCGCCGCGGGGCCGTAGAACATGCGCGGCGCGATCTCCGCGCCGTAAGTCTCGCCCAGCGCGGCGATGCGCCGCGTTTCCGTCGTCCCGTCGCAGTGGATGACGTCCGGCGGCAGGATCTGCGCGCCGCGCGCCTCCAGCAATTGCCGGAACTCGTAGCGCGAGACGAGCGCCTCGCCGGCCGCCACGGGCACGGGGCTTCTGGCCGCAATCTCGCCGAGCGCCCGCGGCACCTCGCGCCAGAACGGCTCTTCGAGGAACAGCGGCCGGAACGGCGCCACGGCCCGCGCCAGGTCCGGCGCCGTGCGCACCGTGAGGGTCTCCCACATCTCCAGGGCGATGTCGAGGTCCGGCCCGCCGCCGCGGCGCACTGCTTCCATTTCGGCCGAGAGGCGGCGCAGCCGTTCCGCCTCCGTGCCGCCCTTCGGCGGCACCACCCACTTCACGCCGGTCCAGCCGGCGGCACGGGTCTGCGCCGCCAACTCCGCCAGCCTCTCCGGCGTACGCGGCGCCAACGAGTGGCTTCAGTCGATGCCCGCCGGATCGCGGTCTTTCAGGTGCGGCAGGAACCGGCGCACCGCTTCTTCCACCATGTCGATGCGGCCGGAAATGGAGGCTTTGCCCAGGCCCGTGATCCCATCCGAGGTTTCGACCTCCACGAACAGGTAGTCGCGGTTGTTGATCGTGTGGCGCTGCGTGGCCAGGCCGCGGATCCGCGGGCGCGGGCCGGCCGCCCACG
>DAHVTI010000494.1 GCA_027324255.1 Bryobacterales bacterium | reverse complement strand
ACGCCGGAGTCTCCCTCAGAGCTGAGGTCGGGCGAGCTGGCGGGCTGGATGGAGTAGGCCGGGCCTTCGGCGAGGGGCAGGTTGCCGATGTGGACGACGGTGGGCATGGAGCCGGATTCGAGGCCGGACTTGGAGATGGCGTAGACCTGAGCGCCGTTGAAATAGAAGCCCGCGAGATCAAATTCGTTGGTGGTGATGTAAATGCCGTTGGCATCTGCGCCGAGAGTGGGCTGGTCGCCGAAGCAGGGGTCGCTGGAGGAGCAGCCGGTGTCGGCGGGGGTGCCGTTGAGGCCGTCATCGGTGGTGTCAATCGAGTAGAGATTGTAGGCACCGGTGGGATCGCTGGTCTGGCTGACGGCGAGGACGAGGTTGCTGCGGCCGGTGTTGAAGTTGAGCACGTTGATCATGGAGGCGAACCAGCGCTGGGTGGGGGCGTCGTAGTAGCAGCGGGGGTCACTGAGGATGGGGTTGGCGACTGGGTCGAGGTTGAAGAAGGTGTAGACGGACTCGGGGGTGGTGAGGCGCGCGCCGGAGGATTTGTAGACGGCGAGCGAGGAGTTGATGGCTTCCATGACGTAGCCGTGTCCGGAGCAGAGGCCCTGGTCGGGCGGGGTGACGACGGAGCCCTCGTTGGCGATGGCGGTATCGACCGTGGTGAGGCCGGTGAAGTTGACGCTGGGGCTGGCGGTGGAGATGGCGTCCAGACGCGGCATCGGCACGGAAAGCGTGGTGGGAGTGGTGGTGGAGGATCTGACGGAGTTCTTGCGTGCGCCGACGAGATCGGGCTGGGGCGCATTGTTCTGGATGGTGATCGTGTTGTAGCTGGCGGACGAGGCGCCGAGGATGGAGGTGCCTTTGAAAGTGATGCGGGCGAGTGTGGCCTTGCCGAGCGATTGCGCGGAAGCGGTGGGGAGAACCGAGGCAAGAGCGAGGAGAGCGGCACAACAGAGTTTCAACAGGCGCATGAAGCGACCTCCTTGGGTGGTGGGTGTGTACGCAATGCCGGACCTGTTTGCCGGACCTCCGCGGCGGAGGCGAACAGGGGTCAGACCGCAGGTGCAAGCATTGCGTTTTCCGATACAGATTGGGGGAACGATGACGGCGAATTGCTATGGATCTGCTACGCGGAGCAGATCCGATACGGAAACGTATTTCGGTTCAGGGATGGAGTCAAGAGAAAAGCGATGCAGATGATTGCATCAAAAGAACGAGTGAAAACTTGTGGAGAGACAGGAAAGGGAAGGGCGTGGGTGCGAGGCAGTGCCGGTGAATCTGGAAGGCTGCCCAGGCCACGTGGCGGGATGAGGACACCCCTTTGACCTCTGCGCAGACGACGCGCAGAGGCGAAGGGGGGATGCATGGGCGGAGGGTGGGTTACTTGCAGCCGGTGTGGGGCTTTTTGATGTCGACGGTGGTGGGGAGCCAGTCAGAGAGGCGCTTGTCGTTGATTTCGGCGTCTTCGGCTCCGGGGTTGAGCGAGGAGCGGGCGAGCGCGACGGAGACGTTGACCTTGCCCTTCATGCAATAGGCGCCTGTGAGCCGGGCGAGGCCCTGGTCGGCGATGTCGAGGGTATCGGCGGAGAGCGAGCCGTGGTCGCCGGAGATGTCGAACGGGGCGAGGATGATCTGGTTGACGATGAGCTTGTCGGTCTTGATGCCGGAGGAGTCAAAGCGGACGACGAGGGTGGCGCGGCGCTCGAGTGCGTCGGGGTTGGCGGTGAAGTTGATGCCGGGAAGAGTGATGCCGGCGGGGTTGGGCTTGGGTGCTTTGGTGTCGTAGGCGAGGCGGTAGGGCAGGCCTTTCCACTTGGGTTCTGTGGGGATGCCGGGCGCTTCTTTTGTTTGCGGGCCGCAGCCGGCCAAGAGCAGTACTCCGCCAATCGCCAGTAGGATGGCTTTTTTCACGTGGTCCTCCTGAGGGTAGAAAAATGACGGGCCAGAATATCACCGCGGAGGGACGGTGGGGTGTGATGGGTCATTGGTCGACGGAGAGTTTGAAAGACAAAAGCAGATCCTTCGCTCCGCTTACCCCAGCGCGCGGCGCGCGCAGGGGCCCCAAGCTGCTCCGCTCAGGATGACACGGTGTTGGGAGTATGGGGAGTGCTTGCTCCGCTCAGGGGACACGGTGGCTGTCGATGGGAGTGGAGGATGCTTAGTTGAGGAACATGGTGCGGTAGAGGGTGTCGCGCTGGACGGGTTGGAAGCCGGCGTCGCGGATGATTCTGCGCAGCTCTTCCTCGGTGGTGCAGTTCGAGGTGCCGGCGGCCTTGACGACGTTCTCTTCGAGCATGACGGAGCCTACGTCGTTGCCGCCGAAGTGGAGGCCGAGCTCGAGGACCTTGAGGCCCTGCGTGACCCAACTGGCCTGCACGTTCTCGATGTTGTCGAGATAGAGACGCGAGATGGCGAGGGTCTTGAGGTATTCGACGGAGGTGGCCTCGTCCCAGCCGCGACCGCCGAGGGC
>DAHVTI010000492.1 GCA_027324255.1 Bryobacterales bacterium | reverse complement strand
TTGGCGCCGACGACCCAGAGGACGTCGAGGCTCGCGCCGGCGAGCATCTGGTCGAGGTTGAGGCCGGGCTCGGCGACGGGCTGGTAGCCGGGGCCGAGGCCGGGCAGGAGGCCCATGTCGAGAGCGCCGCGGGAGTTGGAGTAGTCGAGGAGGGGGACGTACTTCACGGCGATGCCGAGGGAGTCGCAGAAGGCGACGAGGGCGCGGACGGCGTCACCTTTGACGGACGCGCCGTACAGCACGATGAGGGAGGAATGTTTTTTGAGGTCCTCGCGGATTTCCTCGAGGGCGGCGACCTCTTGGCCGGGGGCGGCGCGGAGGGCGCGGGCGGCGAACTGCTCCTCACGCACCGGGCCGCTGGAGACGGTGTAGGTGGCTGACTGGTGGTGGCGGGAGTTGGCGCGGAGCTGATAGGCGAGCAGGGGGTGCTGCTGGGCGAGGTCGGCGCCGAGGACGAGAGCGGCGGGGGTGATGTAGAGGTCGGCGACGGTGGCGAGGGCGCCGGTGCGGCCGTGGAGGGCGTCGAGGAGAGTGGCGACGTCGCCGGAGCGGTGGTGATCGATGTTGTTGGTGCCGAGGCCTTCGCGCGCGAACTTCTGGAGGAAGTAGTTTCCCTCGTTGGATGTTCGGGTGGAGACGATGATGCCGAAGCGGCCGTTGCGGGCCTTCACTTCAGAGAACTTCGCGGCGACGGCGGCGAGGGCCTCACTCCAGGACACGGGCTGGAGCTGGCCGTCTTTGCGGAGCAGAGGCGATTGGAGGCGTTCCTTGCTGTGGACGAAGTCGAAGCCGAAACGGCCTTTGACGCAGAGGAACTCGCCGTTGATGCCGGAGCGGTCGCGGTTATTGGCGCGGAGCACCTGGCCGTTGCGGACGCTGAGGGTGGTTTTGCAGCCGTCGGAGCAGTGGGTGCAGACGGTGCCGACGTGGTTCATCTCCCAGGGGCGGGACTGGTAGCGGTAAGTGCCGGAGGTGAGGGCGCCGACGGGGCAGACGTCGATGCACCAGCCGCACTCGTCGCATTCGAGGTGGTCGCCGTGGTTGGGGACGATTTCAGCCTGGACGCCGCGATAGGAGAGCCCGAGGGCGCCGACGCCGAGGCCTTCGTCGCAGACGCGGACGCAGCGGTAGCAGAGGATGCAGCGGGCGGGGTCGTAATAGACGGCGGGGCTCCACTGCTTTTCGTCGGCGTGGTGCTTCAATTCGGAAAAGCGGCTTTCGCCGGCGCCGTAGCGGAACGTCATGTCCTGGAGTTCGCACTCGCCGCCCTTGTCGCAGACGGGACAATCGAGGGGGTGATTGGTGAGAAGGAACTCAAGCATGCTCTTGCGAGCTTCGACGACCTTGGGGCTTTCGGTCTGGATGACCATGCCGGCGGCCGCGGGCAGCGTGCAGGAAGGCATGAGCTTGGGCATCTTCTCGACTTCGACCAGGCACATGCGGCAGGCGGCCTGGAGGGAGAAGCCCTCGTAGTAGCAGAAGGCGGGGATTTCGATGCCGGCCTGTTTGGCAACTTCGATGACAAGCGTGCCGGGAGCGCAGGTGACCTGCCGGCCGTCGATGGTAAGTGTGATGGGGTCCGCCATGACGATTTCCTATAAGACCACCAGGGGCTGGGTGCCGGGCGCGGGGACGTAGGCTCCTGGGGATTGAATTTTGGCCTCGATCTCGTCGCGGAACTTGCGGGCGAAGGCCATGGCGGGCATGGCGGCGGCGTCGCCGAGGGGACAGAACGTCCGGCCCATCATGGAATTGGCGATCTGATCGATGAGGCCGATGTCCTGGGAAGAGCCGACGCCCTCGTCGAGGCGGGCGGTGATCTTCTTGAGCCAGGCTGTGCCTTCGCGGCAGGGGATGCACCAGCCGCAGGATTCGTGGGCGTAGAACTTCATGAGGCGCGCGAGCACCTTGACCATGTCGGTGGTCTCGTCGAGGACGACGGTGGCGCCGGAGCCGAGCATGGTGCCGGCCTTGGCGAAGGAGTCGTAGTCGGCGGGTATGTCGCACTCGTCGGCGCGGAGGACGGGGCTGGAACTGCCGCCGGGGATGATGGCCTTGAGCTTGCGGCCCTTCCAGACGCCGCCGCCGAGCTCGTTGACGATGGTGAGGAGGTTCATGCCGAGCGGGACTTCGTAGACGCCCGGGGTGTTCAAATGACCAGACAGGCCGACGAGGCGGGTGCCGCCGTTGCGCGGGGTGCCGAGGCCGGCGTACCATTCACCGCCCTGGAGGATGATATCGGGGACGGCGCAGTAGGTCTCGACGTTGTTGACGACGGTGGGGCACTGAAAGGCGCCGGAGACGGCGGGGAAGGGCGGCTTGAGGCGGGGGTTGCCGCGCTTGCCTTCGAGGGATTCGAGAAGGGCGGTTTCCTCGCCGCACTCGTACGACCCGGCGCCGGTGTGAGTGGAGAGGTGGAAGGCCCAGCCAGAGCCGAGGACGTTGTCGCCGAGGTAGCCGGCGGCGTAGGCCTCCTCGATGGCCTTGTCGCAGATGTCAATGTACTGGCGGTACTCGCCGCGGATGTAGATCCAGCCGCGATTGGAGCCGATGGCGCGGCCGGCGATGAGGCAGCCCTCGATGAGGCGGTGGGGATCGAAGCCCATGAGGATGCGATCCTTGCAGGTGCCGGGCTCGCCTTCGTCGGCGTTGACGACGATGTACTTGGGTTTGGAAGACTTGCGATCGACGAAGCTCCACTTCATGCCAGTGGGGAAGCCGGCGCCGCCGCGGCCGCGGAGGGAAGATTTCTTGACCTCGTCGACGATGGCTTCGGGGGCCATGTCGAGGGCCTTGCGGAGGGCGGCGTAGCCTTCGGTGCGGAGGTATTCGTCGAGCCAGACGGGCTCCGTGCGGGGGTACTCGAAGCGGCGGGTGAGGACGCGGACTTCGAGGGGGTGCGGCGGGCGGAGAAGTGTGGGAGTGTTCATGGGCGGCTCCTCACTGCATCTGCCGCAAGCTGTCAATGAGCTTGTCGAGCTTTTCGGGGGTCATGTCGTAATGGAAGTCGTAGTTGACCTGGAGGGCGGGGGCCCAGGAGCAGGCGCCCATGCATTCGACTTCCTCGAGGGAGAAGCGGCCGTCTTCGGTCTTGCCGTGATTGCCGAGGCCGAGCTTTTTGCAGGCGTGCTCGAAGAGCTCTTCGCCGCCGCGGGCCTGGCAACTGACATTGGTGCAGACCTGGATGTGGTACTTGCCGCGGGGCTCGCGGGCAAGCATGGTGTAGTAGCCGAGGACCTCTTCGATTTCGAGAGGCTTAACCTTGAGGCGCTGGGAGACTTCGGCGATGACTTCCGGGGTGACGGCGCCGACCTCGTCCTGGGCGTAGAGGAGCATGGGGATGAGGGCTCCTTTCTGCCGGCCGGGCGGGTAGTTGCCGATCATTTTGGCGAACCGGGCTTCGAGTTCAGGCGAAAAAGTCATGGCGGAATCCGTTTAGCGGTCGACGTCTCCGAGGACAAAGTCCATGCTGCCGAGGCAGGCGATGGAATCGGCGATGAGCCGGCCTTCGAACAGCGGAGTCAGGCACTGGAGGTTGCCGAAGCTGGGGGTGCGCATGAAGACGCGCAGGGGTTTGGAGGTGCCGTCGCTGACGGCGAGGAAGCCGATTTCGCCGCGGGGCGATTCGACGGGGACGTAGGCGTCGCCGGCGGGGACGCGGAAGCCCTCGGTGACGATCTTGAAGTGATAGATGAGGGCCTCCATCTGGGTCTTCATCTTTTCGCGGTCGGGGAGGACGACGTGGGGGGCGTCGGCCTTCCAGGGGCCTTCGGGCATGCCTTCGAGAGCCTGTTGAACGATGCGGAGGCTCTGGCGCATCTCTTCGACGCGGACGCGGAAGCGGGCGTAGACGTCGCCCTCATGAAAGACGGGGACGTCGAAGTCGAACTTTTCGTAGGACGAGTAGGGCTCGGACTTGCGGATGTCCCACTGGAGGCCGGCGGCGCGAATCATGGGGCCGGTGACGCCGAGGTCGAGGAGGCGTTCGAGGGAGAGGTGGCCGACGCCCTGGGTGCGCTGGAGGAAGATGGGGTTTTTGGTGAGGAGGTCTTCGTACTCGTCGATTTTGGAGGAGAGCCCGCGGATGAACTTGCCGACGGCCTTTTGCCAGCCGCGGGGCGGTTCGAGGGCGACGCCGCCGATGCGGATGTAGGAGGTCATGAGGCGCTGGCCGCTGAACATCTCGAAGATGCGGAGGATGTCTTCGCGCTCGCGGAAGCAGTAGAAGAAGACGGTCATGGCGCCGAGGTCGAGGGCGTGGGTGCCGAGCCAGACGGCGTGGGAGTTGATGCGGGAGAGTTCGCAGAGGAGGACGCGGAGCCACTGGGCCTTGGGGGGAATTTCGAGGCCGAGGAGGCGTTCGACGGGGAGGACGTAGGCGAGGTTGTTGGAGAGGTTGGTGAGGTAGTCCATGCGGTCAGTGAGCGTGACTACCTGCTGCCAGCCGAGGGCTTCGGCCTGCTTTTCGATGCCGGTATGGAGGAAGCCGATTTCGGGCTGGGCGTTGGTGATGATTTCGCCGTCGAGTTCGAGGAGGATGCGGAGCACGCCGTGGGTGGACGGGTGCTGGGGTCCCATGTTGAGGACCATGCGGCGGGTGCTGCCGGCGGAAGGATCCTGAGCCGCCGGCTCAAGCGGTGGAGTCTGCCCGTAATCGCTCATCGGTTGATCTCTTTCATGTCGGGTGGCGGCGGTCAATCGTTCTGGTAGGAGTACTTGTGGCCGTGGACGGGGAAGTCCCGGCGGAGGGGGTGGCCTTCCCAGTAGTCGGGCATCATGATGCGGCGGAGGTCGGGATGAGAGAGGAAGCGGACGCCGAAGAGGTCGAAGACTTCACGCTCATACCAGTTGGCGCCTTCCCAGACGCCGCAGACGGATTCGATTTCGGGGTGATCGCCGGGGAGGGCGGCCTTGAGCTTGAGGCGTTCGTTGCGGGGAATGGAGTGGAGGAGGTAGACGACCTCGAAGCGAGGCTCCATGGGGAAGCGGTCGATGGCGGTGACGCCGGAGAGGCGGTTGAACTGCCACTCGGACTTGAGGTAGGCGCAGACGGCGGCGATTTTGGAAGGCTCGACCCAAAGGGTGGTTTCGCCGTGGGCGATGACGCCGTTCAGGAGGGCCTGGGGGTCCCAGGCTTCGAGCGCGGCGGGTACAGTGGAGTTTTTCAGATTGTCAGCCAGCATGGCGGCGCCCCCTCTAGCGCGCGGAATCTCCGGTGGAGTCTTCAGAGGCCCAGTTGAGAACACCCTTCTTCCAGATGTAGAAGAAGCCGGCGAGGACCAGGGCGATGAAGATGAGCATCTCGAAGAATGCGAAGAGCTTCAACTCGCGGTAGACCACGACCCAGGGGTAGAGGAAGATGGCCTCTATATCAAATAAGATGAACAGCATCGCCACGAGATAGAACTTCACGCTGAGACGTTCACGGGCATTGCCGGTGGGGGTGATGCCGCACTCGTAGGGAGTGTCCTTCACCTTGTTTTTGACGCGATTGCCGAGGACCACGCCGAGGGTGATGAGGGCAGCCGCGATGACGGCGGCCAGCACGACCTGCAGCAGGACCGGAAAATAGGCCTCGATGATGGAAGTGGGCATGAGAACGGATCGCGGACCGGGGCCGCGGATGGGCCGCGACAGCCAACTTTTCACTATAATGAGGCTCAGAAGAGCGTGTCAAACCAACCGTTGAGTACAGATATCCCCATTACTATCAATGGGGAAGAAAGACAGGTTCCATCGGGCCTGAATATCCGAAACCTGGTGGAGCACCTGCGGCTGGACGCGGAGCGGGTGGCGGTGGAGCTGAACCGGGTGCTGGTGCGGAAGGGGCAATGGGAAGAGACGGCGGTGGAAGCGGGGGCGGCGGTGGAGATTGTGACGTTTGTGGGGGGCGGGGCGAGGTAGGGGCGGAGGGTCAGCGGAAGTTGTCGATCAGCATGAGATCGGCGCCGGTGACGGGGCGGGAATAGACGAAGGTCTTTTGGTCGGGAGTGGCGGAGAGGCGGAAGGCGACGGGGCGCTGAACGGGGGCGACGGCGCGGCTTTTGCCGGTGGCGAGGTCGTGGAAGCGGAGGTCGCACCACTCGAGGTCGCGGGGGGTGATGTAGTAGACGCCGCCGGGCACGGGCCAGAAGCAGTTGCGGACGATGTTCTCGGGGGTGATCTGGCGTTCAGGACCGGCTGACAGGGGCAGGGCGAAGAGGCCTTCGGTGCCGACGTTGCTCTTGATATAGAAGAGGACCTTGCCGTCGGGGGATTCCAGGGCAAGGAAGCCGCCGTGGGAGGCAATCTGCACGGGCGCGCCTCCGGCGGCGGGGATCCGCCAGACTTCGAAGCGGCCTGTACGCCGCGAGGTGAAGTAGATGAACTTGCCGTCGCGGGACCAGGAGGGGCTGGAGTTGGGG